>CAMOVW010000156.1 GCA_946627725.1 uncultured Clostridia bacterium
GCCCTGGTCGGAGAAGAACAGCCCAAGCCCATGGCCGGCAGGCTGGCGTTCCGCGTCGCCGCGCTGGCGCTATGGTTCGTTTTTACGTTTATCGCGTCGCGGGCGGCGAAAAAAGACAAGCACTACGCGTCATCGTTTCTCGGCTTTGCGGCGGGGATCCTGCTGTGGCAGTTCATCGGTGAGATCTCATGGCACTATTCGGTGGGCGGGGTCCATTTCGTTCCGTTTGAAAGCGTAACGACCTTCCCGATCGCATGCTTGTTCATCCTGTTGATGATCTACGGCAAAAAACACCACAGCTTTGACTGGGGCGTCTGGTGTATGCTTCTCTCGTTTGCGTTCAACTGGATGGGACATTACGTGATGGAGGGCACCTATCCGTTTGTCGCGTCCATGGTGGATCAACACGCCTGGTACGTCGGCGCTTCGCTTACGGCAGGCGGCTGCGGCCTTATTTACAGCATCGTTTTTCTGCTGTTCCGCGTCAAAACCAGACGGGGCAGGCTCCTTGCCTCAATGCTCACGTACATCTCCCTCGGTGTGATCGCTTTCGGCCTCATGGAAGGATAACGGGCGGCATTCCGAAGCGGACGGGAGATTTATCAGTATATATGGATTCGTATCAGGTTTCTTACAATCGAAGCCCGGTTCAACGATTGCACATGAAGTCGTAGAAAAATAAAGCACCGCATAAACAAAGAAAAAGGAAGCCCGCCTGAAATAGACGATTTCAGGCGGGTTCTTGGTCGGAGTGAAGGGATTTGAACCCCCGACATCCTGCTCCCAAAGAGCGCTATGGGCGTTTTTTTGGTAAAAAACGCTCTATTTATGCACAAATAGTATGCTGAATGTTCAATTTTAGTGCAAATAAATCCATCTGTTCCACCCATTTTTTTTCTGTTTGTGGTCAAATAAGTGGTCAAAAAATAAAACGGATAAAAGTGAACCGATGGAAATATTCGATCAACTATTCCTGATCGTCAGTCAAATTATGTGAAATCAGCCCGGCGTTACGGATCAAAACGATTCGCAGCACCGGGCTTTTTTGTTACTCAAATCTAATCAGAAAGGAGTCCCAGGTTATGGGACCACAGGTAACGTAATGGAAATTGAAATCCCGGCATGGCTGACTGAGGAACTTCTGCTCTATGTGGCAGAAACAGAACGCACGGTTGAAGAAGTTGTGAAGGACGCAATCAAATCATACATGGAAAGGAATGATGCAAATGGCTGACGCCGAAAAGAAAGGGCTGACCGTAAAGATCGACGCCGATCTTCATGCGGAGGTCCGACAGTATCTGGATGCTCATGAAATGACCATGGCCGAATTTGTTACCATGGCCCTGCAGGATGAGCTTCACCCAAAAATCAACATGAAAGAAGGAACCACAATGGAAAAGACAAGAACCCTCGCGTTTCAGATCCCGGAAGATCTTTATCTGCGGATCAAAGATTACCTCCAGAGAAACAACATGACGCAGCGGCAGTTTGTGATCGGGCTGATCGAAGACGAACTCCAGCGGGAACAGGACGAATTGGAAGCCCAGTCTGAGGCTGTTTCGGACGAAAACACCGGTATGGAAGAAGAACCCGACGAAGACGCGCAAACCGCTGTTTCGGACGGTTTTGAGCCCGCTTCCGCCGCCGATGAAGAAGCCCTCGATCCGAATGAAGTTGACGCGGATTTCGATGCGGATTTCGATGCGTCCGAGGATGAAGACCAGGGCTTCGGTATGACCATGTGATAAGGAGAAAGGAAGATACAAAATGATTCAGATCAACAATTTCACCAACAACGACGACGTTCGCATCGTGGACGCGAAAGGAGCCTTTCAGATCGTCGAGTACAAACGCGATCTGAGCGTGACGCCGGCAACGGCGCAGACAGCATTCTTCTGCAACGAGATGAACGTCCGCAAGCGCCAATTGGTTTGTGACGTTGGCACATCCGGCATCATCTGTCAGGCCGGAGCAATGCAGTGGATGGCCGGACAGGTATTCTCCACCACCGGCGTTAAGGGCGTGGGAGATCTGATCGGAAAAACTTTCCGTGGAAAGGTTACCGGTGAAAGCGCCATCAAGCCCGAATATACCGGCAGCGGAACGCTGGTGCTGGAACCGACGTACAAGCATATCATCCTGCTGGATACGTCCGATTGGAACGGCACGGTCGTTCTGGATGACGGCTTGTTCCTCGCCTGCGAATCCCGGCTGACACATAAGGCGGTAATGCGGTCCAATCTGAGCTCGGCTGTCGCGGGCGGCGAAGGTCTGTTCAACCTCGGCATCTCCGGCAACGGGATCCTGGCCATCGAATCCGCCTGTCCCCGCGAAGAACTGATCGAGATCGTTCTGGAGAATGACGTGCTGAAGGTGGACGGCAACTTTGCCATCGCCTGGTCCAACTCCCTCGACCTTACCGTAGAGCGCAGTGGTAAAACGCTGATCGGTTCTGCCGCTTCCGGCGAAGGGCTCGTCAACGTCTATCGCGGAACCGGTAAGGTACTGCTGGCGCCTGTGGATAAAACGCCGCTGTCCGCTACGTTCCCCCTCTGATACAAATGAATACCTGTTTCCTGCCCGGTATTGCTTTCTCTTCCGCAGTACCGGGCTTTTTTTGCCGAAAGGAGTGGATAGAAGATGGTCTCTATTGAAATCAAAGCAGCGCGGATGGGCAAAACCGTCGTATTCAGTTTGCCATGCAGGGAAAGAGAGCTGAAGGAAAACCTGACAGACCTCTACGGCACGCCTCCGAGTCATGCGGTAATTGAAGTTGCGCAGGTAACGTTCCCGAAAGAGCTTGATGTGTTGACCGGTCAGATGCTTGACCTTGACGTGCTGAATTACCTTGCGCGGAGGATGGATGGATTTGATCAGGGTGAAGCAAACGCTTTTTTTGAGGGACTGAAAGCGGAGGGGATGTCAGATCTCAAGGATCTGATAAATCTCACATATAATCTGAACCGATATTCCCTGATTACCAATGTCAGCAACTTTGCGGAAATCGGCAGAGTGCATATGCTGAACACCCAAGGAGCAGTCCCAACGCGCGAAAACGAAACGCCGGAACAGACGGCGGAATATGAAAGGATCGGTAGGGATCTCATTGCATCCGGAACGGGACACTTTACCGAACACGGCCTGCTGTTCGTGGACCGGGAAACGGAATTTGCCACCGTATATGACGGCACGTCTTTCCCTCCGTATTATGATTGCCCGGACAGCAAAATGGCTGCAACGCTGTCTTTTAACGGAAAAGAGGAACTTCTTTTCCTGCCGGAGGAAGAGTCCGCGATCCATAAGGCTGTCCGCAGGCTCGGCGCCGGAGAGCTTTCAGACTGCGACATAACGCTTGAACAGGGCTCCGCAGGGTTGATCGGCCAGCTGTATGAGTCGATCAACCGATCGGAAGGGCTGCTTGCCATGAATGAAGTCATAAAGCGTCTGGACGGAATGGATTACGAGGATACGGACTTCCTTCTTCTGCTGGCCCGTCATACCGGCGCGTCGACTGCGGAAAATATCTCCATCCTCGCTGACCATATAGACGATCTCTACCTTATCCCTGCGCAAACGTACAGAGATGTTAGCAATTACGTTCTGGAAGCAGGAGACGAGTATCACGCTGATATGGAACTGTGGGGATTCTTGGATATGGACGCCTTCGGAAAATACTACGCTGAGCAAAAAGGCGGCATATTCGTAGAGGGCGGTCTGCTATGCTCCTCCACTGGACAAGACGTAAAAACAGTACTCGATCAGCTCGATCCGGAACCCGGTTTGCATTTGCAGCAGTAAGGAGGACGGGAGAATATGAAAACTGTTTATCCCGTTGTCGCAACCGCGCTCTCTGCGGTCCTGCTCTGTGGCTGTCTGCGATACAATCCGCACCTGATCACCGAAGCGGATACGGATCCATCCGTTACCAAAGTATCAGAATCAAAAGAGTACCATATCGGCAACCTGCCCTTTGTGCCGCCGGAGACGACCACCGAGGAAACGGCCGTGGCAGAAATGACCACAGAGATACCGACTGCGGCGGAAACGACCACGGCAGCATCAACGACAAAAGCGTCTGTGGTCACAGAAGCGCCGACGGAGCCACCGACAGAACCGTCGACCAAAAAACAGGAATCAGAAATCCATACGACAGGGAAAGAAACGCCGAAAAACGAAACGACGGTATCTGAAAGAACAGTATACGGTTCGGCCGGCAGGCTTAACATTCCTTCCGTCGGGATCAGCGTTCCGTTGAATTTTGCAAGACTCGGCATTGACGACGTCCAAAGGATCGTGGACGCGTCCGACAGCGCCGCGTACTTCTGGTTCAGAGATGTGATGCCCGTGGTGGCGGATCATAACAATCAGGGATTTTCAACGCTGCACCGTGTGCAAAAGGGCGACGTCGCATATGTTGCCAACGCGGACGGCGGCGTCGGCAAATACGTCTGCAACTGTGTGTGCTATGGGACCAACACCGGAACGGATATTCTTGATAGTGATGGCTACAGCATTGCCGGGACCGTAACCGCCGATCTGATTATGTACACCTGCTTCAACGGTTGGCAGAATATCCTGCTGACCTATTGGAATGCAATCTGAAAGGAAGAAAAGCAATGGCAATTCAATTTTCAAGCGTTACCCTTTCTGCAGACGGCAAAATGAAGGATTTCCTCGTATGCGGGGAACCTTCTGATTGCGAGGATCTGGAAGGCTGGACCGCTTATGAGGATTTCACAGCGCAGTTCCCCGAAGGAACGCAGGTCCACGCAGACGTGGATACGTATCTGTACGGCGGTGAGGATATCGTAGAAGCGACCCCTGAAGAGGTGGCGTATATGACGATCCGCAGCTCCAGGGACTATCGCTTTTTATCTGAACACTGCCATAACATCGGCAGTTCAGAATTTGATTTCACGGTTGGCGGTCAGCCATTCAGCCTCAACGCGATCATCTGAAGAAGGAAGGGGTCCATCTATGGTAAAGATCAGGAAAAAACTGTTCTGCTTGCTTTTGTCGCTCATCACAGTATTCTGTTTTCTGCCCGTGCTGCCGATCGCGCAGGCGGCTCCCGCGAAATGGTATGTTCGCTATGACGTCAACGGCGGGACCGACGCGCCGAAGCAGCAGATAAAGCGGAAGGACGCGCCTGTACAGATCGCGTCCGCAAGACCGGTTCGCGAGGGCTATACCTTCAAATGCTGGGACACCGAAAAGAACGGCGGCGGGACGCTGTATTACCCAGGTTCCGAATATTTTGAAAATCAGGATCTGAAGCTGTACGCCCGGTGGACGCCGAAAACGTATTTTGTGGTGTTCTACGCAAACGGGGGCAGAAAAGCGCCGAAACGACAAGTCAAGGGGCCGAATGAACGTGTCGAGTTGACAACGGATATCCCGGTTCGGGACGGTTACACCTTCGTTTGCTGGAATACGCGGATAGACGGTAAAGGGACAGATTATCTGCCCGGTCAACCGTATGGAAGAAGGGACAGCTCGATCCTGTATGCCAGATGGAAGCCCATTCAGGTATGCTACCGATTTAACCCCAACGGCGGGACCTTTTCAAATACCGGCGTACACACCGTAAAAGCCGGCGCCACAATCAGAATCCCAAAGACAATACCTGTCCGTGCGGGCTACACGTTCACCCAGTGGAACACCGAACGGGACGGCAGCGGCAAGGCGTATCTGGCGGGATTCTACTACCCCATGGAAACCGGCGGGCTGCTTTACGCCCAATGGAAACACAATAAATAACCTTTACGGAGGAATACCCATGAATGAATTTGACCGAATGCGAAGAACAGCCGAGCACATGAAACAGACCTATCCGCCCGGTACCCGGATCCAGTTGGATCATATGGAGGATCCCTGGGCTCCCGTCCCACCCGGAACGCGCGGTACAGTCCAATACGTTGACGATATCGGCCAGATCGGGATGCAATGGGACAACGGGAGGTCGCTTTCTCTCGTGCCGGGTGAAGACAGCTTCCGCAAACTGACCGATGCGGAACTGACAGAAGAACAGGAACAAAACAATCAAAATAATTTGAACGGGGACGATTTCGATGAAGACGAAGGCCCCGTTCTTTCTATGTAGGAGGAAAATGATATGACAGAAGAAATGAAAACAAGCTTGTATGAACGCTTGAAAGAAAAGTTTGTTGAAGAACTTTCTAAGAAGTTGACCGCAGATGCAAAAAAAGATATCGCTTGCAAATTGCTTAATAAACTCAAGGAAAATGTTGAGTGGATGGATTCTCTGGCATCAATATTAATCAGCCTCGGTGTGAACTGTCGGGCAATTGAAATTGATCCTCTTTTTGAGTACAACCTGAACTGGTTGCTTTGCTATTTGAACGATATTGACCTTATCGAGTGGTGGTTAACTGCCGATCCTGATGGAGATTGCCTCTATGATGAGAATCTTGATAAGGAATTTGAAATCAAAACAGCCGAGGATCTGTACGATTACTACTTAATTTCCATTAAGGATCAGAAAAAGGAGTGATAGAAAAGAAATTGAAAGGTCGGACGCCATATGGCGCTCCGGTTTTTCGATATGTTTGCCGGGGTCGGCGGTTTTCGCAGCGGGCTGACAAAGCTGAATGGGTTTGAGTGCGTCGGTTACTGTGAAATTGACCCTTATGCTAAGAAAGCGTATGAAACGCTGTATGACACGAAAGGAGAACTGTATTTTGCAGACGCGCGTACCATTGACCCCACCCAGCTTCCGGATCTCGACCTTATTTGCGGAGGATTCCCTTGCCAGAGTTTTTCGGTGGCTGGAAGAAGACTCGGCTTCGAAGACACCCGAGGAACCCTGTTTTTTGAAATTGCCCGCATCGCTGCCGTTAAAAAACCCAAATATCTGCTGCTTGAAAACGTTCCCGGCCTGTTATCGCACGACAAAGGTCGGACGTTTGCTGCCATCCTCGGCGCGCTGGATGAATTGGGGTATGATGTCTCGTGGCAGGTGCTTAACAGCGCAAATTTCGGCGTCCCCCAATCCCGCAATCGCGTGTTCATTGTCGGATGTGATCGTGAAAGATGCGCCGGCAAAGTATTATCTTTCACCGACTGCAACCCGAAGACTCTTAAGCAACTCATACCTGGCCGGGAGGGAGAACGCGTCTACGGAACGGACGGGCTTTCCGTCACCCTGACTTCGCAGGCGGGCGGTTTTGCCGGTATGACCGGGATGTACTTTACTGATGTTTTCAAACCGGTAAATGAGAAGCATCTCCGTTGTTCTTTCAACGGTAAAACTGGCACTGCCTGTTTCGGCGTAGACATGAATCCCGATCCGAAGATCACCGGTCTTGCGAGATGCCTGACCGCCCATCAGGATGCCGGGATCGGCAGCCATAAGGGTGAACATACCGCCATTGGTATGATGCTGCCGGTTTTCGATGCGCCGCGACCGATCATCAATCCCGGCCGGGAAAAGGTACGCCAGCAGGGACGGAGAATCAAGGACCCGGATGAGCCGATGTATACCCTTACCGCCATGGATATCCACGGCATCGTCTATAACGGCTACATCCGCAAGCTCATGCCCCTGGAGTGCTTCCGTCTGCAGGGTTTTACCGACGAGCAATTCCGAAAGCTGGCAAACGCGGGCTTTTCCGATGCAAAGCTATATAAGTTTGCAGGGAACGCTGTCAGCGTGCCTGTTATCACCGCGCTGGGGCGGTTTATCCTATCCATAGAAAGAGAGGCGAAGGAAAATGCCGAATTATGTATCGAATCTTGTTGAGTTCAGCGGCGATCCCGTTGCCGTCCAGAATATGCTGATTGCCATAAAGGATGATCGCTACGGGCTTGGAACCATTGATTTCAACAAGCTGATTCCCATGCCGGAGTCGTTAAATATTGAAGCAGGCAGCCGGACCGAAAAAGTACTGAAAGCCTACCGGGACTTCATATTCGTATATACCCTTGA
>CAMOVW010000157.1 GCA_946627725.1 uncultured Clostridia bacterium
CATCGTCGTAAGAACCTATCTGGTCTACCCCGGACAGCGATTCGCCGTTGTCGGTATACACCGGCTCGTAAAGGGAGATGGGCTCCACCACCGCCTCCAGCGCCACGATCACCTTTGCCCGGTCCATGCCCAGCTTTTCGGCGATCTCCTCCACCGTGGGTTCACGGTGCAGCTCGTTTATGAGCTCCTCTTTCGCAAGCATGGCGTGGTAGGCCGTATCCCGCATGCTTCTGCTCACTCGCACGGGGTTATTGTCCCGCAGAAAACGGCGGATCTCGCCGATGATCATCGGCACCGCGTAGGTGCTGAATTTAACCCCTTGGCTCATATCAAAGTGATCTACGGATTTGATCAGCCCGATGCATCCCACCTGAAAAAGGTCGTCCGGGTTCTCGTTTCTGCCGCTGAACCGCTGCACGACCGAGAGCACCAGACGCAGGTTCCCCGTGATCAGCGCTTCCCGCGCTTTTTTGTCGCCCTCTTTTGTTTTTCGCATCAGATCGTTGATCTCGGCTTCCTTCAGCACCTTCAACCGCGACGTGTTTACGCTTGTGATCTCCACTCTGTTATACTGCATTCCGTTTCCCGCCTTTTTTGATACTCTGAAAAAAGTGTTGACCTTCGGGGCGGGATTAGTCGCTTTTTACAAAGTTTTTTCCCTTGGAAATATTTGTAAAGTACATAAAAACGGTATCTGCATATCATATACTGTTTATTGATTTTATACAATATTTTTTGATTCTATTAAAAAACTGCATGAAACCTATTGACATTTTTTGCGCCAAAGATTATTCTATTAACAATATTTATTTAATTTCATTTATATATTAGTATTATTCATAACAATTATTAACCGGAGGAAATATTATGAACAGCTACATTCAGAGAACCATCGACAACGTAAGAGCAAAAAACCCCCACGAGCCTGAATTTATTCAGACCGTTGAGGAAGTTCTCACAAGCATCGAGCCTGTGATCGAGGCGCATCCGGAATACGAAAAAGCGGATATCCTCGGCCGTCTTGTGGAACCGGACAGAGCCTTTTCTTTTCGTGTTACATGGGTGGACGACGCCGGCAACGTGCAGGTGAACCGCGGTTACCGCTATCAGTTCTGCTCCGCCATCGGCCCTTACAAGGGCGGCCTTCGTTTTCAGAAGAACGTATACAGCGGCATTCTGAAGTTCCTCGGCTTTGAGCAGATCTTCAAGAACTCCCTTACCGGCCTGCCCATCGGCGGCGCAAAGGGCGGTTCCGATTTCGATCCCAACGGCAAGAGCGAAGCGGAGATCATGCGCTTCTGCCAGGCTTTTATGAGCGAGCTCTTTAAGTATATCGGCCCGGACGTGGACGTTCCCGCCGGCGATATGGGCGTGGGCGGCAGAGAGATCGGCTATCTGTACGGTCAGTACCGCAGGCTCACTTCCTCTTTCAGAAACGGCGTGCTTACCGGCAAAGGCCTTTCTTACGGCGGCAGCCTGATCCGTCCCGAAGCCACCGGTTACGGCGCGGTTTATTATCTGCAGAGCGTTCTTGATCATTTCGGCGATACCCTCGAGGGCAAAACCGTGGCGATCTCCGGCTTCGGCAACGTGAGCTGGGGCGTGGCCAAAAAGATGATGCAGCTGGGCGGCAAGGTGGTTACCCTCTCCGGCCCCGACGGCTATATTTACGATCCGGACGGCGTTTCCACCGAAGAAAAGGTTGCTTATATGCTTGAGATGCGCGCCACCAACCCCGGCTGCGTAAAGGCATATGCCGATAAGTTCGGCGTTCAGTTCTTCCCGGGCGAAAAGCCCTGGGGCGTAAAGGCCGATATCGTAATGCCCTGCGCCATGCAGAACGACGTGCTTATGGAATCCGCCGAGAAGATCGCCGCCAACGGCACCAGGTATTATATCGAGGTTGCCAATATGCCCACCTCCAACGACGCGCTCGAGTTTCTGAAAACCAAATGCGTGGTTGCGCCCTCCAAGGCCGTGAACGCCGGCGGCGTTGCCGTTTCCGAGCTGGAAATGAGCCAGAACTCCATGCGCTACAACTGGACCGCCGAAGAAGTGGATGAGAAGCTGAAAAGCATCATGAAGAACATCCACGATATCTCCGCCGCAGCAGCCGAGGAATATGGCATGGGCTACGACCTTGTAAAAGGCGCCAATATCGCAGGCTTCAAAAAAGTGGCCGACGCCATGTATCAGCAGGGGATCTTTTAATAAAAAGTTTTCATTTTTGCCGCTCCGGAATGGGGCGGTTTTTTGTTGTAGAAAATAACGAATTCCATATTGAAATACGCCTTTGGTTCTGTTATAATGATAGAAGCGGATTCATATCCGACTCTTTTCTTACAGGAGAGATACTGTATGACAGAAAAAAAAGAGGCAAAGCTGAATTACGGCAGAACGTTCCTGATCGGCTGCGGCTTTATGGGCTGTATGCTGCTCTGGTCCGTTTATAATTCTTACGTGCCCGTAATGCTTCGCCAAAAGCTCACCGAATCCCTCGGCGCGGATTTTCGCTGGGGCTTTGTAACGGTCGCCCTGATCGTTAACGCCATTATGACGATCGATAACGTATTCGGCGTTATTTTTCTGCCGTTTTTCGGCAAACGGTCCGATGCGGTAAAAGCGAAAAAATGGGGCAAGCGCATGCCGTTTATTCTTATCTGCATGCCGATTTCCGCGCTTTTCTTCTGCTTTATCCCCGTTGCCGCCACGGTAAAAGCCATCGGCCTTTCCATCCTTCTGATGATGAGCGTGGTTATCCTTTTCAACTTCACCATGTCCATCTGGCGTTCGCCCGTCGTATCGCTGATGCCCGATTTTACGCCGTCCCGTTTGCAGTCAGACGCCAACGCCGTGATCAATATCATGGGCGGTATCGGTCAGATGGTGGGTTTTGTTGTGGGTACCATCTCCGCTGTTCTTGTGGGGCTGATCGGTTTTACAACGCTTTCCGAAAATCTGAAGGCGAAAACGAACACCCTCGGGCAGGTGCTTGCTTTGGATCCGGAAGGCAATGTGATCCTCAAATGGGCGCAGGGCGTTGATAAATCCGCCTTTGAGGGCACCAAGCAGCTTTCCAATTTCCTTGCGCAGTCCAAAGATAAGCTGATCGTGGACGGGCAGACAGTCTGTGAAAAAGTTGTGAAGGTAGGCGCCGACGGCAACCCTGTTTACGTGAATTACGTGCCTGTTTTCATTGTTACCGCTCTGATCGCGATCATCTGCATCTGCGTGCTTGCCGTATTCTATAAAAAGAACCGTATGCACGACCTTACCGCTACCGCGGCGCAGGCGATCGAAATCGAAGCCGAAAAAAAAGAAAAGATATCTTTAAGAAATCTGAGCATGGATCCCGCACAGAAGAGAAGTCTGATTATCATGCTTGCGGCGCTGTTCCTGATCAACAACGCAACAGAGGCGATTGTTCCCAATTTTACAAACTTTGCAAACGATACCCTTCAGGTGCCGCCGATCTATTCCACGTTGATGATGGCCGTGTTTGCGGTATCCCTTGCCGCCTTCGGTATCCCCGCCGGGACCCTCGGCAGAAAATTAGGTCGTAAAAAGACGATTATACTTGGTTTGATCGGTATTGTAATCATGTTTGCGATCTATATCACCGTTTCGCAGATCCTCGGGCCCAGCGAAGACGGCTCCGTGAACAAATTCACATGGGTCTGCCTGTGGATCGCGCTTGTTGTCGGCGGCGCCGCCGTGGGCTGCGTCAATATCAACACCCTTCCGCTTGTGCTTGCCATGGGCGGCAGAGAGCACGTTGGTACCTTTACCGGCTATTACTACACCGCAACGCAGGCCGCCTCCATTACCGGCCCCATTCTCTGCGGCCTTGTGATCGGCTTGTTCCACGACGATTACAACTATATGTTCCTGTATTGCGCTATCATGTTTGCCATCGGCCTTGTGGCAATGTTCGGCGTGAAGCACGGCGAATCCTTTGAACTCACCGACGAAGAGATCAAGCAGGCGCGCATGGCGGACGATTGATCCCGGCAGCATGCGTTGATAACCGTTACATAACAACCGGGGCCGGTTTTGCGGAATGCGTGGACCGGCCTCTGTTTTTTTTGAAAAAATGTTATAATATGTACGTCGATCGACAAAATATACCTTGATTTTTTTATGTAATAGTTGTATAATGAATTTTGATTAAATTTATCGGAGGTGTTTTTCGTGGGTGAGACAAAGAAATTCAGTATCGGAAATCAGAATGAGGCAGAAATCAAGAAAATCATCCTCACCACATACGAGGCACTTCTGGAAAAGGGTTATAACCCCATCAGTCAGATTGTGGGTTATATCCTTACAGAAGATCCCACGTATATAACTACGCACAATAACGCGCGGAATCTGATTCGCCGGGTTGACCGGTTTGAGCTGCTTCAGAACATGCTCAAAGACTATATTAAAGAGTAACAGGAAACGGAGACGCATAATGGCAGCAAAACAGGAATTTCTGACCTATAAGGGGTATCCCCTTGTGCGCAGCGGCAAAACGATATACTTCGGCAACAGCTACGATCCCTTCATCATCATGATACAGATCGCCACCACCAAAAAGGTGGGGGAAGAAGAGATCGCCGATAAGGTATTGGTGCAGCTCATCAATACCGATCCCGACGTTCGTCCGCGCGACAAGATCGCCAAAAAGAGCGAGAAAAAAGGTTTGTACGCAGCAATGGACGTTGCGGCCATCTGGCTGGAACGCGCCAATAATCCACAGAAAAAACCGCAGTAATGCGGTTCTTTTTCTTAATAAAAAGCTTCCCCCTGCGTTGAACAGGGGGAATCCGTATTTTTTTTCTGATCATTTTTTCTTTCCGAAAAAGCTCTTGATTCTTTCGATCAGCGATTTGAAGAACTTCTTGATCCGCTGCATGGCGCGCATGAACGCGTTGGGGGAGGAGGCGTCCTTCATGGGGCGGATATTGCCCTCGATGGGGTCGTAAACGGAAAACTGGGGGAAGGAAGCGTTCTCAAACACGGTAACCTGATGATCCGCAAATGCGATGAAATAAAACAGCTGATACAGATCGTCCGGTATGGAGGAGTGCTGCAGGTTTTTGATAAACCAGGTTTGCTCGGGGTACAGCGCGGTGGAGGCGTCTATCATCCCGTCGGGGGAGAGGTGGTTGTGCCCGTCGTTTACCGCCTGCACATAGCCGCTGTTCAGCGTTTTGCCGTAAGGCGCGGCAACGGCGCCGTTGGAGGTGGCCTTTACGTCAAGCAGACCGTCGGTAAGGATATCCGCGTTCTCGATCAGCGGCGTAACGCGCAGGCCGTATTTTGAGATCACGCCGATTTTTCCGGTGGCGGCTGCCGCGCCGGCGATCAGTTCGTTGCTGTGGGCCTGTACGCCGTAGTGGTAACGGTCTATGGCGGCGATCAGTTCCGCATAGGTTTGGGCGTCGCCGGGCTGATTGAACACGTAAGCTTTCGCCTCTTCATAATAAGCGTCGCCGATCAGGCTCCAGATGGCGGGCATTTTCGCAACCGATTCCCGCAATATTCTGCGAATGCCGCCGTCCGCCAGCATGGCGCGGATGATGTTGTTGGTGTAGTTCAGCACGTTGCCGGTAACGCCGATGGATTTCAGCGCCTGCAGGAAGGAGGAAAGCATTTCCGCAGAAGCGCTGCTGTCGCCGCTGTCGCGGACGTATTCGGTAAGGGCGGCTGCGTCCACGTTGATGCGGCCGGTGAAGAGCTGGCCAACCAGTTCCACGCCGTTATGCGCGCCGCAGCACCAGATCACGGCGTCAAGGCCGCCGTATCCGTAAACCGTAAGGTAGGTGTTCAGCATGGCCGCGCCTTCCGAAAAGCCCACCAGCGCTACGGTATCGAATCCGGTCAGCTCTTTCATGTAATCGATGTACGCTTTCAGCCGGTCGGCGATCTCAAAGGGATCCAGCCGCCAATCGTATTGGAATTTATAGATGGAGCGGTTCTCAAAGAACTGCTGCCGCAGTTCCTCTTCGGTAAGCTCTTCCGCGTTGCGGTGAAACAGATCGGAAAACCATTGCTTGATCTTATCGATTGCGTCCGTGATCTTGCCGCCGCCGTCTTCGCCGTCTTCATCCGTGTAACGGGGGCGTTCGGTGCCGGGCAGCACCCAATCCGCATCGATATCATATTTGGAGGTGCCGTCGTCGTTCATGGAGAAGCCGTCCATCATCTCCAGCACCGTATCGATCACGGCGTTTTCGTTTTCGGCGGAATAGTCGCCGTCAAGCATATCCCAAAGGGCAGAGGCGTTGTCCTTCACCGCGGTAAGAATACTGCCGTTGTCAAAGGGGAAAACGGTCTCTTCTTCTTTTTCGCCCATATCGCGCACCAGCTCGGTGGCGTTGATGCCGTCGATCAGCAGTACCGGCGGTTTTGTGGGGTCCGCCTTGCTCTTGTCGTCGGAGGCGGCGAATGCAAGCGCCGGGCAGGCGCTCAGCATCAGCAGCATTGCCAGAAGAACGGATAATGTCTTTTTCACTGAAATCACCTTTCTCATCTTCTTCTCTTTTGTGCGGGTTGTATAATGCCCGTTTTTATTCTACTGTAAAAATACAGATTTGTCAATAAAAGGATGCGTATGCAACGGAGAGATTGCGAAACATAATTTTATAAAATTGCCTATTTATTTTTATATTTATTTATGCTATAATAGAACAAATGTTCTTTGGAGGAGCATATTGTGGATCATTTTGAACTTGTTTCAAGTTTTCAGCCCACCGGCGATCAGCCGGAGGCCATCGAAGGTCTGGTGGAAGGGATCAATAAAGGCTATACCGAGCAGGTGCTTCTCGGCGCAACGGGCTCCGGCAAAACCTTTACCATGGCAAACGTGATCGCCCGTGTGAACCGGCCTACGCTGGTGCTGGCGCACAATAAAACTCTTGCGGCGCAGCTGTGCAGCGAGTTCCGCGAGTTCTTTCCCAATAACGCGGTGGAGTATTTCGTAAGCTATTACGATTATTACCAGCCTGAGGCGTATATCGCTTCCACCGATACCTATATCGAAAAAGACAGCGCCATCAACGATGAGATCGACCGGCTCCGCCATTCCGCCACATCGGCGCTCTCAGAGCGGCGGGACGTGATCATTGTGGCGTCCGTTTCCTGTATCTATTCCCTCGGCAGCCCCATCGATTACCGCAAAATGGTGATCTCGGTGCGGCAGGGGGCGGAGATGGAGCGGGACCATCTGATCAAACGCCTGGTTGAGATCCAGTATGAGCGCAACGATATCGATTTCACCCGCAACAAGTTCCGCGTGAAGGGGGACGTGGTGGATATCTTCCCGGTGTATTCCGGCGATACGGCCCTGCGCATCGAGTTCTTCGGGGATGAGGTGGATCGCATCAGCGAGTTCAACCCCCTTACCGGCGATATCAAAAACAACGTCTCTCACGTGGCGATCTACCCGGCCTCCCATTACGTTACGCCGCCGGATCAGCTCGCCGCCGCGGTTGAAAACATCCTCGGCGAGATGGAGGAGAGGGAAGCCTGGTTCAAGGCCAACGGCAAACTGATCGAAGCCCAGCGCATCCGCCAGCGTACGGAATACGATATGGAGATGCTGCAGGAGACCGGCTTCTGCAAGGGCGTAGAAAACTATTCCCGCGTGATGAGCGGCCGCGCCCCGGGCAGCGCGCCCTTTACGCTGCTGGATTTCTTCCCTGAAGATTATCTGCTGTTTGTGGATGAATCACACGTTACTCTGCCGCAGGTGCGGGGCATGTACGGCGGCGACCGGTCCCGTAAGGAAGCGCTGGTGGAATTCGGCTTCCGCCTGCCCAGCGCCTTCGATAACCGCCCTCTGACCTTTGACGAGTTTTACGCCCGCACCGCGCAGAAGGGGTTTGTGAGCGCCACCCCCGGCGATTTCGAAAAACAGCGCGCCGCGCAGACCGT
>CAMOVW010000158.1 GCA_946627725.1 uncultured Clostridia bacterium
ATACAGCGGCCTGTGATATACGTCTTCGGTATGCGCCGCAACATAGGGCTGACCGTCTTTTACGTCAATAACCAAAAGACTGTGGTAAAACTTTCCGCCGTCGCCCAGCTGCACAACGTCGCCGACGGCGATCTCCGCCAAGGGCACTTCCCTGCCGAACGGCCCTGCGCCGGTATTGTTCACCATAAAACGGTAAAAATATTCAACCCCCGTCCAAGCCGCGGCGCGATTGCGCAGAGAAGCGTAATACCAGCCGACGTCTTTTGTATAATTCATTACCGCACCCGCAGCGTAAATGCATTGTGAAATAAAATTGGTGCAATCGCCGCCGAGACCGTCAAAATCATAATACGCGGGATTTCTCCGGTAAGCCCATTTGCCTGCGTAGCGTACCGCGTTTTCAAGATCGAGCGCATATTCAACCATATAAATACCCCCTGCAGAGTATCGTATGCAGGGGGCACGTTCAATGTTATGCGTTAATTTTCGTAAGAGGCGATAAATCTTGCCACACGGTCCGAATTCGCGCCGTATGCCTGAAACGCCACCGCCCGGTTCTGATAGGGCAGGCCCATCATTTTCTGGCCGTACATGCCGCCCTTGAAGAACCAGCGGCCGGTGATATCCCATTCAAAGGTATATTCCCGTTCCAGCGTCATTTTCACCCATTCTTCACTCAGAAGCCGCTCGCCGCGGTAAACGCCGTTTTTCAGATACAGATAGGGTATTTTTACCACGTCGCAGGAGTTCACGTACAAACCCGTTGCGCCGATGGGATAGCCCATGGGGCAATGGCTCCACGCCATCTCCTGAAAGCCCATTTTCCACAGCAGCGTGCGCCAGAGGAAGTCGTCCAGCTTTTCTCCGGTGAGCTTTGAAACGATGCGCGAGACCATATAGGTGGAGCCGTCCGCATACCGTTCCTGTTCGCCGGGGGTATAGGCCAGCGGATAGGTGAACATGTATTTCAGAAAATCCTGCCCGAATTCCGAAACGGGATGGCAATCGATATCAAGGAATCCGCCGGGAATACCGAGCCGATGCCTTAAGGCCATATCTACCGTGGCAAGCGCCCAGCGTTCGTCCATACCTGCCGGCAGCTCGTCGGCAAAGATATCGCAGATCTTATCTTCCGGCTTAACGGCGCCCTGATCGTAAAGGATACCGACGGCGGTCATGGCAAAGGCCTTTGCGCCGGAATAGATGTTCTGGCAGAAATTGGTTTTTTCGCGGTCGAGCGTTTCAATCTCACCGTCGTTATGGATTTCGGAGATCCGGATGATCTCATACGGCTCGGAATCCACAAACTTCATTACGTCCTGCAGCAGCCCGCTCATAAAACACCTCTCAGCAATAGAAATCGGATTCGATATAATTCACGTTCATGTCCTTAAAGAAAGCAACGCGCTCCTCGTCGTTTACGGTCCATACGCCCACTTCCAGCCCGCGGGCATGGAAATCATCGATCATCTGCCGCGTAACCACATACTGATCCACATCGATGGAAAACCCGTGATCGAAGCAGCGTTCGTAATGGGATTCCCCTTGGCCGTAAGTCCACATCAGCGGCAGCTCGGGAAACAGCGCGCGCGCTTCAAGCAGGTTATCGAAATCAAAAGACTGCAGAATGCATTTTTTCAGATCGTAAACCTCAGCGGCAAGATCGAACACTTCCTTCACCTTTTCGGTGGGATAGGGGCCTTTGAGTTCAATAAAGGCGATCATACCGTAATCTCTCAGGATCTCAAGATACTCCCTGAATGCGGTAAGATACACGGTATCGTCTGTTTTGGTATTCTTTAACGGCTTTTGCGTAAGCTCTTCAAACGTATGTTCCGAGATGCACATTACGGTACCGTCCGCATATTCCACCTCATCGTTATGATGGGTCACAAAAACGCCGTCCGCGGTATAACGCACGTCCGTTTCCGCGCCGCCGGAGCCGTGCTCCCCCGCCATCTTAAATGCGAGCGCCGTGTTTTCGGGATATTTTCCGCTGTAGCCTTTATGCGCGATCATAATCACTTTTTTGCTCTGATCCATATACATTTCCTCCGTATTTTGTATAATTTTATTGTAAGTCCCCATCCGTTTTTTGTCAATATAAAAATGCAGTTTCTTTGTCAGCGGCGCCGTATGTACGCATACTTTCGGCATTCCGGGTAAAAAACGCATAAAACCCTGCCGCGCAAAAAGCCCTTTCTTGTATGATTATGAAATTTTATTAAATTGATATGAATAATTATTGACATTTATCCATGTTTTCTGTATAATCATTGCATATTTATACCAATCATATTGAAATCAGGATCCATATCATGAAAAAAGTATTTATTGACGGCAGCGCAGGCACCACAGGGCTCCGCATCTGGGAGCGGCTGGCCGCGCGCAAAGACGTTACATTGCTCACCTTGCCGGAAACGCTCCGAAAAGATCCCGCGGCGCGGGCGGAAATGCTCAACGCAGCGGACGTGGTCTTTTTGTGTCTTCCGGACGACGCTGCGAAAGAATCTGTAACAATGATCAAAAACCCGGATACGGCGGTGATCGATACCTCCACCGCCCACAGAACAAACGAGCGGTTCGTTTACGGATTCCCCGAAATCGGCAACCGGCGTGCGCAGATCGCCGCGTCGAAGCGGATCGCAAATCCCGGGTGCCACGCCAGCGGGTTTATCGCATTGATCGCGCCGCTGCGGCAGGCCGGCGTCATAAAAGATACCGCAGCGCTCACCTGTCTCTCGGTTACCGGATACTCCGGCGGCGGAAAAAAGATGATCGCGCAATATGAGGAGCCCGCGCGGGATCCCCTTCTGGATGCGCCGCGGCTTTACGGCCTTTCGCAAAGCCATAAGCATCTGCCCGAGATGCAGAAGATATGCGAACTCAAAACCGCGCCCTCGTTTCTACCCGTGGTGGCGGATTATTACGCCGGAATGGAAACGGCGATCCCGCTGACCGGCGGCGATATAACCGCCTCTCAGGAAGATATCCGCAGTATTTATAAGGATTATTATAAGACAGGGCTGGTCCGATTTGTTGAACAGGCCGACGAAAACGGATTCCTCTCCGCTTCCGCCTTCGCTGGGCGAGACGATATGCAGATCTCCGTTTCGGGCAACGCAGAACGCATTCTGCTCACCGCACGGTTCGATAATTTAGGAAAAGGCGCTTCCGGGGCGGCCATTCAAAACATGAACATTCTGCTGGGCGCGGAGGAAACCGCCGGGCTCATTGTTTAAGGAGGATACAAAATGAAGCTGATCGAAGGCGGCGTTTGCGCCGCAAAAGGGTTTAAGGCAAACGGCATACACTGCGGCATACGCAAGAACAAAACCAAAAAGGATCTGGCGCTGGTAAGAAGCGACGTTCCGGCGGCAGCCGCGGCGGTTTATACAACAAACCTTGTAAAAGGCGCAACAATCCAGATCACCAAAAACCATATCGCAAACGGCGTTGCCCAGGCCATCGTGTGCAACAGCGGCATTGCCAACACCTGCTGCGCCGGCGGTGAAGCCACGGCGGAAGAGATGAGCCGCATCACGGCAGAAGCCATCGGCGTAAAAACCGAGGACGTGATCGTGGCCTCCACCGGCGTGATCGGCCAGCCGCTGGATCTCACCCCCATCGCCGCTAGCATGCCGGAACTGGCAAAAGGCCTCCGCGCAGACGGCAATATTGACGCGGCAACCGGCATTATGACCACCGATACGATAAAGAAAGAAGCCGCCGTGGAATTCACGCTGGGCGGCAAAACCTGCCATATCGGCGGCATGGCCAAAGGCAGCGGCATGATCCACCCCAATATGGCCACCATGCTGGTATTCATCACCAGCGACGTTTGCATCGCCCCCGCGCTGCTGCAGAAGGCGCTTTCCGGCGATATAAGAAACACGTTCAATATGATCAGTATCGACGGCGATACCTCCACAAACGATATGGTAACCGTGCTGGCAAACGGCATGGCCGGCAATACGCCGATCATGGAAGAAAACGAAGATTTCACCCTGTTTATGCAGGCGCTGAATACCGTTACCGTGGCGCTGTGCCGCATGATCGCCGGGGACGGCGAAGGCGCAACCAAGCTCATAGAATGCAAAGTAAGCGGTGCGGCGGCGGAACAAACCGCCAAAACCGTGGCCAAAAGCGTGATCTGCTCCAGCCTGCTCAAAGCCGCCATGTTCGGCGCGGACGCAAACTGGGGCCGCGTGCTGTGCGCCATCGGCTACAGCGGCGCAGACGTGGACGTGACGAAGATCGACGTTGCCTTCCGGAGCGCTGCCGGGATCGTCAGCGTGTGCGAGCAGGGCGTGGGTGTGGATTTCTCTGAAGAAAAAGCCAAAGAGATCCTTCTGCAAAAAGAGATCGAGATCCTGATCGACCTCAACGACGGATCCTTTGCCGCCACCGCCTGGGGCTGCGACCTCACCTACGATTACGTGAAGATCAACGGCGATTACCGCACTTAAAGGAGAAAAAGGATGGATATGCATTTTTCAAACGCCGAACGGGCCGAGGTGCTCGTTCAGGCGTTGCCTTATATCAAACGCTATCGCGGCAAAACCGTGGTGGTAAAATACGGCGGCAACGCCATGATCGACGAAGCCTTAAAGCAGCAGGTGATGGAAGATATCGTTCTGCTGCGGCTTATCGGCGTAAAAATTGTGCTGGTGCACGGCGGCGGGCCCGAGATCAGCGACCTGATGGATAAGCTGGGCAAAAAACCCGTGTTTGTGGACGGGCTGCGCGTAACGGATAAAGAGACCGTTGAAATCGTGCAGATGGTGCTTGCGGGCAAGATCAACAAAACGCTTGTAAACCTGATCGAGGCCAAGGGCGGCAGAGCCGTGGGCCTTTCCGGTATCGACGGGCGTATGATCGAAGCGACGATGAAGGATGAACGCCTCGGCTATGTGGGCGAGATCACCAAAGTACGCATTCAGCCCATTGTGGATCTGCTCGAGAAGGATTACATCCCCGTGATATCCACCGTGGGATGCGATAAAGAGGGCAATACCTACAACATCAACGGCGATACCGCGGCAGCGTACCTTGCGGGGGCGCTGGCCGCCGAACGACTGATTCTGATGACGGATATCGCGGGGATTTTATGGCACAGAAACGATTCCTCCACCCTGATTCCGGAGATCACGCTTGCAGAGGCGAAAAACCTGTTTGACGAGGGTGTGATCTCGGGCGGTATGATCCCGAAAGTGGATTGCTGCGTTCAGGCGCTGCAGCAGGGGGTAAACAACGCCGTGATCATGGACGGACGCATCCACCACTCCATACTGATGGAGCTGCTCACCAACGAAGGCGCAGGCACACTGATCAAAAAAGAATGAAGGATACGGAGAATGAATATGGATATCAAACAAACAGATAAAACTTACGTTGCGGATACCTATGCGCGCTTTCCCGTGGCGATCGTTTCGGGAAAAGGCTCTTTGCTCACGGACGACGAGGGCAAAGCCTATATCGATATGGGCAGCGGCATCGCCGTGAACAGCTTCGGCATTGCGGACGACCTCTGGGTGCAGACGGTTTCCGCCCAGCTGGGAAAAGTGCAGCACACGTCGAATCTCTACTATACCGAACCCTGCGCGAAGCTCGCCAAAATGCTGTGTGAAAGAACCGGCATGAAGAAGGTGTTCTTCGGCAATTCCGGCGCGGAGGCAAACGAGTGCGCCATCAAGGTTGCCCGTAAATACGCCGCCGACACCTACGGGGCAGACCGCTATACGATCGTTACGCTGAAAAACAGTTTTCACGGACGTACCCTTACCACCCTTGCCGCCACCGGGCAGGACCACTACCACGAGCTGTTTCAGCCCCTTACCCCCGGCTTTGTCCACGCCGCTGCGAACGATATGGAAGAACTGAAAGCCATTGCCGCCAATACAAAGGTCGCAGCCGTAATGATCGAATGCATTCAGGGGGAAGGCGGCGTGGTTGCATTGGATGAAACCTACGTAAAAGAACTGCGCGGTTTTACCGAAGAAAACGGCATTCTGCTGATCTGCGACGAGGTGCAGACCGGCAATGGCCGCACCGGCGAGCTCTACGCCTATATGAACTACGGCATTACGCCGGATATCGTTACCACCGCGAAAGGGCTGGGCGGCGGTCTGCCCATCGGCGCGGCGCTGTTGGGTGAAAAGGCGGCGAACGTGCTCGGTCACGGCGACCACGGTTCCACCTTCGGCGGCAACCCGGCCGTTTGCGCCGGCGCATGCAGCATATTGGAGCGTATCGATACCGATCTGCTTGAGAGCGTAAAACAGAAGAGCAGCCTGCTGAAAGATATTTTTGCCTCCGCCGAAGGCATTGAAAGCGTTACCGGTATGGGGCTGATGCTGGGGCTGAAAACGACCCTTCCCGCAGAGGAGGTGGTAAAGAAGTGCATGGACGCCGGCGTGCTCTGCCTCACAGCGAAAGATAAAGTGCGCCTGCTGCCCGCGCTGAATATTCCTCTTGACCTTTTGGAAAAAGCGGGGTATATTATAAAGGAAGCGGCAAAACCCGAAAAAAACTGAAAAAAACCGAAAAAAAACCGGATTTCCTCTTGACATTTAACTTCAGCGGTGTTATTATACTACCAACCTACTCGGCAGGTGGGTAATTACACCGTATTAAAGGAGTTTAAAACCATGGGGAAATATCAGTTTGAAACATTACAGCTTCACGTTGGGCAGGAGCAGCCCGACATTGCCAGCGACGCCCGCGCCGTACCGATTTACGCAACCACGTCTTACGTGTTTCACAACAGCGCGCATGCTGCGGCCCGGTTCGGTCTTGCCGATCCCGGAAACATCTACGGCCGGCTGACAAATTCCACCCAGGACGTGTTTGAAAAACGCATTGCCGCGCTGGAAGGCGGCGTTGCGGCCCTCGCGGTAGCCTCCGGCGCCGCGGCGATCACCTATACGATTCAGGCGCTGGCACAGGCGGGGGAACACATCGTTGCGCAGAAAACGATTTACGGCGGCAGCTATAACCTGCTTGCCCACACCCTGCCGCAATACGGCATTTCCACCACCTTTGTGGACGCGCACGATCTTGCCGCGCTGGAAGCGGCGATTCAGGACAACACAAAGGCTGTGTATCTTGAAACGCTGGGCAATCCCAATAGCGATATCCCGGATATCGACGCCATCGCCGCCGTCGCCCATAAACACGGTCTGCCCGTTGTGGTAGACAACACCTTCGGCACGCCCTATCTGATCCGCCCCATAGAGCACGGGGCAGATATTGTGGTGCATTCCGCTACCAAATTTATCGGCGGCCACGGCACAACGCTGGGCGGCGTGATCGTAGACTCCGGTAAATTCGATTGGAAAGCTTCAGGCAAATACGCCCCCATCGCCGCCCCCAACCCCAGCTATCACGGGGCTGCCTTTGCCGACGTGGCGGGGCCCGCAGCGTTTGTGACCTATATCCGCGCAATTTTACTGCGGGATGAAGGCGCCGCCATCTCTCCCTTTGCCGCGTTTTTGCTGCTGCAGGGTACCGAAACCCTCTCGCTGCGGCTGGAGCGCCATGCTGAGAACACAAAAAAGGTAGTGGAATATCTGCAGAACCACCCGCTGGTGGAAAAGGTGAACCATCCCTCTCTGCCGGAGCACCCGGATCACGCGCTGTATCAGAAGTATTTCCCGAACGGCGGCGCAAGCATTTTCACCTTTGATATCAAGGGCGGAAAAGAAGAGGCGTGGAAGTTCATCGATAATCTTGAGATCTTCTCGCTGCTGGCAAACGTGGCCGACGTAAAGAGCCTTGTGATCCATCCCGCCAGCACCACCCATTCTCAGCTTACGGAAGCGGAGCTTGAAGATCAGGGCATCCACCAGAACACCATCCGTCTTTCCATCGGTACCGAGCACATCGACGATATCATCGCCGATCTC
>CAMOVW010000159.1 GCA_946627725.1 uncultured Clostridia bacterium
CTCTCCGGACCAGTATAATAATGACAATCTCGGCAGCTATTATTCCTTTGATCGGTTGAACGCCCACTTTGCAGTGCTGAATACGAACGATATTGAAAAAGACGGTACGCTCTCTCTGGTCCAGCTGCAATGGATCCGCGAAGATATGGAAGCGTCTCACGCCAAATGGAAGATCGTTATCATGGATACGGCAGTATTCGGGGGCGAGGCAGAAAACACAGCCCTTGCAGATCAGATGCGGGCGTTGGCTGATTCTCTTTCGATCGACGTATTGCTGCAAGGAGGCGGAAAAGCTTATTATCGCAGTCATCTGCTGCATGACGGGCAGTTTGATCCGTCTGTGGATACGCTGATCAAGACGATCGGCGGTAAGGTGTATCGTTCGCTTGTTTTGAACGGTACGCAGGCGCTCGCGGCCGGTACCGCCGGAACGGTATTTGCGCAGGCAAAAGAAAATAAGGATTTGTATAAAGCCGTATTCTCACAGGTAGCGCCCGAGTATACAGCGATCACCGTATATGAAAACGATATCGTATTTGACGTATATGCAGTGGGCGAGAACGGCGCGCGTGGACTGGTTGAATCCTTTGCCTTAACAAAGCAAGGTGAAAAAGTGTTATTCGGAGATGTAGATCTTGACGGTGCGGTAACAGCGTCGGATGCAAGGCTTGCGCTGCGTTATGCCGTTGGGCTTGAATCACTTCAGCCCGTACAAAAGCTGGCTGCCGATGTGGATCGCGATCGGGTCATCTCCGCCGCGGACGCCCGCGCGATCCTGCGTGCTGCGGTATATCTTGAGAAAATATCACCGGAATATCTTGAGTATTACAAAACAGATCTTGAAGAGATAAAATTCTGAATCAGGAGGTATGGATATGAAAGAAACGAAGGCCGCAGCCAAGCAGCGGGATCCGGACGCCATTAAACTGAAAGAAGCGTTAGGCTACAGCTTCGGCGATCTCGGCAACCTGATGAATCTGAACTTCGTATCGAGCTACCTGAAAGTTTACTGTACGGATTATCTGCTGAAGGGGAGAGCGAGCGGGAAAAAGATTACGGACGATCTGGCGAATATGGTGCTGTTTGTCCGTCTTTGGGACGTCATCAACGATCCGATCTGGGGTTTGTTTGTCGATCGCCGCCGCCCCACAAAATACGGGAAATTCCGTCATTATCTCAGAAGCGTTGCAGTGCCGCTTGCGTTGTCGCTGGTGATTTGTTTCCTGCCGATTCACCAGTTGTTCCCGAATGCGAGCTATCCGTTTTTACTTGCCTTTTCTTATATCAGTTATATTTTTTACGGTATGATGTATACCGGAATGAATATTCCATACGGTTCTCTTGCAACTGCAATGACAAGCAAAGAAGAGGAGCGGACGCTGCTTTCTACAACGCGTAATATCGGAGGCGGGCTCGGCGGCGGTATCGTTTCCCTCTTGGGGCCGATTATTCTGTATGATAAGAACCTGAGCGGCGAACGCACCATGTTCAACAACAACAAAGCCTTCGGAATGGCCGTGGTCATGGCCGTACTCGGTGTGATCTCTTACCTTTTATGCTTCTATCTTACAAAGGAGCGCGTACAGTATTCACATAAAAAGGAAAAGCTCGATATTGGATTGACCTACGGTTCTTTGCTGAAATCCCGTCCGTTTATCACGGTTACGCTTTCGGGAATGATGATTTCCGGATTGCTGCAGTTTCAATCGTTTAATCAGTATCTTACAAAAAACTATTTCGCAGACAGCCGACTTAACATCTATATCACCGCGTCTACGTATCTGCCTATGGTGATCCTGATATTGCTGATGCCGAAAATCGCGAAGCGCTTCGGTAAAAAGGAAGTAACAACAGCCGGCCTTGCGATCGCAGCGCTGTTTTCACTTGTGCTTTGCCTGATCGGGCCGAACGAGCAATTGCGCGTGCACTATTTCCCGTTTATCCTTACAAATTTCGGCGTCGGCGCCGGTTATTCGTTCCTTTCTATTCTCACATGGGCGATCGTAGGCGACGTTATCGATTATCAGGAGATGAAAACAGGTATAAAAAATGAGTCTGCGATTTATGCTGTGTACACTTTTGCAAGAAAACTCGGGCAGACCATCGCTGATTTCGGCGGACTGCGGCTGTTGGGCGGATATGCGGGTTATGACGCAACCGAGACGGATAAGCCGGAGGTGGCCTATATTGCAGGAAAAGGCGATAAAATATATAAAATGGTATCTCGCGGTATGTTGATCGCCTACAGCATTACGTTCCTTTTGTTTTTGCTTTATCCGCTCAACAAGAAAAAGCTTTCCGTGATGCAGGAAGAGCTTACTGCGGCAAGGCAGCGCCGGATGGAAGAGATGAAAGAATTACCGTTATAAAAGTTTATAAAAAAAACACATTTATAACATATTTTGATTGTATTATTAAAAGTAGGTATATAGTGCCTGAATTGTATGCAAAAGAAGGAGTTAGAAAAATGAAAAAGGTTTTATCCGTTATACTTGCGGTCCTGATGATGCTTGCTTGTATGGCGCCTATGATGACTTCCGCGGCAAAAGTAAGCACACCTGTTATCTATGTCGGCGGACAGGAAGAGTATATTTTCTCTGATAAATATGATGCGGAAAGCGATACGTATTTCACCGGCGATCTTCCCGCAGAAGAACTCAGAAAAGTGACCGGTGGGTTGAGAAGCGCGCTTGTTCGCGCTTTGGCCGGCAGCTGGACCGAATACCTCGAAGGTTTTTATGAAGGTATAATCCCTTATTATACCGAAATCGTTTTAGACAACAACGGCTTGCCTACAAACAATACCGGGTATGATTGCCTGAAAGAAGAAGTTCTTGTAAACAAAGCTGTTAATGGCAGATACAGCTTATATGATTATAAGTTCATTTATGACTGGCGTCTTGATCCCTGCGATAACGCATTGGATCTGAATGATTACATCGATGACGTGCTTGAAGTAACGGGCTGCGCAAAGGTGAATATCGTTGCTTCCGGTATCGGCTGCAGCACGGTTCTTGCCTATATGCAGAAATACGGTTCAGATAAGATCAGCGAGCTTGTGCTGGATAATGCCGCGTTGAACGGCTCTGACGTATACGGCGCAATGTTCAGCGGAAAGATCAAGCAGAACGAAGATGAACTTGCCGTATTTGTTGCAGAAGCGAGAAGAAATATTGCGCTGCTGCAGATGATCAAACAGAGCGTGGATCCTGAAAACTGGGATTCTTATATTTCCGTTAAAGCGACCCGCGCCGTATACGGAAAGATCTATGAGGTTGTGATCCCCCGTGTGATGCGTACTGTGTATGCCACAATGCCCGGTGTTTGGAGCCTGATCAGCGACGACTATTATGAAGATGCTATCGATAACATTTTTGCCGATTATGAAACAGCCAGCGAAAATGCGGGGCTGATCGAAAAGATCAACGCTTATCATTATAATGTTGCGGCAAAAACGGAAGAGATCCTGAACAACGCGCTTGAGAACGGTGTAAATATTTACAATATTGTAAACTACGGTTTTCATATGATTCCCGTGAACAATAAGTCCAACACCACTTCCGATATCTATATCAGCGTTGCAAGCGCTACGCTCGGCGCAACGGTTGCTCCTTACGGAACTGCGCTTGATGACGCTTATCTTGCAAAAGCGCAGGAAACCGGAGTTGTTGGGTTTATCTCTCCCGATAAAGAGATCGACGCCGTTACCGGCTTTATTCCCGGTCATACCTGGTTTGTTAAGAATGCGGAGAACGGCGATAAGCCTGAAGTTGTTGACGATCTGATCGTTGCGATCCTGAACTTTAACGGCTATACAAACGTATTTGATCTTGAAGAGTATCCTCAGTATCTGTATCTCAGCAACGATCAGCTGACGCTTGAACCTCTCAGCGCAACCGGCAATGCGGATACGCCTGTTGATCCCGAAGATCCTTCTGCCGGGAATGAAACCCAGCAAGGCGGTACTTTTAACGGATTCTTTGATTTCATTAAGAGATTCATTCAAAGGATCGTAGACCTTGTTATGTCATTGATTCGCTTCGGCCAGAGCAGTCCTTTCAGCTCGGCTGTAGAAAATGTGACGACTGAAGAACCGACTACCACGGTTACCCCGTAACTAATTGACGTAAAATATAAGAATCGGTGCAGTGTCTTCTGCACCGATTCTTTTACATATGGTATTACATAACAGATTCTATAAACTGTCTTGCCGCCCTTGGGGAACGGCTGCCTTTTCGCAATGCGAACACTTCCGCCTGATTCTCCAGTTCCGCTGTGATAGGAATACCGTATTGCTGAGCAAGGGACCGGATGATCTGCAGATACAGTTTTTTGTCGGGCTTTCCGAAATAAACGCACAAACCGAATCTGTCTGAAAGAGACATCAACTCGTTAACCGTGTCGTTTCGGTGGATATCGTCTGCTGCGTCGCGTTCCGAGAAGCTTTCTTTTATGATGTGTCTTCGATTTGAGGTGGCTGCGATCACTGCATTCTCAGCGCGCGCGCCGGCGGCGCCTTCAAGCACGGATTTCAGCATACTGAACTGATCGTCATTTTTTGTGAAAGAGAGATCGTCAATAAATACGATAAATTTCAGAGGATCTTTTCGGATTCTTCCCATTAAATCCGGTAAACGGAAAAGCTCATTCTTTTTCAGCTCGATCAGGCGAAGTCCGTCGGAGGCATATTTGTTAACGAGCGCTTTAATTGTTGATGATTTCCCTGTGCCCGCTTCTCCGAACAACAGCATGTTTGCCGCAGGTTTGTTTTGCAGCAGACGCAAAATGTTATCTTCCACTTTTTTGCGCTCCGCATCATATCCGGTAAAATCATTAACGCTGATCGTATCTGCGGATGATTCCGGCGCAGGACCTTCCTCTGTCCATCGGAACATCGTTGCGGAAGCAAATATCCCATATCCGGTTTTATTAACGTTAACGCAGTGTTTTTCATATAAAGCGAAGATATCTGTTTTTTCGTTGAAAAAGACCGGTATATACGGAATATCCTTGATAAAAGCGGTAAGATCTTCCGTTGACAGTTCGGTAAGACCGGAGAGAAAGCGCAGTTCCTTATGCGCGTTTGTTTTTACCGTGTCACTCAGGTTTTGTCCACGGGCAAGCGTTGTTATATATCGGTTTTCATCGCACAGAACAACGTCTTTCAAAAATGAGGAAAAACAGAAATCATACGGAGCCAGCGACGCTGTAAAAGCGCCGAACAGAGAGGATTCCTGTGGCTCTTCTAAAAAGCCCATGAGGTAAGTCATGGGCTCAGAATGAAGGATATTGCGGAATACGCATAGGGCGGATAAGCCCATTCTCAAGTTTTTTAATTCGGAATATGTCATGTTATCCTAAAAACTCATTGATAATGGCGCCTTTGTCTGCAGAGCTGACGGTTTGCGCATAACGGGCAAGACTGCCTTTTATTCCGGTTTTCTTTTTCAGTACTGTGTTTTCTCTGCGAGCTTCCAGCTCTTCTGCAGAAACACAAAGATCTATTTTGTAATTCGGAATATCGATAGAGATCATGTCGCCCTCTTTTACATATGCGATTGTGCCGCCGCGAGCGGCCTCCGGGCTGATATGCCCGATGGCTGCGCCACGTGTTGCGCCGGAAAAACGGCCGTCTGTGATCAAAGCTACGTCTTTATCCAGACCGATACCTGCAATCGCGGAGGTGGGGGAGAGCATCTCTCTCATGCCCGGTCCGCCGGCAGGCCCCTCGTAACGGATAATGACTACATCTCCTTTGTGGATCTTTCCTCCGTAAATGGCTGCGATCGCATCTTCTTCACTGTCAAATACCCGGGCCGGTCCTGAATGTACCAGCATTTCCGGAGCCACTGCGCTGCGCTTTACAACGCATCCGTCCGGCGCAAGATTTCCTTTCAGAACGGCGATCCCGCCGGTTTTTGAAAAAGCGTTGGCAGGTTTGCGGATAACGGTTTCATCAAGGTTACTTGCAGCTGCAATGTTCTCGCCAAGGGTTTTTCCTGTGCAGGTGAGAACCTCTGTATTCAGCAAGCCAAGCCCGGAGAGTTCCTTTAACACCGCATATACGCCGCCGGCTTCATTCAGGTCTTCCATATACGTAGGACCGGCAGGCGCGAGATGACAAAGATTTGGCGTTCTTTCGCTGATTGCGTTTGCCGCTTCAAGATCCCATTTGATTCCACATTCGTTTGCAATCGCGGGAAGGTGAAGCATGCTGTTTGTGGAACAGCCAAGCGCCATATCGGCGGTCAGAGCGTTGATGATTGCGTCCTTTGTAATGATATCTCTTGGGCGGATGTCCTTTTTTACCAGCTCCATGATCTGCATGCCGGCATGTTTCGCAAGTTCAATACGTGCGGAATAAACCGCAGGGATCGTACCGTTGCCGGAAAGCCCCATGCCCAAAACTTCCGTGAGGCAGTTCATTGAATTTGCCGTATACATACCGGAGCAGGAACCGCAGGTTGGGCAGGTTTTTTCTTCGCAGAGGGAAAGGCGCGCTTCGTCGATTTTTCCTGCGGAATAGGCGCCTACGGCTTCAAACATGCTTGATAAACTTGTCTTTTTCCCGTCGATATGGCCGGCAAGCATCGGACCGCCGCTCACAAAGATCGCGGGCAGGTTCACACGGGCAGCCGCCATCAGAAGGCCGGGTACGTTTTTATCGCAGTTCGGCACCATAACAAGCCCGTCGAACCCATGTGCCAACGCCATTGCTTCCGTTGAATCGGCGATCATGTCCCGGGTAATAAGTGAATACTTCATACCCGTATGCCCCATCGCAATACCGTCGCACACGGCGATGGCAGGGAATACGATAGGCGTACCGCCTGTCATTGCAACGCCAAGTTTAACGGCTTCTACGATCTTGTCAATATTCATATGCCCCGGAACGATCTCGTTGTAAGAGCTTACGATGCCGATCAGGGGGCGGTCAAGCTCTTCTTTTGTGAGCCCCAACGCGTGGTACAGTGAACGGTGCGCCGCATTCTGAAAACCGGAAACGATCGTATCTTTTACCATAATAAAATCCTTTGATCAGTTGTTGATGAGTTTATCCTCGTCGCTCCAGGAATAGAGCTTGCGAACTTCTTTGCCTACCACTTCGGAAGGATGTTCTGCGGCAAGTTTTCTCATTGCGTTAAAATGAACCTGGCCGCCTGCTTCGCTCATGTCCAGAAGAAAATCCTTTGCAAATGCGCCGCTCTGAATATCGGCAAGAATCTTTTTCATCGTTTTTTTGGTTTCTTCGGTGATGATCTTCGGTCCGGTAATGTAATCGCCGTATTCTGCGGTGTTGGAAATGGAATAACGCATACCTTCAAAGCCGCTCTGATAAATCAGGTCAACGATCAGCTTCACCTCATGGATGCACTCAAAATAAGCGTTGCGGGCGTCGTAACCGGCTTCAACCAGCGTTTCAAATCCCGCCTGCATCAACGCGCATACACCGCCGCAAAGTACGGCCTGTTCACCGAACAGATCCGTTTCGGTTTCGGTTCGGAACGTTGTTTCAAGAACGCCGGCTCTTGCGCCGCCGATGCCAAGCGCATATGCCAATGCGATATCCAGCGCATCGCCGGTTGCATCCTGCTCCACTGCTACCAGACAGGGCACGCCCTTGCCGGCCTGATACTCGCTGCGAACCGTATGGCCCGGGCCTTTGGGGGCGATCATGATCACGTTCACGTTCTTCGGAGGTTTGATGCATCCGAAGTGGATATTGAAACCGTGTGCAAAGGCAAGGGTTTTACCTTCTGTAAGGTTAGGTGCGATGCTTTCTTTATACAGCTTTGCC
>CAMOVW010000160.1 GCA_946627725.1 uncultured Clostridia bacterium
AGATCGAGCCCTTCGGCGGCGCGGCCACCTGCATCGGCGGCGCCATCCGCGATCCTCTTTCCGGCAGGGCGTACGTATACGGGGCCATGCGCGTTACCGGCGCGGCGGACCCCACCGTACCGGTGGAGGATACCATACCGGGCAAGCTGCCCCAGCGCAAGATCGTTACCACCGCCACGGCGGGCTATTCCAGCTACGGCAACCAGATCGGCCTTGCCACCGGCATTGTGGACGAGGTCTATCACCCGGGCTACGCCGCCAAGCGTATGGAGATCGGCGCAGTGATCGCCGCGGCCCCCGAAGAGAACGTGCGCAGGGAATCCCCCCTGCCCGGCGACGCGGTGATACTGCTGGGCGGCGCTACGGGGCGCGACGGCATCGGCGGCGCTACCGGCTCCAGCAAGGCCCATAACGCCCATTCGGTGGAAACCTGCGGCGCGGAAGTGCAGAAGGGCAACGCCCCCGAAGAGCGCAAGCTGCAGCGGCTGTTCCGCAAAAAAGAGGTCACCCGCCTTATCAAGCGCTGCAACGATTTCGGCGCGGGCGGCGTGAGCGTGGCCATCGGCGAGCTGGCGGACGGCCTTTCCATCGACCTGAATAAAGTACCCAAAAAATACGAGGGGCTCGACGGCACCGAGCTTGCCATCAGCGAATCGCAGGAGCGCATGGCCGTGGTGGTGGCCCCCGAAGACGTGCCCGCCTTTCTTGCCGCGGCGGCGGAAGAAAACCTGATGGCCACCCCCGTGGCGCAGGTCACCGAAGAAAAGCGCCTTGTTATGCGCTGGAACGGCAGCACCGTGGTTGACGTGAGCCGTGAATTCCTGAATTCCAACGGCGCGGCCAAGCATATCGATATCGCCCCCGCAAAGCCGGAAAACTGGCAGAAGAAAACCGAGGGCGGCTTTGCCGATAATCTGAAGGCGCTGGCGGCGGATCTGAACGTATGCTCAAAGCGCGGCCTTGCGGAATGCTTCGATTCCACCATCGGCGCGGGCACGGTGCTGATGCCCTTCGGCGGCAAATATCAGCTTACCCCCGCCCAGGCGCTGGTGCAGAAGGTGAGCGCGGAAAAGAAGCATACAAACGACGTCAGCTTTATGGCATGGGGCTATAACCCCATGATCAGCGAAAAAAGCCCCTATCACGGCGCGTATCTGGCGGTGGTGGAATCCGTTTCCAAGCTGATCGCCTCCGGCGCGGCTTTTTGCGACGTTTACCTGACTTTGCAGGAATACTTTGAAAAGCCCGGGCGCGATCCCGCCCGCTGGGGCAAACCGCTGGCGGCGCTGCTGGGCGCGTTCAGGGCGCAGATGGATCTGAAGATCGGCGCCATCGGCGGCAAAGACAGCATGAGCGGCTCCTTTGAAGATCTTGACGTGCCCCCCACGCTGGTCAGCTTTGCCGTAACCACCGGCAAAACGGCGGAGGTGGTTTCGCCGGAATTCAAGGCGGCGGGCCATACGGTGGTTCTGCTCACGCCGGAATACGACGAGAGCGGCCTGCCCATCCCTGCAAGCCTGCTTCAGGTTTATAAAACCGTTACTTCGCTTCTGCGCTCCGGCAGGGCGGTGGCCTGCTGCACCCCCGGCTTCGGCGGCGCGGCGGAGGCGGTGATGAAATGCGCCTTCGGCAACGGCTTCGGCTTCCGCTTCAACGATGCTCTGCCCTTGGAAGCCCTGTTCGGCTACAGATACGGCGCGTTCCTGCTGGAGGTTACCGAAACCCCCATGGGCCGCGTGCTGGGCGAGATCACTTCCGACGGCGCGTTTACTTACGGCAGCGAAAGCGTAAACGCGGCGGAACTGCTTGCAATCTACGAGAATAAGCTGGAGGGCGTTTACCCCTGCAACATCAAACAGGGCGGGGAAGCGGTTCCCACCCTTTCAAGCGATAAAAAGAGCGTGGCCGTGCCCCATATCCGCACCGCAAAGCCCAAGGTGCTGATACCGGCCTTCCCGGGCACAAACTGCGAATACGATTCCGCCAAGGCCATGGCGGACGCGGGCGCGGACCCCGAAATTTACGTGGTGAAGAACCTCACCGCCGATATGATCCGCCGCAGCGCGGAGGAATTTGCCGAAAAGCTGCGCGCGGCGCAGATGATCTTCATCCCCGGCGGCTTTTCCGGCGGCGACGAGCCGGACGGCTCCGGCAAGTTTATTACCGCCTTCTTCCGTAACGCGGGCGTAAAAGAGGAAACCATGCGCCTGCTGGACGACCGCGGCGGCCTTGTGTGCGGCATCTGCAACGGCTTTCAGGCGCTGGTAAAGCTGGGCCTTGTGCCCTACGGCAGAATTCTGGACGCGGACGAGAACGCCCCCACCCTTACCTTCAACACCATATCGCGGCACCGCTCAAAGGTGGTGCGCACCCGTATCGCCAGCGCCATGAGCCCGTGGCTCAGCCTGATGAACGTGGGCGATATCGTAAACGTGCCCATCTCTCACGGCGAGGGCCGCTTCCTGTGCAAGCCGGAGCTGCTGCAGAGCCTCGCCGAAAACGGCCAGATCGCAACGCAGTATGTGGATTTGGAAGGCAGCGCCACGTCCGATATCCACTTTAACCCCAACGATTCCGTATGGGCCGTGGAGGGCATTACCAGCCCGGACGGCCGCGTGTTCGGCAAAATGGGCCACAGCGAACGCATCGGCGCGGGGCTGTATAAAAACATCGAAGGCAGCTTCGATATCCGCATGTTTGAGGCGGCAAAAAAGTATTTTGATCGGGAATTGTAAGGTAAAAATTATAATTTGACAAAAATCAACTGAATAAAAAAGGAGACAGCATCATGGCAGATTATTTAACCGACATTGAGATCGCGCAGGCGTGCGAGATGCGCCCGATTTACGAGATCGCGGCAAAGGCCGGGCTCAGTGAAGAAGAGATCGAGCCCTACGGCAGATACAAGGCGAAGGTGGATCTTTCCGTTTTGAAGCGTGAAAAAGAAAACGGCAAGCTGATCCTTGTAACCGCCATCACCCCCACCCCCGCGGGCGAGGGCAAAACCACCACCACCATCGGCCTTGCGGACGGCCTTTCCCGCATCGGTAAAAACGTGACCGTGGCGCTGCGCGAGCCCAGTCTGGGCCCGGTGTTCGGCGTAAAGGGCGGCGCGGCCGGCGGCGGCTACGCGCAGGTGGTGCCCATGGAAGATATCAACCTGCATTTCACCGGCGATTTTCATGCCATCGGCGCGGCGAACAACCTGCTTGCCGCCATGCTGGATAACCACATTCAGCAGGGCAACGCCCTTGGCATCGACGTAAAGAAGATCACCTGGAAGCGCTGCGTGGATATGAACGACCGGCAATTAAGAAACGTGGTGGACGGCCTCGGCGGCCGCATGAACGGCGTGCCCAGAGAAGACGGCTTCGATATCACCGTGGCCAGCGAGATCATGGCGGTGTTCTGCCTTGCCTCTTCCATTGAGGACCTGAAGGCGCGCCTCTCGCGCATCGTGGTGGCGTATACGTACGATGATAAGCCCGTTACCGCCGGGGATCTGAAGGCGGTGGGCGCCATGACCGCCCTTTTGAAGGACGCCTTAAAGCCCAATCTTGTGCAGACGCTGGAGGGCACCCCCGCCTTTGTGCACGGCGGCCCCTTCGCCAACATCGCCCACGGCTGCAACAGCGTGATCGCCACCAAAATGGCGCTTAAAATGGGCGATTACACCGTTACCGAGGCCGGTTTCGGCGCGGATCTGGGCGCGGAAAAATTCCTCGATATCAAGTGCCGCATGGCGGGCCTCACGCCGGACGCGGTTGTGGTGGTGGCTACCGTGCGCGCCCTCAAAATGCACGGCGGGCTGGATAAGAAGAGCCTTGCCACCGAAGACCTCGCCGCGCTGGAAAAGGGTATCCCGAACCTGCTGCGCCACGTTTCCAACATCAAAAACGTATATAAGCTGCCCTGCGTGGTTGCGGTGAACCGCTTCCCCACCGATACGGACGCCGAGATCGATTTCATTATCGATAAGTGCCGCGCCCTGGGCGTGAACACCGTGCTTTCCACCGTATGGGCCGAAGGCGGCAAGGGCGGCGAAGCCCTCGCCAAAGAGGTGGTGCGCCTGTGCGAAGAGGAGCGGGGCGATTTTACCTTCTCTTACGAGCTGGATTCCACCATTGAAGAAAAGATCGAGGCCATCGTCAAAAAGATCTACGGCGGCGCGGGCGTGTACATTATGCCCAACGCCAAAAAGCAGATCGCCACGCTCACCGCGCTGGGGTTTGACAGGTGCCCCGTGTGCGTTGCCAAAACGCAGTACAGCTTTTCGGACGATCCCACCCTGCTCGGCGCGCCGGAGGGCTTTACAGTGACCGTAAAAAATGTTAAAATAAGCGCGGGCGCCGGATTCATCGTGGTGCTCACCGGCGATATCATGACCATGCCGGGCCTGCCCAAGGTTCCCGCCGCCGAAAAGATCGACGTGGACGAAAACGGGAAGATCACCGGGCTGTTCTGATGATTCGCTGCGCGATCGGGCGAGTGCTCGCATTCGCTCGCGGGAGGGTGTTCGCTGCGCTCACGGGAGGGTGCTCCCGTTGGTCGCGGGAGGGTGCTCCCGTTGGTCGCGGGAGGGTGCTCCCGTTGGTCGCGGGAGGGTGCTCGCTGACGCTCACGGGAGAGATAAAAAATATGGATTATAAAGACTTGATCGTTTGGCAAATGGGAATGCGTATCGCGAAGGATATCTACGTTATAGTAATCCCGAAAATGCCGGATTCCGAGAAATACGCACTTTCCAACCAGATGTGCAGGGCGGCTGTTTCCGTTCCATCAAATATTGCGGAAGGACATTCTCGGGAATCTACGAAAGACTATATCAAGTTTTTAACCTATGCTAAAGGATCTCTTGCAGAATTGCAGTCTCAGCTACTCCTTTGTGTTGACATCGGATTTCTTGCTGATGACGATATCCGTTCCCTCTTGGCACAAACAAAAGATTTGATGAAAAAACTGAATAAGCTTTTGATCAGCTTAAAAGAAAAAATAAACTGATTCCAATTACCCGCGCCGTAAGGCGCACTCTCCCGCGCCGCAAGGCGCACTCTCCCGTGCCGTAGGCACATCATCCCGCGCCGTAAGGCGCACTCTCCCGCGCCGTAAGGCGCAATATCCCGCGCCGTAAGGCGCAAAAAAGGAGCATATTTATGGCAAAGATTTTTAATGAGCCGTCTCACACCTTTAACGAATATCTTCTCATCCCGGGGTATTCCTCAGAGCAGTGCATCCCCGCAAACGTCAGCCTGAAAACCCCGCTGGTGAAATATAAAAAGGGCGAAACGCCTGCCATCACCATGAACATCCCCATGGTATCCGCCATTATGCAGAGCGTTTCCGGCGATAAGCTTGCCATTGCCCTCGCCACCGAAGGCGGCATCAGCTTTATCTACGGCAGCCAGAGCATAGAGGACGAAGCCGCCATGGTAAAGCGCACCAAAGATTACAAGGCCGGTTTTGTGGTGAGCGATTCCAACGTAAAACCCACCGATACGCTGGCGGACGTGGTGGCCCTGTGCGAAAGAACCGGCCACTCCACCGTGGCTGTTACGGCGGACGGCACCGCCAAGGGCAAGCTGCTGGGCATCGTTACCAGCCGCGATTACCGCGTTTCACGCATGGGGCCGGAAACGAAGGTGGAAACCTTTATGACCCCCTTCTCACGCCTTGTTACCGCGCCGGAGGGCACCACGCTGAAAGAGGCCAACGATATCATCTGGGACCATAAGCTGAACAGCCTGCCGCTGGTGGATGAAAACGGCAACCTTGCCTATATGGTATTCCGCAAAGATTACGATACCCATAAGCAGAACCCCAACGAGCTGCTGGACGCCCACAAGCGCTACATGGTGGGCGCGGGCATCAACACCCGCGATTACGCCGAGCGTGTTCCCGCGCTGGTAGACGCGGGCGCGGACGTGCTCTGCATCGATTCCAGCGAGGGCTTTTCCGCATGGCAGAAGCTCACCATCGGCTGGATCCGCGAGCATTACGGCGATACCGTAAAGGTGGGCGCGGGCAACGTGGTGGACGCCGCCGGCTTCCGCTTCCTTGCCGAGGCGGGCGCGGATTTCGTTAAGGTGGGCATCGGCGGCGGTTCCATCTGCATCACCCGTGAAACCAAGGGCATCGGCCGCGGCCAGGCCACCGCCCTGATCGACGTATGCGCCGAGCGCGACCGCTATTTTGAAGAGACCGGCGTTTACGTGCCCGTGTGCTCCGACGGCGGCATCGTTTACGATCACCACATCACCCTCGCCCTTGCCATGGGCGCGGATTTCGTAATGCTGGGCCGCTATTTCGCCCGGTTCGACGAGAGTCCCTCCGCCAAGGTGAGCATCGGCGGCACCTATTATAAAGAGTATTGGGGCGAAGGCAGCGCCCGCGCCCGCAACTGGCAGCGCTACGATCTGGGCGGCGACCGCAAGTTGAGCTTTGAAGAGGGCGTGGATTCCTACGTGCCCTACGCCGGCAGCCTGAAGGATAACGTGGCCATGAGCCTTGCCAAGGTTAAGAGCACCATGTGCAACTGCGGCGCTCTCACCATACCCGAGTTCCAGCAGAAGGCCGTGCTCACGCTGGTGAGCGCCACCAGCATCGTGGAAGGCGGCGCCCACGACGTGATCCAGAAAGAAAAGAGCGGCATCACGAAGTAAGCTGAAGCATTCATATCAAAAAACGATCCGGCTTCCGTAACGGAGGCCGGATTTCATATGTTGTTGACGATTATCAATCGTCCCCGAAGGTTGCCGGACTCTTCAGCGGAAAGAGGGGCGGTCATGCCCGCCCCTACAGGGTACGGGAATGGGGTGGATTTCGTATTGTAGGGGCGGGCATGACCGCCCCGGACTGCTTTTCAAAATATGGTTATATTTTATGAGATAACAAGATTCACCCGTACGGCGGCGTTATACAATTCATAGGGCCAACACAATACGCCCCGCCGATAAAAGGCGGGGCGTAAGAGGTTCTGATAGAAATCAGATATTTTCTTTTTTCTTCATCAGGGTGAGCACCACCATGGCGGCGGCGATCACGACCACGAGCACAAATACCAATGTGAAGCCTACGGAGGAGCCGTTGCCTACGGAGGTGATCTGAGAACCGTCTTCGTTCACCACGTTATAGGTCACGCCCTGATTCTGATTGTCCGCGGTGGTGTAATAATAGTTATCCGGAGAGGTATAGGGCTGGGTGCTGCCGGGCACGGTGGGCGTTGTGGGGGGCGTGCTTACCGAAGGCATTGCACCGGTGGCGGAGGGCACGGTGGGCGCCTGCGCGGTGGTGGAGGGCACGGTGGGCGTGGTCTGCGGCGCGGTGGTGGGTTCTTCCTGCCGGGGGGCGGTGGTGGGCTGCTCCTGCGGCACGGTGGTGTTCGCGTTTGCCATATCCTGCTGGATCTGCCTCTTTTCTACGTAGGGATCAACGCCGGCGATCTGGGCTGCGGTTTTGCCGGCGGAGCTCTTCACGCCCACAAATTCCAGCGGGATCAGATCCGCCATGGCGATGGAACCCAGATCCGTAAGGTGGGCGCCGTCCGGCGTAAAGGAGGGGCACAGCGCGTAGGGATCGGCCGGGTTCGCCAGCGGCGAACAATCGATGAAGCCGTCCGCCTCTTTATTGGTGCGCACCCATTGGCTGAGGGCGTCCGTCATATCCTGCTCCTGCTGCGTCCAGGTGATGTCCACGCCGGAGCCGAGGAAGTTGCGTTCGTAGCCCTTCCAGGGGGACTTTGTGAAGAAGTAGATCTTGATGCCGTTTGCGTGGCAGAGGT
>CAMOVW010000161.1 GCA_946627725.1 uncultured Clostridia bacterium
ATTATGTTTTTCCGGATCGGTGCCAAAAGACTCTTTGCATCCACATATCTGTATTCTCTCATGTGTGCTGCCTCAGAATCCAATTCGAGGAACGGGGCTGGGGCTGGTACGAAGGCAGATAGGGGGTTCCCATATATTTCCCGAAGAAACTCCACGATACAATCTGCCGAATCCCCCGTCGCTTTAATACCTTCAATTGCCTTTAACACGTTGGGGAAGCAACTGAGTACGTTATTCGATAACGGTATTTCGCTAAACCCGGGAAAGAATTCAGAAAATTCTTTGGCTGTCAACCGAAGTTTGGGCGAAGCGAAATCACAGTAAACAGCATATGCGTCAGGGCTCGCGTTTTTCGAATGAGAACGGTTTTTCTCAATAAACTCACGCGTCTGAAAAAAGGCGAGCAAAGCGTCGCCTTTTTTCTTTTCTCTATATGATGAGTATAAAAAACGTGAAGTTGCCTTATTAAGTAACAGGTATGGAATGTTTTTTTCAACAAATCTGGCAATGTTCAGTTTGTTTTCTGGCATGGTGAGAATATAATTCTGCAGAAAATCAATTGTCGTAGCCACGAAGCATCACTCCCTGTAATTGAAAAAGTGGTAACACCTGGTGTTGATATTGCCGGAGAAAACGAGATAATAATCGTTCGGAACTCTGGCCCATCTTGCCATCAGAAGAATGTCTTTATGGGGATCGCGAACAGCAGGGTCTTCCCTCGTTCCCATTGTCCTATTCCGGAACACGTTATTCTGTTCTTCATGATTGAGTTTCACCAAATAATAAATGGTGTCCCGCTCATTCTCAGAAAAACGATCCTTAAACAAGACATATCCCGGCGGGATCATAATCTGATGTGACAGCGTTTTCGGGTTAACCCGAGTCGCTATGGCAATTCGAATTCCGTTAATATCCCTGTTCCAGCGGACATCCAGCAATGCATAAGCGTCTAACAGTAAATCCCGTCCAGTCTTTCCGTTTCCGAGATCGGCATCTCTTCCAAGTTCCCGAATCAAATTGTACAGGCCACTTACGCTGTGAATACGCCGGATGCTCTCATGAATAACCTGATCGATGTCGTCGAGATTGTCATCGGGAAAATGGTCATGTTCCGGCTCGTTCTCATGATCCCCACCATAAGGAGGAGTAACAGGCCCGCAAGGAGCATTATCCCGATAATTGATGATATCTTCCACAGCATCCACTTCCTTGTCTACGAGAATTCTGCGGCTCTTGTGCTTGCGACCGTCATTTACTGCGGGACAATCACGGGGGTGCTCTGCCTTATAATGAAGGATCCGGCGCGGATCATGGACTAAAGAGGCGAGTTTTTTACAATAAGGGCATCTTGATTCAATGATATCCTCTTCAGCAATTCTCCCGGTTAAGATATCGTCTTTTGCACTGACAAATATAGGCTTCGGTTTACTTTTAATTCTACATTCAGCTACATCCATTAGTTTTAGCCTCCTTTTTTCGGTATCAAGTATTCTTAACTGTTATGGTTCATTATTGACTCAAATGGTTTTGCAGAGATGTGTCCATCCTGAGTTAAAAGGATCCATTTAATCATCTCCCGTTCTTTTATTTAGAATAACCATAGATGAACTGATATTGACATAACAAAAGAAATACAATATTGTGTGCTGTAATGCAATTGATAACATCTCCAAATACAATATATTGCGTGTTACCATCGCTGACGCTTGCATTATAATGTTTATTTTCTCTTATGTCAAGGCAAGAGTGGAATCAGAGCAAACAAACCTGTTGTCAGACTGGAAATTAGATTGGTTTTTTATAATATCAATCTGCATTTCATGTTTTTTGCTTCAAAATATTGTGAATCATGCTCAAATAATACGTAATAATAGAGATATGATTTGTGCGATCGATAGAAATTTTTAAAGCGTAGCATATGCAAATGCTACGCTCATTGAAATTAATAGTATTTCATGTGATTTGCTTGGTCACACACACAAACATTCGCTTTAAAAGTGTAATCACGGATTAAGCACACTCATCTGCAATCGAATGTTACTGCCCAGAAAACATACATCCTATAAAAACCATTTTAGAATCCCGCAGCCTTTTTTGTACCGGAAATGAATGCTTTCATTTCAATATTTCTGTAAAACTGGTTTACCGAAGCATCCGAAATAATGCTGTCTTTTGTAATTGGACTGGTAAAATGAATATGCTCGATGGATTTCGCGCGGGAAACGGCAACATATAACTGTCCGGGAGCAAAGCAGGACGCCCCGTCGATATTGACGTAATCGAAGCTTTGACCTTGCGATTTATGAATGGTGATTGCATATGCCAGCCGAATCGGAAATTGAAAGACAACAGCCCTTCTGCCATATCGGTCAACCTTGTTTGATTCAAACGAATGACGATAGAGTCTTACTTCCTTGCCGCTGTCAAACAGCACGTCAATGGAATCGCACTGAAGATTAGTGATTGTTCCGAGGCTTCCGTTGATAAAATCCTTATCATTGACCGTGGCCATCACGCGGGCGCCTTCTTTTATTACCAGTTTGTTTTCACCGGGGAAATCGTTGTCAGAAGGTCCTTCCGGGCTCTGTGCGATGTAAGTATACTCTGTACCTTTCAATTGCTCCAGTTTCATCTGGTTGATACGTTTAACGCTGTCGTTCTTTGCACAGATTGTAATATGATCATCGAACGCAGACGGGCTGGAGTGATCCATAAAATACCGGATACATTCGGGGTCTCCGTATTTCAGCCGATTAAGATTCCGAATCATCTCTTCATCCTTCTGCCGGATGACCTGATGCAGAATACAAGGCTCAAGACGAAGCAGCTTCCAATAAGGGGATTTGAACGCATAGTCGTCATTCACCGGCGGCAGCTGAAAAAAGTCGCCGATCATAATCAATTGTATTTTTTTGTCTGCCGCCTCCAAACAGTTATACAAATAAGGAATAAAGCGTTTTCCCAGCATACTCACTTCGTCAATAAACAGAATGTCAATGTTTTCAATATATTTGATTTTTTCAGCGAAGTCAACGCTGTTGAAATCCATTTTCGGATATACCTGCAGCAAACTGTGTATCGTTCTTCCGCCGGGGATAAGGGATGCTGCAAGTCCTGTTGATGCGGCAACAGCAACCTGCCGACCTTCAGCTTCCGCGCGTGATATCATCTCTTTCACAATCATCGTTTTTCCTGTTCCTCCGCCGCCGGACAGAAAAATACATGCTCCATTATGAAACAATACAAGCGCACTGTTCTGATCATCTGTAAACGAAATACTCATAAAGGTTAATCCTCCTTGTTCATTTCACTGAGTATCGCAGTGACAATCAGTACCGTTTCCAGCAAGTCTTCAGAGGGAGACGTGCCTGCGCTGATTCTTAACAATTCACGGTGAATATCTGAAAGTGTGTTTTTCAGCGCTTTGAAAACTCTCGGATTACCGTGGATCACCACGTCTCTGTTCAGAAGCTTTTGAATAATATACTCCTGCTTTGTAACCCCGGACAACGCGACCATTCGGTTCAGCGCCTCGTTTTCCTCCGGGGACATCCGAAAAGCGACCGTTTTGCTGCGCCATCTGTTGTGTTCGTCTCTTGCTTTAACAGACATATTTATCATCCTCCATCAGCTTTTCCAAATCGTTTGCCATCCCCTGCTGGGCAGAAGGAAACATATGCGCATACCGCAGCGTGATCGTAATGCTCTCGTGCCCAACGCGCTTCCCGATTTCCACGGGTGTAAAACCAAGACTGATCAAAAGAGAAATGTGCGAATGACGGAGATCGTGAACGCGAATTTTCTTGATACCCGAGGCTTTACAGCCTTTCTGCATTTTTCTGGTCAGATAACTTTTCGTTACCGGAAATGCTCGAGGGGAGCTTTTATCGTAGCACATTTCATAATAATCCCTGAGCTCAGCCGCAAGCGTATCCGGCATTTGAACGATCCTTCTGCCTTTTTCGGTTTTCGGCGGACCGATGATTTCTTTGCCTTTGACGATCTGATAGGTCTTATTGATATTGATCGTCTTTGCCTCCCAGTCAATATCATCAAAAGTAAGCGCCAGCAATTCGCCTTCACGGATACCTGCCCAATACAGCATCTCAAAGCAGTAGAAGGCGATCGGTTCATCCATCAATGCATCCGAAAAAGTCTTATACTCTTCAAGTGTCCAGAACTTCATTTCTTCCGCTTCCTTACAGCCGATACTGCCTGCTTTACGTACAGGGTTTTCCTTCAGGTCGTAAAACCTGACCGCGAAATTCATGATTGCGTTCATCTGATTGTGAACGGACTTCAAATAGGTTTTTGAGAACGGTAATCCGTTTTTCGGATTGGTCATAGCAAGAAGCTCGTTTTGCCATTTCACGATATCCGTGACTTTGATGTCAACGACCTTTTTCTGCCCAAAGAACGGAATAATCTTTGTTTCTATGATGTTGTCCTTATTTGCCTGAGTGCTGACCCGAATTCTCGGATACCGATCCTCACGGTACAGTTTGACAAACTCCTTAAAGGTCATGTCCATATCGCCTGCAATATGCAGTTTGAATTCGCTCTCATACTGAATGGCTTCACGTTTCGTTTTGAAACCGCGCTTCGTTTTCCATTTCTTCGTTCCGGTCCAATCCTTATACGCAAATTTTGCATACCAGGTGCCGTTCGTGTCATCTTTATATGCTGGCATATCAACACCTCCTCACGCAACCAGAAAACCGTTGGTTTTCATTTCAAAGTATCTGCGGTTCACCTTCCCGCTGATTGTGATATAGCCTTGCTTTTTCATTTCATCGTTCAGTTTGCGGATTACTTTGTAGGCCATGGATACCGATATGCCCATATACCGGGCAACGTCTTCTGCCGTCAAAAAGTTTTTTTCATTCATGGTATTGACTCCTTTTGTTTTTTTGGAAAACAAAAAACCGCGCAGGGTTTTCACTCTACACGGTCGGAGATCATGATTCTGCGGCTGCAAATCCAATACGGATATTTTTTAAATTGATATTGAAAAAATACCCATAATAGATTATAATAATATTGCAGCGCGGTTTATCCGCTGGTAGGTGGTAGAGTCACCTGCTGAGTGTATGGGAGTTGCCGCTCCTATACACTGCTGTTTTTTTATTTTCTGACACTATTCTAACACATATACGCGTATATGTCAAGAGCAGTGCACAAATAATATTGCACAAATATACGCGTATATATTTGTGTATTGCGTATATTTTCTTTTGCAACGGATTTGTTATAATAATAATAGTTATGTTTGGAGGGATGATTATGGCTTATTCCGAAGTCAGCAAGAAAGCAACATATAAATATAGGGACAAGTTTGAAGAACTCCGTTTCAGTGTTCCCAAAGGAGAAAAGCAGACAATTGTTGACCACGCGGCCTCCAGAGGTGAATCGATCAATCAGTTCCTCAATCGCGCCGTTGAAGAAACGATAGAACGTGATAATAGCATTCAAACCACCCTATGCGACCAAGAATCGTAAAGAACGAATTTGATTTTATATCCCCAAGCATTGATATAAGAGTTTGAAATGTAGTTATCCATATCATTCTTGTAGACTCTTGAAGCTTTAATTCAAAAAGGTTGTATTCCCGAAACGAATGTGGTATAATTATAACGAACAAACCAAGGGGAGGTGTTCCAATGTGCACGAGGAATCAGCTTCATATCATTACGCATCGTATTGCGGATGAAGCAAAGCAACGGCTCGGAAACAAGTTGGATGCAGTTGTACTTTACGGCTTTTATGCACGCGGTGATCACGATGATGAATCCGACATTGATATTATGGTTCGTGTGATCTGCACCAAGGACGAACTTGGCTCTTATCGGCATATCCTTTCCGACGTCGCCAGTGAACTCTCTTTGGAATATGACATTACGGTATCTGTTTCCGTTGTGGATTCAGAAACCTTCTATCGGTATCACAGGCATCTGCCGTTTTTTGAGAATGTAGAACGGGAGGGGATACCGATCGTATCCGATCTTATCGCATCTATAAAAAAACTTCCCGAGCCGGACGGAGTGTCCGGTCGAGGAGATAAGATAGGATAAGATTTATTAGTATCAGTATTTGTTATTCTATTCGTATTTGATTGGGTTGGAAATTCCACATGCGGTGGCTCCACGTGCGGTGAATCCACACGTGGTACTGCTTCACATGGTGAATCTGATTCGGAAAGCGCGGATCTGCCCTGAGGTTCTTCATTTCTTTTCTTCCCGGCAACAGACATGCGCCCTTCGTGAACAATGTATTCCGTTTTACAAAACTTCCCGCCGGGATTCCGGGTGACGCACCTTTCGATGTACCCGGCGTCCGTCAGTTCGCGAAACGCGGAATGGATATAGCCTTCCGTTCTGCCGCTGACGGCAGCCAGTCCTTTCACGGTCAGATCCCAGTTGTCCGGCAGAGAAAGGATCATGACCATTACATGGATCGCAGTACCGGACAATTCTTTATCCCATACCAGATTGTTGGAAATTACGGTAAAATTGCTGTCTTTTTTGTTCTGTCACATTTCATTACTACCACCTTCTTTCATCGTTTATTTGTTTAATTCTCCTTTCCGCAAACAAAAAAAACACGCCCCAGGGGCACCCTCACTTAGGGATGGAGTAGGTTTTTCACAGCTCTTTTCCGCCCGGACTGTCGCAAGAGGACGAGATATCCGCCAGGATTATCTCGTCCTCTTTTGTTGCCCGAACGAAAAATAGCAAGTGAAAAACTGCTTCGCACCGCAAAAGATGCGATTTTTGCGAAAGACAAGGCGCCGGAGGCAGTTTAACCTGACGGTTAACTGCCTCCGGCAACGCAGTATTTCACAAATAAGCGCGCTTCTTGCGGCTGCTTCATCCCTTAGTGAGGGCGCCCAAGGACGTGTTCATTTGCTTACACTATTTGACGATACTATTTTAACACGGCCGGAATTTGCTGTAAAGTACCCAATTTTTCCGGTGTGGAGTCCACGAAAAATCCGCTCAAAGTCCGCGCGTTCCGGCGTCCACCGGGCATCAAAAGCATATACGGCTGTTGTTCCGGATCTGTTCAAGTAAATTCAAGACTCGTTGATATTCGTCCCCGGGATCCTGATCCATGCAGCGATAACGCCTCTTTGATCACAATTTTTCACGATACTATTTTACATCGTTCCGAGTCCGCTGACAAGGGTAAAATCTATTCGTTTTAAGTTCGTTATTGAAAAATACCCTCGCTCTTGACAAACAGGTTCGTCGATGCTAATATAAGTTTAATAAAATATCAATGTGCGGTTCCGTTTTATACGGATCAGAGGGAAGTTCGGCTCAAAGCCGACGCAACTGCCATTACCGTTGAGAAGCCTTTGGGCTTCCGAGTCGGAATACTCGCCGCACACGATCGATTCCCGGAACATTTTTTGGTATGAAAAGTGCAACCGCAGTATTTGGTTTTATCCCGGTTTGTTCTTTTCATTTGCCCGGACGGGATCTGATATCTGACCGTTGCACTTTTTCGTATTTTACGGATCAGTGCTTTTTTTGTTATGTTAAAGAACGTAAAACGGATACTGAACGAAAAACGGATACGGCTTTTCAGCCTGCTTTTGTCTTTGCTGCTTGCGGCAGGGGCTTTGGCCGTTATTGTTTTTTCACGTCCCGCCTCGCCCGAAAATCCGATCGATTACGACGTTTCCCCTTTGCTTTTGCAGGACGCCGAAGCGCTGCAGCCGCAACGGGACGCGCCTGAACCGCCGCCGACGGCCGAAGCGCA
>CAMOVW010000162.1 GCA_946627725.1 uncultured Clostridia bacterium
ACTGCTTGACCGCGGCTCCCGGTGAGCTTCGGACCGATCTTAACCAATTTTTGCATACCGTTTGATAATAAATCTTTGTTAACCATATTGTCTCCCTGAAAAAACCTTGCTATATTTTATAAAACATGGTAAAATAAATGCTAACAAATGATTTTATGGTTTTATTTAATAGTTTGTGAACTTTTTGTGAATGAAAGGAAGAAAGGTAATGAATCAAAAATACGATGCGCTCTTTACGCCTTGGAAAATCGGCAACTGTGAGATCAAAAACCGGATCGTTCTTACCTCTATGGGCGGGACTGATCTTTTCGGTTGGATGGAAATGAATCATTTTGATAAGGCCGGCGCCGATTTTATTCTTGATATCGCAAAAAATAATGTAGGATTGATTCTTCCCGGCTGTCAGCCGGTATATAACCCAATGTTCGGTCAATGGCTGTATAAAAACGATAAAATGTATCGTGATCTGGCAAAATGGATGCCGGAATTCCATAAAACCGGTGCCAAGCTGTTTGTACAGCTTACAGCGGGCTTCGGGAGATCTTTTACGATCAGTGAAATGATGGAAAAGCTTTATGAGAATCCTGTGTTGAGAAAGCTGTCAAAGCCCGTTATGGATCTGGATAAGATAACTGCTTCCGCATCTCCTTCTCCAAACCGTTGGTCCGATAAGGTTCCCTCACGAGAACTGAGCGTGGAAGAAATCAAAGAGTTTATTATGGCTTTTGCAAAAACAGCGCAAAAGCTGAAAGCTGCCGGTGTTGACGGCGTAGAGATTCATGCCGTTCACGAGGGATACCTGTTGGATCAGTTTACATTGAAATATGTGAATCATCGAACGGATGAATACGGTGGATCTCTTGAAAACCGCTATCGCTTCGCGGCGGAAATCGTCCGCGCTATAAAAGCTGTGTGCGGAAAAGACTTCCCTGTGTCGCTTCGCTACAGCGTGCTTTCCAAAACGAAAGGATTCAGAGAGGGCGCTCTGCCCGGTGAAACATATGTTGAAGCCGGACGTGACATGGAAGAGAGCGAAAAAGCGGTTCAATTCCTGCAGGACGCCGGCTACGATATGCTGAACTGCGATAACGGCACATACGACGCATGGTATTGGGCGCATCCGCCGATCTATATGCCTGAGAATTGCAACCTGGAAGATGTGGAGCATATCAGAAAATTTGTTGATATCCCGGTTGTATGCGCCGGCAGATTAGATCCTGCGGTTGCGGCGAAATCAATTGCAAACGGGACCCTTGACGGCGCGGGATTTGCAAGGCAGTTTCTGGCGGATCCGGAATGGATCACAAAACTGATGGAAGACAGGGAAGAAGATATCCGTCCCTGTATCCTTTGCCATAACGGATGCTTCAATATGTGCCATTATAAAGGTGTGCCCAACGATCAGGAGCTTTCAGACAGCCTTCATCTTGCGCGCTGCGCGGTCAATGCGGAAACAATGCAGAAAGATAAGCATTTTATTAAACGCACAGACCGTGCGAAACGCGTGATCATCATCGGCGGCGGCATCGGCGGCATGGAAACGGCAAGGGTTTTGAAATTACGAGGCCATGATCCGGTGATCTACGAAAAGGCCGACGTTTTAGGTGGAACGTTTATTCCTGCAAGCGCTGAGAGCTATAAGGGGAAACTCCGTGATCTGCTGAGATGGTATCGCAGAGAGATTGAAAAGATGGGGATCGAAGTTCACCTGAATACAGAGATCAAAGATCTTTCGCAGTTTGCCGGTTCGGATATCGTTGTGGCCACAGGCGCCACCGCAAGAACGTTGAAAAAAGTTCCCGGATACGAAAAAATGATCGAGGCGTGTGAATTCCTGAACCGTGAAAAAGAAACGGGAGATACGGTAGCCGTTATCGGGGGCGGCCTTACCGGAAGTGAGATAGCGTATGAACTCGCGCTGCAGGGTAAAAAACCGCTGATTATAGAAATGAAGGACGATCTTGTTTCGCAGAAAGGCGTATGCCTTGCAAACAGTTCTTATCTCAGAGAATGGTTTGCGCTCCATCAGATCCCCGTATATCTTGAAACGACCTTAAAAGAAGTGAAAGACGGCGCTGTTGTCGTATCTGAAAAAGACGGAACCGAAAAGGAACTGCCTTGTGACAGCGTAATCAGCTGCGCAGGGTATATCCCCGCGCCGGTTGCTCCTGCATCAAAAAATATTCATCTTGTCGGTGATTGCCTGCAGGTTGGAAATCTTCGTTCTGTGATCTGGCGCGCTTATGAAGTTGCAATGAAGATCTGACAAACATCATATCTGCAGAACTTCCTTATTTTTCGGGGAAGTTCTGTTTTTTTTCATTCTGATATTGCCTTATGTCTGTTTTTATGATATACTTAAATGAAAAATTATATGGAGATACTCGTATGGTGATCTTGGGGATCGACCCCGGTTATGCCATTGTAGGCTACGGTATTTTGCGATATGAAAAGAACCGATTTCAGATCCTGGATTACGGTGCGGTAACGACGCCTGCCGGTATGGATTTTCCGCAAAGGCTGATGGAGATCTATCAGGATCTCGGTTTCCTTTTTCAAAAATACAAGCCGGATGTAATGTCGATCGAAAAGTTGTTTTTCAACACAAACAAAAAAACCGCGGTAGACGTAGCGCAGGCGCGCGGCGTTATCCTGCTTGCCGCGAAAAGCAATGGGGCGCAGGTGTGCGAATATACGCCGCTGCAGGTAAAGCAAAGCGTTGTGGGGTACGGGAGAGCTGAAAAAAAGCAGGTTCAGGAAATGACAAAGCAAATCCTCGGTTTGTCCGCCGTGCCGAAGCCGGATGATACTGCAGATGCGCTGGCTTTGGCGCTGTGCCATGCACATTCCAGCAATTCGGCATTTTTACGTCTTCCCAAATAAACAGAAAGGGCGGCTTCATTTGCCGTAAACAATAAATAATGTTTTATTCCATTACCGGTAAAATCGTGTATTCCGATGCAAACAGCGTTGCCATTGAATGCGGCGGCGTGGCGTTTTACTGTACCGTTTCTCTGAACACTTTGAAGAATTTAGGTCGTATCGGAGAGATCGCGAAGCTTTACACATATCTTTCTGTAAAAGAGGATTCGCTGGATCTCTTTGGATTTTATAATCAGCAGGAACTTGATTGCTTCCGTTTGCTGATCAGTGTTTCCGGCGTCGGACCGAAAGGCGCGATAGCGATCTTATCCAATTCCACGCCGGATTCTCTTGCGCTCAGCATAGCGGCAGGCGATATCAAAGCGATTACCAAAGCGCCCGGGATCGGTTCAAAAATCGCTCAGCGTGTTGTTTTGGAACTGAAAAATAAAATGTCGGCTTTCGGTTCTGCGCAATCAGCAGGAGGGGACGTTAATCATCCGCAGCAGATCAATCTGGGCGGAGATGTTTCCGAGGCGGTCAGCGCACTTGTGTCGCTTGGCTTTTCTGCCGCAGACGCCGCAAAAGCTCTGCGGGGGGCGGATCCTGCTATGGGCGTTGAAGATCTGATAAAACTCGGATTAAAAAAGTTATATTGATAAAGAGGGCTATTTATGGCGATCAGTTCATTTGAAGACGAAGGGTATCGGCTTGCTTCACCGGATTTTAACGAGGAAGACAGCGACGTTGAGATATCTTTACGTCCTAAATCTTTGGATGAGTATATCGGACAGTCAAAAGTTAAAGATAATCTGAATATATATATGCAGGCGGCGCTCGGCAGAAAAGAAGCGTTGGATCATGTTCTGCTTTACGGGCCCCCCGGGCTTGGCAAAACAACGCTTGCAGGTATTATTGCGAATACGATGGGCACGCAAATCCGGATTACATCCGGGCCGGCAATTGAAAAGCCCGGCGATCTTGCCGCGCTTCTTACGAATCTGAATGCAGGCGATATTTTATTTATTGATGAGATCCATCGTCTTTCCCGCAGTGTTGAAGAAGTATTGTATCCTGCAATGGAAGATCATGTGATCGATATCATTATCGGCAAGGGGCCGTCCGCCAGATCGATCCGTCTGGATCTGCAGCCTTTTACGCTTGTGGCTGCAACAACGCGCGCCGGCGCATTGAGCGCGCCTCTGAGGGATCGATTCGGCGTAGTGTTAAGGCTTGAACTGTATACGCCGGAAGAACTCAGCAATATCGTGATCCGCAGCGCGCGTATTCTCGGAATCGAAATCGATAAAGAAGGCGCAATTGAAATCGCTTCGAGATCCCGCGGTACGCCGCGTATCGCAAACCGCCTGCTGAAACGTGCAAGAGATTTCTCTCAGGTTATGGGCAGCGGTGTGATTACGCTGTCGGATGCGCAGCAGGCGTTATCCCGTATGGAGATCGATGAGTTAGGGCTTGATAATATCGACAGGCGCGTACTTCTCACGATGATCCATAATTATAAGGGCGGGCCGGTCGGGCTTGAGACGATCGCTGCCGCAATTGGGGAAGAGGCTGTTACGATTGAAGACGTTTATGAGCCATATCTGATGCAGATCGGTTTTCTTGCCCGAACGCCGCGTGGCAGAACCGTTACGGATGCGGCGTATATTCATTTGGGGCTGCCTGTCCCGCAATAATAATCAGAACCGAAAGGATGATTCTATTTTATGGGTAGACTGTTTGGCACAGACGGTGCGAGAGGAATCGCAAATACGGAGATCAGCTGTGAGCTTGCTATGAAGATCGGCCGCGCTACGGCTATGGTGCTGGGGGAAAGCTCCGGAAAACGTAAACTGAAAGTGCTTGTCGGCACAGATACAAGAATTTCCGCAGATATGCTTACATGCGCCATTGCAGCCGGGCTTTGTTCAGTTGGGTGCGACGTGCTTCAATTGGGCGTTGTGCCTACGCCCGCGGTGGCATTTCTTGTGAAAGAGTATTCATACGATGCGGGTATTATGATTTCCGCATCTCATAACCCTTGTGAATATAACGGTATTAAAGTATTCCGCTCTAACGGTTACAAGCTCCCGGATGAGATGGAAGAGCGTATCGAAGCTATTATTCTTGACGAAATCATGCCTCCCCCCTTAAAAGTGGGCGGAGAGGTCGGTTCCATTACCTCCGGACGAAATGCACTGAAGGATTATATCCATCACATTGAAAGTACCGCTGTTGCGCACTTTTACGGGATGCGGATCGCAATCGATTGCGCAAACGGCTCCGCAAGTGAAACCGCAAATGAACTGTTTCGCAAACTTGGCGCCGAATGTACGGTGATCAATTGCCGTCCGGACGGCGAAAATATCAATCTGAATTGCGGCTCCACGCATATTGATGTGCTTCAGAAATACGTAAAAGAGAATGATTTCGATCTCGGTTTTGCTTTTGACGGGGACGCTGACCGTTTGCTTTGCGTGGATCAGGACGGCGCCTTGGTAGACGGCGATAAAATCATGGCTATCTGCGCAAAAGCAATGAAGGATCAGGGAAAACTGAATGCAAATACGCTGGTTGCAACCGTAATGAGTAACATGGGGCTGTTTGCTTTTTGTGCACAGAACGGCATCAATTGTGAAAAGACAAAAGTTGGGGACCGCTATGTGCTTGAAAGGATGCTTGAAAAAGGATTTCATATCGGCGGAGAGCAATCCGGCCATGTGATCTTCCTTGATCACGCAACGACCGGCGACGGTCAGCTTACGGCTGTTCAATTGCTGAATGTGATTCGTACAACAGGGAAATCGTTAAAAGAACTCGCTTCTGAAATTGAGATATTCCCGCAGGTGCTGATCAATGTAAAAGTATCTTCTTTGGGCAAATTAAGGTTGTTTGAAGATAACGATATTAAAATCGCCATAGATGAAGCGGAAAAAGAACTCGGTGAAAACGGCCGCGTTCTTGTGCGCGCTTCCGGCACAGAACCTTTGGTTCGCGTGATGGTTGAGGGTAAGAATGAAGAACAGATTCGCGTGATTGCGCAGCAGCTTGCGGAAGTGGTCAGAGAAAGGCTGATTTGATGAGAATTTCAGACGGATGGAAAGACTATGAGCTGATCGATTGCTCTGACGGCGAGCGTCTTGAGCGCTGGGGCGATTATTTTTTGATACGGCCTGATCCTCAGGTTTTATGGAAAACGCCGAAAAAGGATCCTCGTTGGAAGCATGCTGACGCCCGTTATCTGCGCTCCAATACCGGCGGCGGAAAATGGGAAGTATATCATACGCTGCCGGACAGTTGGAAGATTCGCTATCATTCACTTACGTTCAATATCAAGCCCATGGGGTTCAAGCATACCGGAATTTTTCCGGAACAGGCTGTAAATTGGGATCTTACCGCTTCCGTTATAAAGAGCAGCGATCGGCCGCTGAAAATGCTGAATCTGTTTGCATATACCGGCGGTGCAACCATCAGCGCATTGGCCGCAGGCGCTGCTGTTACACATGTAGACGCATCCAAAGGAATGGTTTTATGGGCGAAAGAAAATGCAGCCGCCTCAAACGTTGCGGATAAACCTGTAAGATGGTTTATTGACGATTGCATCAAGCTTGTTGAAAGAGAAATCCGGCGGGGAAATCAATACGATATTATCATAATGGATCCTCCTTCTTACGGACGCGGCCCGGGCGGGGAAGTATGGAAACTTGAAGCAGAAGTGTATGCTTTATGCGCACAATGCGCAAAACTTCTCAGCGACAACGCAAAACTGTTTTTGCTGAATTCATACACAACAGGATTATCGCCTTCCGTTATGGGATATATGCTCGGCAGTATTTTTATTTCTTCCCGCGGGGGAAAGGTAAACGCCGATGAGATCGGTCTGCCTGTAACGTCATCCGGATTGGTCCTTCCGAGCGGATCAACCGCTTATTGGTATAATTAATATTTCATCAAACCAGAATTATGGAAAAAGAAACGCTTCTCAAATTTGAAAATGTATCATTTTCTTATGAAGATGAAAAAACAGATCGGTCGTTTGCCGTAAAGGATATATCTTTCTCTGTGTATAAAGGGGAATTCCTTGCTATCTTGGGGCATAACGGGTCAGGCAAATCAACAATCGCAAAACTTTCAAATGCAATTTATTTGCCCACATCCGGAAAGGTGACGGTAGACGGCATGGATACCAGCGTTCCGGATAATGAGATACCCATACGTAAGAAGGTGGGCGTTGTGTTTCAGAACCCGGACAATCAGATCGTTGCTTCTATTGTGGAAGAGGACGTTGCGTTCGGGCCGGAAAATCTTGCGGTTCCTCCGAAGGAGATCCGTATGCGGGTTGACGATGCCCTGAAAGCCGTTGATATGTATGACCGACGCTTCTCCGAAACACATCGTTTGTCCGGCGGACAGAAACAGAGAGTTGCGATTGCCGGTATTATTGCAATGCGCCCTTCCTGTATTGTTTTGGATGAACCAACCGCTATGCTTGACCCAAAAGGCAGAGCGGACGTCATGAAAACGATTACCGCGCTCAACAAAGAACTCGGTATTTCAATTATACTGATCACGCATTTTATGGAAGAAGCTGTTGCTGCGGATCGGGTTATGGTCGTAAACAATGCACGTATTCGTGCGATGGGTACCCCGAGAGAGGTTTTTTCTCAGCGGGAGATGCTCAAAGAGTGCGGTTTGGAGCTTCCCGATGCTGCAAAGCTTTGCGATGTGTTGAAAGAGAAGGGGTTCGCATTGAGAAGCGATATTCTCACCGAAGAAGAGTTTATTGATGAGATCGTTAAAATGTCCGTGAAACAAAGATCGGAGATATAAATGTCATTTATTGAAATAAGAAGTGTTTCTTTTGGCTACGGTCATAAAACGCCTTTTGAAGTTCAGGCG
>CAMOVW010000163.1 GCA_946627725.1 uncultured Clostridia bacterium
CGCTCCCACGGCGATATAGATCGCTTTCGCCTGTGTTGTGACGGGCAGTTCCGCCCCCAGCGTCGCCTTCAGCTCCGTTTGCAGCTTTTCGGCGGAAAACCGTTCATAGGCCGTGGGCTCCTGCGGCACAAGAATGCTCCAACTGCCGTCCACCGTCAGCGCCGCGTCCGCAAAAGCCGACGGCATGAGCAAAAAACAGATACAGAATGCAAGGAAAAGGGAGATCGCCTTCTTCATTTTTTCTTCCTCCGTTTGATTTGTTCTATGGGGCAATGCCGCTTACGTTCAGCATAACACAGAATAAGCGTTGACGCAAGTAAAAATTGAACAAAATCGCGTATATTTGTTCTTATTTATTTCAAAACCAGGTCCAAGGCTCTTTTTTCGGGGGATCGAGGGTATAAACACGGGGTTCTTTTGTATCCGGGTCCGTAAACGCAATGCCGCATGAGAACAGCGCCGGCGCGGGCAGGTTATCCTTTGCGCCGTATTTGCCGTCGCCGAACAGGGGCGTGCCGCGGCCTGCGAACTGCACCCGGATCTGGTGCGTCCGGCCGGTATACAGGCGTATGTGCACAAGGCTGCCCTCGCCGCGGGGCGTTTCGGCCGTGTTCAGCACCCGGTAGGCCAGCTTTGCTGATTTTACACCCTTGCGCGGCCGGTCCACAATATAGGTTTTGTTCTTACGGCTGTCTTTGAACAGCAGATCCTCGTATTCGCCCTCGGCTTCGGCGGGCGCGCCGTGCACGGCGGCGAGGTATTCTTTGGTAAAGCCCCCCTCCGCGATCTGCCTTGAAAGGGAAGCTGCCGCCGCTCTTGTTTTCGCAAACACCATGCAGCCCGCCGCGGCGGTATCCAGCCGGTGCACGGGAAAGATCTCCCCGCCCGTTGCTTCGGCCAGCATTGCCGGCATATTCGGGCCGGGCCCTGCCTGCGAGAGTACGCCCGCCGGTTTTTCGCATACGATAAAACTGTTTGTTTGATATATAATATTCATATTTGCGCCGCCTTTATGGTTCTGTAATGCTATTTTAGGCTGTTTTTGATAGAAAATCAATGCCGAACCCCCATAGATTTTGTTACGAATGTGACGTTTTTGTTAATCTTTAAACGAAGATCGGATTTTTCTTGAAAATCCTTTTTCTCTGTGATATTATTATTATGCGCGAAAGTCTGTACTTTCGTAGACTACAAAGGAGAGGTACAACTATGCATTACATTGAAATCGGCCAGGATATCGTGGACGCCATCAAGGGCGGCGCAGATTATAACGGCGAGAACGAGACGGAAGAGATCGTTGGCAACATCACCATGTTTGGTGACCTTGTAAAAATGATCGCTACCTATCTCAAAGAGTTCTATGAAGCAATCAAAAAGTTTTTCAAATAATTTGAAAATCTTATAAGTAAGCAAAAAAGGAGGTGCAGCACATGGAAAACGTAGCAGAGATCATCGCCCAGTTCGCTGAGTATCTGACGGTTATCATCAGCTATATCAAAGAATTCCTTGATAAGTTCAGCAAGAAGGAAGAAAAGGCGGAAGACGCCGCTGAATAAGCAGCGCGATTCGTTTCAGATTATTATATTATGTGAGGTGAAATAAATGAAATTGGTAGCAACCGTAAAGGATACCGATTACGCGTACATCGAGACTTTTATCACATTCCTCGATAAAATCGTTACCGTTATCGGTCACCTGTTCGACGTTATCGCGCAGGGTTTTGCAAAGCTCGGCCAGAAGGCTGAATAAGCGTTTCAAAGCAATTTATCAACATTTAAACAGATCTGTAAAAAAGACGCCCGGTTTCGGGCGTCTTTTTTTGAATATCAAGCGCCGGTGGAATTCACGGTGCTTATTTTTGGTTCCGCAATGCGGGAGGGATCCCGCGCGATCAGGGGCAGCGCGCCGTTTTTCACGCAGTCCGCCGTAATCGTGATCTTTTCAATGGCGGGGTCTGAGGGGGCCGTGTACATGATCGGCAGCAGCACCCGCTCCATAATGGCGCGCAGGCCTCTGGCGCCGGTGTTGCTCTGCAGCGCGGTTTCCGCCACCGCCTGCAGCGCGTCGTTATCAAACTGCAGATCGATATGGTCTATGGAGAACAGCGCCTGATACTGCTTGAGTATCGCGTTCTTCGGCTCCGTTAAAATGCGGATCAGCGCGGCTTCGTCCAGATTCGCAAGGGAGGTGAGCACCGGCAGGCGGCCTACCAGCTCCGGGATCAGGCCGTATTTCACCAGATCCTGCGGTATGGCTTTGGCCATAATGGTGTCGTAATCCAGTTCCTTTTTCGTCATCAGCTCGCTGCCGAAGCCCAAAACAGAGTTGCCCAGCCGCTTTTCGATGATCTTTTCAATGCCGTCGAACGCGCCGCCGCAGATAAACAGAATATTTGTGGTGTCGATCTGCAGAAACTCCTGCTGGGGATGCTTTCTGCCGCCCTGGGGCGGCACGTTTGCCGTGGTGCCCTCCAGTATTTTCAGCAGCGCCTGCTGCACGCCCTCGCCGCTTACGTCGCGGGTGATGGAGGTGTTTTCTGATTTGCGTGCGATCTTGTCGATCTCATCCACGTAAATGATGCCGTGTTCGGCCTTTTCGATGTCATAATCCGCCGCCTGAATCAGCCGCAGCAGAATATTTTCAACGTCCTCGCCCACGTAGCCCGCCTCGGTAAGGGTGGTGGCGTCCGCAATGGCAAAAGGAACGTCCAGCGTTTTGGCAAGGGTTTGCGCCAAAAAGGTTTTGCCCACGCCGGTGGGGCCCAGCAGCAGAATGTTGCTCTTAACGATCTCAACGTCGTTGCCGGTTTTGCGGTAGACCCGCTTATAATGGTTGTAAACCGAAACGCTCAGCGCGATCTTGGCGGCATCCTGCCCGATCACGTATTCATCCAGTTTTGCTTTGATCTCCTGCGGGCGGGGGAGCTTGCGCAGCGTTTTTTTCGGGGACGCCGCATGAGGCTTCTTGCCGCCGCCGTTGATGATGGAAAGGCAGTTATCCACGCACTCGTCGCAGATATACGCCCCCGGGCCCTGGATCAGCATGGAAACCTGATCCTGCGTTCTGCCGCAGAACGAGCAGCGGATATGGTCTTTCGGCTCGTCGTATCTGGCCAATGGAACTTCCTCCTGTTATCTCTTGTAAAGCACTTTGTCAACCAGCCCGTAGGCGCAGGCTTCTTCTGCGGTGAGCCAGTTGTCGCGGTCGGTATCTTTTTCGATGATCTCCAGCGGCTTGCCGGTTTCTTCGGCAAGGATGCGGTTCAACTTATCGCGGGTGCGAAGGATATGGTCGCTCATGATCTTGATATCGCTGGCCTGACCCTGCGCGCCGCCCAGGGGCTGGTGGATCATGATTTCTGCGTTGGGCAGGGCGAAGCGCTTGCCCGGGGCGCCGGCCGCCAGAAGAAACGCGCCCATGCTGGCCGCCATACCGATGCAGATGGTGGAAACGTCGCACTTGATATACTGCATGGTGTCAAAAATCGCAAAGCCCGCGGAAACGCTTCCGCCGGGGGAATTGATGTAGAAGGAGATATCCTTTTCGGGGTCCTGCCCCTCAAGGAAGAGCAGCTGCGCCACCACAAGGCTGGCGGTAACGTCGTTCACCTCTTCGCTGAGCACCACAATGCGGTCGTTCAGCAAGCGTGAAAAGATATCGTATGCGCGCTCGCCGCGGTTGGTCTGCTCGATCACGGTGGGCACAAGGCTGAGTTTGGGGTCGTAAAACATGGAAAACCTCCTGTTATAAATCATTCGGAATGCGGAATCGTTTCTAATGTATTCCGCTATGCTTAAAATAAACTTCAAAAAGCGGCGGGATCGCTCCAACCGCTTTCTTGATCACATCGGCCGGATATAAAAATGATTGACCGGTTCGTTATTTTTTATTCAGCGACGTCTTCGTCCTTTTTCTCTGCGGGGGCTGTGGCCACTGCGGCAGCAAGCACCAGCTCGGAAGCTTTATCGGATTTGATCTGCGCCTGAATGCGCTCTTCGGTAATGGCGGCCTTAACGTCTTCCGCCTTCACGCCGTAGCGCTCGGCAAGCTTATCGTATTCGGCGGTTACGTCCTCTTCGGTAACCTCAACGCCCTCAAGTTCGGCGATCTTGGCCAGCGCCAGCTCGATCTTCACGTCCTTTTCGGCTCTGGAGCGGTACATGTCGCGGATGGATTCCTCGTTCATGCCGATGGCGCTGATATACTTATCGAAGGGCATGCCCTGGCTCTCGATATTGTAGCGGAATTCAGAGATCATGTTGTCAACGGCCTTGTCGTACATCACTTCGGGGATCTCGCCCTCCACCAACGCGGCAAGCTTATCGTAAACGCCGTTTTCAAAGGTGGTTTTCGCGCTCTTTTCCCTCTGCTCGGTAAGGGTTTTGCGGATGTCGGCTCTCAGCTCGTCAAGGGTGTCGAACTCGCTTACGTCTTTTACAAACTCATCGTCCAGCTCGGGCAGCTGCTTCTCTTTGATGCCGTTCAGCTTCACTTTGAATACGGCGTCCTTGCCGGCCAGCTCTTCGGCGTATTCCTCGGGGAAGGTGACGTTCACGTCGAATTCGTCGCCTGCGTTGTGGCCCACGATCTGCTCTTCAAAGCCGGGGATAAAGGAACCGGAGCCCAGCTCAAGATCGTAATCCTCGCCCTTGCCGCCTTCAAAGGCAACGCCGTCGGTAAAGCCTTCAAAGTTGATGTTGGCAATATCGCCGTCTTTTGCGGCGCGGTCTTCCACGGTAATCTCTCTGGCGTTGGCTTCCTGCTTTACCTTCAGATCCTTTTCCACGTCTTCGTCGGTCACTTCCGCGTTGGGCTTTTCGGCCTCAATGCCCTTGTAGCCCACTACGGTCACTTCGGGGCGAACGGTCACTTTGCATTCCAGCTCATAGCCGTCTTTGCCTACGCTCTTCATATCGAAATCTCTGGGGGAATCAACGGGGTCGATGCCGGCCTCTTCCACGGCTGCGTCGTAAGCGTCCGGGAAGGAATCATTGATGGCGTCGTCATAGAACACGGCCTCGCCGTAGATCTTTTCAATGATGGCGCGCGGGGCCTTGCCCTTGCGGAAACCGGGAACGTTGATGGAATTCTTCTTTTTGTGATATACCTTGTTTACCGCGGCGTTGAAATCCTCTGCCGAAACGGTGATCACCAGAGTATATTCGTTGGTACCGGTTTTTTCTGCTGATTTTAACATAGCGTTACTCCTTAAACGAATTACTTGCATTTATAAACCATAGTATTATAACAGACAATAAAATAAATTTCCACTGTTTTTTAAAATTTTTTTTAAAATATGTTCAAACGGTCACTTTTTTCGGGGTAAAGTCCAAAGAATCGGCCGAGATCAGCGAAAAACGCACGCCCTCACAGGTGAAATCGGTCAGCCTGCCGCTTCTGTCGCCGTGGATGTGGCCGAAATAGCAGCGGCGGATTCCATAGTCCAGCAGCACCTGAAACAGGGGCTCGCAGATCTTGTCGTCCATCACCACGGGGTAGTGCATAAAAACCACGGGCTCCCCGCCCAGCGCAATGCCGGCCTCGATGCTTGTTTTCAGCCGCTGCGCCTCGCGGGCGATCACCTTTGCGTTGTCCTCCGCCTCCTGCGCGTCGAAGAACCACCCCCGGGAGCCGCAAACCGCGATCCCGTCGATCAGATAGGCGTTATTGAACAGAAACCGTATGCTGTTCAGCTCCATACCGGCCAGCACGGTCTGCATTTTGTTCATCGTGCCCCACCAGTAATCGTGGTTGCCCTTGCCGAAGATCTTCTGCCCCGGCAGCGCGTCTATAAAGCTGAAATCGGCGTATACGTCCCTGATATCCATCGCCCAGCTCAGGTCCCCCGGCAGCACAACCGTATCCTCCGGGCGCACCAGCCGCGTCCAGTTTTCGCGCAGGCGCTGCGTATAGTTCTGCCAGCCGCCGAACACGTCCATCTCCTTGCCCGGCTCGCCGATGGCAAGGTGCAGGTCGGCGATCACAAATAAAGACATGAAAACCCCCTCTGGTTAAATGAACAACCGTTTATTCCCCGATCCGCAGCAGTTTGTATACCTCCGCTTCCATCTGCGCTTTGGCGCACACGCCGGTAAAGCGGGGGGTTTTGCCCTTCAGGCCCTTCAGGGGCGCGGGGGCGGGCAGGCCGGTGATGGCCTCCAGCTCCGAAACCATATCGAACTCGTTTTCGGCGGTGAACTTGCCGTCCGTTACGGCGCCCAGCACGGCCTTTGAGAATTTATAGGGGGAGGCGGTGGATACCACAACCGTGGCGGTATCGTCGCCTGCGGCGCGGTAGGCTTCGTACACGCGCACGGCAACGCCGGTGTGGGTATCGCACAGGTAGCCGTATTTTTTATAGGTATCCGCAATGGCGGCCTTCGTGGCGTCGTCGTTGCAGCAGCCCGCGGCAAAGGTGGCTTTGATCTCCTGAAGCAGGGCGGGGGATACGGTATATTCGCCGTTTTCTTTCAGTGCGGCAAACAGGCGGTTGGTTTCGTCGCTGTTGTTGCCCAGCAGGTGGAAGATGAGCCGCTCCAGATTGCTGGAGATCAATATATCCATGCTGGGGGATACGGTGGTGTGGAAGGTGCGGCAGCGGTTGTAGCGCCCGGTGGTGAGGAACTCGGTAAGCACGTCGTTCTCGTTGGAGGCGCAGATCAGTTTGTTCACCGGCAGCCCCATCTGCTTTGCGTACCAGCCCGCCAGAATGTTGCCGAAGTTGCCGGTGGGCACGCAGAAGTTGATCTTATCGCCGTTTTCGATCTGCCCGGCGGCAAGCAGATCCGCGTAAGCGGAAAAATAGTATACGATCTGCGGCACAAGGCGGCCCCAGTTGATGGAATTGGCAGAGGAGAAGCACATGTTGTTTTCCGCCAGCTTCGCCTTTACGGCGGCGTCGGTAAATATGGCCTTTACGCCGTTCTGGGCGTCGTCAAAATTGCCCTCAATGGCGCACACGCCCACGTTTTCCCCTTCCTGCGTGGTCATCTGCAGCTTCTGCATGGGGCTAACGCCCTGATCGGGGAAGAACACCAGAATGCGGGTGCCGTTTACGTCCTTAAAGCCCTCCAGCGCGGCCTTGCCGGTATCGCCGCTGGTGGCCACAAGAATCACGCTCTCTTTGCCGCCCAGCACGCGCTTTGCCGCGCCGGTCAGCAGATGGGGCAGCAGCTGCAGCGCCATATCCTTGAAGGCGCAGGTGGGGCCGTGCCACAGCTCCAGCATGTTTACGTTATCGTGCAGGTTTTTCACCGGCGCGGGCGCGGGGCCTTCAAACTGGCTGCCGTAGGCGGCTTCGGTGTAGGCGAACAGCTCTTCCGCGGTGTAGTCCGTTAAAAACAGCGGCAGTATTTTTCTCGCCCGTTCGGCATAGCCCAGCGGGGCAAGACCCGCAATAAAGGCAGCGTCCACCTGCGGGATTTCCTCCGGCACGAACAATCCGCCCTCGGCGGAAATGCCGTTTGCAATGGCAAAAGAAGCGGAAACGGAAAGGCTGTTGTCTCTCGTGGATGTGTAATTCATGGATCTTACCCCCAATAAAACAATATATTTTATTATATCAATATCCGGCGAGGATGTAAAGGGTTTTTTGAGGCAAATTGCAGTTTGTCGCGCCGCAGGCGCGACCGCCGTTCGCCGTTTGCCGTTCGC
>CAMOVW010000164.1 GCA_946627725.1 uncultured Clostridia bacterium
TTGCCTCGCATCGCCTGATCGGGCTTCACGCTTCACTCTTCAAGGCCTCCCGGTGCTCTCTCATCGCCTGATCAGTTCACCGTTCTTCCCGAAGTGCTTGCATATATTAGCACAACTTTTTGAGCTTGTCAACACCTTTTTTAAACTTTTTTCAAAAAGTTTTTTGCAACACTATATCTTGTATTTTGCTATTTTAAAAACCACAAATATCAATATGTTGTTATAGTATTTTTCGGAAAGTGTGGAATACTAACAGTAAAAACAAAGGGGGATCTAAAATGATTTTTCATATTTTTCGTTCTTCAAAGGCAAGGCGGATCACCGCGCTTTGTCTGATATTCACCGCGCTGTTTACCGCAGCCTTTGCGCAGTATTTACGGCAGGAGCGTCTGCAATCGGAAGAAGTTCTCTCCAAATACGGTTCTACCGGGGAAGAAGTAAGGCAGATCCAAACCAAACTGAAAACCGCGGGATACTACACCGGCGCGGTGGACGGCATTTTCGGCGCAAAGACCCGGGACGCGGTAAAGGCCTTTCAGCGGGATTGCGGCCTCACGGCAGACGGCATCGCCGGGCCGAAGACGCTGCTTTACCTCGGTATCACGTCCTCATCCTCTTATACTTCATCCGATACCTATCTGCTGGCAAAGCTGATCGCGGCGGAAGCCCGTGGCGAGAGTTACTCCGGTCAGGTTGCCGTGGGGGCCGTGGTGCTCAACCGCGTGGCGCATCCCTCCTTCCCCGATACGGTGGCGGGCGTGATCTATCAGGCGGGGGCCTTCAGCTGTGTGAGGGATTCCAATTGGAACGTTACGCCCAACTCCACCGCGCAGAAGGCCGCCCGGGACGCCATGAACGGCTGGGACCCCTCCGGCGGGGCCGTATACTATTATAACCCCCGCACCGCCCAAAGCAAATGGATCCGCTCCCGCCCCGTGATCACCACCATCGGCAACCACGTGTTCTGCGCGTAAGGCCGGCACATACCGCACCTCAGACACAATAAAAACCGCCCTGCGACAGAAAACAGCCTGCCGCGGGGCGATATCATATTATAACTGTATTATACCTGATAGAACCCTACCTTTTTCATCACTTTGCGCACGGTGCGGCGGGCGATGGCTTCGGCGCGTTCGGCGCCGGTTCTGGCGCACTGCTCGATGTAGGCCTTATCTTTGAGGATGCGCTCAAATTCGCTTCGCACGGGCCGCAGCTCTTCCACCAGCGCCTCGGCCACGGCGGCCTTGAAATCACCGTACCCCTTGCCGGCGAACTCCGCTTCGATGGCGTCGAAATCCTTGCCGGTGCAGCAGGAATAGATCGTCATCAGGTTGTTTACGCCGGGTTTGGTTTCGGCATACCGCACGCACGCTTCGGAATCCGTGACGGCGGATTTGATTTTTTTCACGATCACGTCGTCAGCATCCGTAAGCGAAACAAACGCTTTTACGTTGGGATCGGACTTGCTCATCTTTTTTTCCGGCTCCTGCAGAGAGAGGATCCTGCCGCCTTTTTTACCGATATACGGGGCGGGCACACGGAAGGTTTCACCGTAAATACCGTTAAAGCGTTCGGCGATATCGCGGGCGATCTCAAGGTGCTGCTTCTGGTCTTCGCCCACGGGCACCTGATCTGCCTGATACAGCAGGATATCCGCCGCCATAAGGATGGGATAGGTAAACAGGCCAACGTTTACGTTATCCGCGTGCTGGCGGGATTTATCCTTGAACTGAGTCATGCGGCTGGCCTCGCCGAACTGGGTATAGCAGTTTAAGATCCACGCCAGCTGGGAATGCTCCGGCACGTGGCTCTGCAGAAATACGATATTTTTTTCCGGTTCCAATCCCAAAGCCAGTAGCCATGCGTACATCTCCTGCGAACGGCGTCTGAGATCCGCCGGGGTATTGCGCACCGTGATGGCGTGCAAATCCGCCACGCCGAAAATACAGTCGTTTTCCACGGCCATACCGTGCCAGTTTTTGAACGCCCCAAAATAATTGGCAATCGTGGGCGTACCCGAGGACTGCACAAAGCTGAGCACTACGTTCTTTTTTTCTGCTGTGTTTTCCATTCTCGTTTTCTCCGTAGATATATAAATTGTATAATATATATATTATAGACGCAGAAAAAAGGGTAGTCAACTGCAACGTTAAAAATTTTTTGATAAATATTTTTTTAATTTTTTTCAAAAACAGGGTATTTTGGGGAGAAATCTGTTTTTTAATTGTGTATAATAGATTTTGAATTCATTCAGGAGGTTTTCTGCATGACTGATACGGAAGAGATTTTTTATACTGTAGATTTTAAGGACGTTCATACTTATTTTGACGTGCATGATCGCCTGTTTGAGGGCTTAGATCTGCCGAATTATTACGGCGCCAATCTGGATGCACTGTGGGATTGCCTGACCGATGATATTGGCGATATCATTCATATCGATTTGAAAAATTACGATGATTTTGAAAAAATGCATAAGGTTTATGCCGAAAAAGTGCTGCATATTTTTCAAAAATACAAGCATTGCTACAACGACAAATATTACAAAAACATCACCATACGGGTTTATCGCGGAGATCGGATGGAAGAACTGCAATAAAACCCCATATACAAATCCGGCGGGGCAGAAGCCCCGCTTTTTTGCCGTTTTACGGTTTCAGCTCTTCCGCCGCGTCGGAAAGCGTCTCGTTTGCGTTTGATACGCCTTCGCTGACCCGCTCGCTTACGTCGGAAACGCCCTCGCGCAGTTTATCGTCCGCATTGGAAAGCCCCTCGCTGATTTTCTCGCTTGCGTCCGTAATCTTTTCGCTTACTTTTTCGCTCATATCGTCCAGGCCGCTCTCGATCCTGTCGCCGAGATCGGAGGTGGAATCCGTTATCGCGGAGGATGGCGCGGAGGTGCGATCGTTATCCTTCTCCCGCGCGCAGGCCGCAAAAACAACCGCCGTCAGAACAGCCAGTACCGCGATCAAAATATACTTTTTCATAGTATCACCCTTTTTTCAATTTGTTATTTTGTCAGCGCGCCGCCGTCTGCGTACAGCAGCAGAAGGATATCGTCCTCTTCGCCGGTGGAGGTATCTATATATACCAGCACGTCCTGCTCGCCGGAGGTGGTGCACAGCAGCTCGTAGGCGTATTTTTCATATCCGCCGGGGGTGGGGATCACCGCTTTCGAGAGCCGCTTTACCTGCAGCGAAGGGGCAACGGCACGGGCAGCCTGCTCCGCTGAGATCTGCGCCGCGGGAACGGTACGTTCAACGTGGTTCATCAGATAATCCCGGGCGTCCATCGAAACGATGCTGCCGTCGGTCAGGCTTACCCCCACCTTGATCAGATCCGGATAGCAGATATAATCCCCTGTTTTACAGGCGAAGTTGGCAAGGCACACGCCGTTTTCGTTGGCGGAATAGGTGGATTCCATATCGCGGTAACCCAGCTTTTGCAGATATGCCGCCGCCCGGGCAATGGCCTCTTTTGTGCCGATCTTATCTTCGCCGCCCACGTGATCGGACAGCACGTACGCCGTGTACCCGCCGTTTACGGTAACGGCAACCCGGTATTTATCCCGGTAAAACTGATAGCATGGGATCTTGCCTGCGGAGGTACCGGCGTCCACAAGCAGATCCGGCTCGGTTTGCAGCGCCCCGGCGGCGATCTCTTTCGCCTTTGCGGCGGAAACGGCAGAGGCCTCCTTCAACAGCTGCGAGGCGCGCTCGGTGATATGGTCCGAATAGGGCCCGTCGTAGATCAGGGTGGGAAAATCCTGCATGCTCTCTTCCGCGTCCGCCGCAGCGGAAAGATAACTCACCATATCGCCGCCGCTCTCATCCGCCTGCAGCAGCTCCTGCCGGATGGCCTCAAAAGAGAACAGGCCCGCATCCAGCAGATCCGCCATATAATTGAACTGGGCGGACAGACGCTTTGCGTAGCCGTGCAGCGCCGACAGGGTCTGCCGGTCCTTTTGCGGCAGCGTTTCACCGGCCGCAGCCCTCTGCTGCAGCGCGGCTGTATAGGCGCTTACCTGCGATAAGAACTTATACATATTATATAAAGCCGTATCGCCGGAAGACAGGGCCGACAGGCTCGCCTTTGCCCCCGTGGCCTCGGTGCGCAGCTCGGCGGAGAGCACGCCCAGCATGGAGGGCGTGGCCGCGCAGGCGGCTTTCTGCAGAGAGGTTTCCATGCTGTCCAGATATTCGCACATCTGAATCAGCGCCCGCTGCTGCGCGATGTTCACCTGCGTGCGGTAATTTTTCGCCTTCACATTGCCGGTAATGCCCCACGCCAGCAGCACACCGAGCAGCGCCGCCATAAACGACCGGCGCCGTATCTTACTTCTTCTCATCTTCAACACGTTCCTTTGCACATAGTGTATGCGGCATACAGCAAAAAAAACAGTGGAAAAATCAGGATAAAAAAACCGGCGTGAAGCCGGTAAGTTGCAGTTTGGCGCTGTGTTTCAAACGACGCGGCGGCATTGATACAGGGGACGGTTTTGCGTATCATCCAATATGCAAACGTTTGCGGAATAAACTTCCCGTTGATACGCAGAACCGTCCCCTGTATCACGAACCAGCCCCCCAATTTTCATTGTAATAACAGGGAAAACCCGGTTCGCTGAAAACCATCCGGCGAACGTGGGACGGTTCTATGTATCATATTTTTTGAAAACTCTATACCTTTATCAACTGGGTTGATACACAGAACCGTCCCGCCGTCCCGCCTGCCGCGTCGCAATAGTAACACAGCGCGACAAATTATAATTTACCCCTCAACCCCTTCACGCCAGCGTCACCGCGACGGAGGTATTATACACTGCGGCGGATTGGGTAAACACCTTCAGGTAGGGGGCTTCGGCGTAGTGTTCGCACACCACCCGGTAGGTGAACCCCGGGGCGGGGGAAACGGCTGCGGAAAAGACCTTGGCGTTGGTGTTGCCGAATTGGTTTATATAGCAGTATTCTTTTACGTCCGTCCACAGGCCTTTTTCAAACCGCTGGAGCTTGACGTAATTGAACCCGCACCTCGTCACGTTCGGCGCGCCGGTGGTGGAGGCGGTGATCAGCAGCCTGCCGCCCTGCTTTGCAAGGCCAACGCTTTTTCCGGCGATCAGGTTTCCGTATTTGGGCAGCTCGAAGGAATAATAATTCAACCGATCCAGCTTTACCGCGGCGCGCAGGGCAAGGCGGGCGTCCGCGGCGGTGATATTGCCGCTGCAGTCGATATCCGCAAGGGTCTCTTCCAAAAACGTTTTCGGCTGCTCCAGCCCCACCGCATAGCGCAGGATCTGCCTTGCGTCGTCCGCGCCGACTTTGTCGTTCTGATTCACATCACCATAGGGATAATTTACAGACATAAGTTGTTGATGCGAGCCTTCGGGCACAAGGATCTCGTTGCGGGACTCAAGCACGTACTCTTTTTCTTGCAGGACGGAAAGGACCGCCGCCCGGTTTTCGGTAAAGGGATATTCCAGCGAAACGACGATATTCGCTATGCCGCTGTCGCCGCCCCGGGAGATATCCTCCGCGCTGTGGACTTGCTCCATGGCCTGCAGTTCCCGCAAAACGTTATCTACGGTGCAAAGGCTGAGATCCACATTTACCATCAGATGATGCATATCAAATATATCGCCGGAGGGTTCGCAGCCATATTCGATCTGATACACCCGCAAAACACAGGGATATTCCGCCAGCAACGCCTGAACGCGGGCGTTGTTTTCACGAAACGGCAAATATAATACAACGGTAATATAATCTGTATTCTCTTTCTTTTCTCCGATATACACCGGGGAAGAATCGTTTTTCCTCACGTCCTGTGCAAAGCCGGATTCCTTCAGCGCCGCGATCACGGCGTCCGTCTTTCCTGCGGCGGCGTCGATTTCGACATATAACTGCTCCCATAAACGGACGATCTCATAATCCTGCGTCGCTTCGGCGGCAAACACCGGCGGTATGAACGCGCAGAGAGTGCAAAGCGCAAGCAAAAACGCGCATATCTTTTTCATGCTTTTTCCCTCCGTTATTTAATGCTTTCGGCAAAGGCCTTTGCCGCCGCCCGGTCACCGGTGAGCAGCACGGAATACACGGTACGCCCATCCGAGAAATCGACGACGGTGTGCCCCGCCTGGTCGAAGATGCAGCATTCGATCCGGTCCGTTTGCAGCAGGGATACGTTTTCGGCGTCGCTGTAATCCGTAACCGGCAGCGCGGCGCCGTCGGCGTAAACGGAAATGTGCACGGAACCGCTGATTTTGCCGTTTGAGAACCGGATATTTGCGCTGTTGATCAGGTCTGTGGCCTCGTAATCCAGCCGGTCGACCGTATAAGCGCCGTTTACAAGGCCCTCCGGCAGCAGCACGGGGGAAATACCGTGGGCGGCAAGGTCCTGCCCCAGAGCGGAATCGGCAAAAGCGTAGGCTTCGTCCGCCGCAGTATCTTCATCCGTATGCCCCACACGGATGCGGTCGTTATACAGCCGTATCAGCACACCGGGCAAGTCCCCTTGCAGAACGGCTGCAGCGGCGGAAACGCCGAAAACCAGCAGCAGCGCGGCGGCCGCGGCGGCGACGGCGCTTTTCAACGTAAAACGCCGTATTTTTGCCGGGGCGGCAGGTATATTACGCCCAGCTTCGTCAAGCGCATCCAGATAATACTCGATCAGAACGGGGTCCGGTTCCGCTTTGCCCAGCTCTTTATCCAGCAGGGTACGGATCTCGCCGGGGGTGAGATCTTCCGGCTCCCACAGAAACAGCCTGCGAAACGCAGCGTCAGACTTCATGGCTTTTTTCTCCTTTCGGTTTTTACGGTCTGCAGACACTGTTATCGTCTGCCGGGCCGCGGAATGTTACAGATGTTCTTCCGCCCAATCGCCAACAAAGCGTTTGGCCTTCTGCTTCAGGCGGAAAATGCGCACCCTTACGTTGCCCTCGCTGAGCCCGGTTTTTTCGGCGATCTTTTTGATTTTCATCCGCTTTTCAAACCGCAGCCGGTACAGAAGCCTTTCCTCCTCGTTTAATCCGGAAAGAAAACCTTCCCTGCACCGCAGAAGGGCCTCCTCCGGCACCGCCTCCGGTTCCTCCTGCGCGGGGATGGAACGGTATTCCTCCGCATCGATGGAGGCGAGCCTTGCGGCGTCCTTCGACATACGGCTGTAAATATCCTTCAGAATATTGTTGGCAACCACGGTAAGCCACCGCCTCGGTTCACGGATCTCCACGCCCTTTTCCGCCGCCGCAAAGTAAGCCAGGCCGATCTCCTGCACCGCGTCGTCGATCTCATCCGGGTGAGAGGACAGCTTATAGGCGCAGATCCTGCGGATATACGCCTCGTTTTCCCGCCAGACCGCCTCCGGCAAGGTATCTTTTTTCGCCATCCCGTCACCCCTTTCGATTCCGTTATACTGAGAAAGTCCGGTAAGATCGCAATTGTTACAGTTTTTTATGCATCGTTTTTTGTTTTTGGCTGTTGTATTTATATTGATCTGCATTCAACTGCACTATATTTACTTATCTTATACTATATTATACTGTGGATACACAGTGTAATTTGGAGGAAAATTGCGGTTTGTCGCGCCGCAGGCGCGACCACCGTTCGCCGTTTGCCGTTCGCCGTTCGCAAGAATCACAGAGTCCGCAATGAGGC
>CAMOVW010000165.1 GCA_946627725.1 uncultured Clostridia bacterium
GGAAAAGATCCGCATGTGCGAGATCGTATCTCAAAGCAGGGCAGACTATATCAAGACCTCTACCGGCTTTTCTTCCGGCGGCGCAACAAAGGAGGATATCGCCCTGTTTGCGGCGCATGTTTCCGGCGGTACGCTGATCAAGGCTGCCGGCGGCATCAAAACGATTGAAGAAGCCGAGGCGTTTCTGTCGCTTGGCGCTTCACGCCTCGGAACCAGCCGTATCGTAGCCGCCGCCAAAGAGCGCGGTATCTGAAAAATGTGGGGTGATACGTTTTGCCGCTGCCAGAGAATCTGAAAACCGGTTATCGCGGCGAGCAGCTTGCGGCGCGGTTCCTGCGGGAGAAGGGGTATACGATTCTTTGCTCCGGATTCCGAACCGGGTTGGGGGAGACCGATATCATAGCGCGCTCACCCAAAAACGTGCTTTGCTTTGTTGAGGTAAAGACCCGCGCTCCCGGCGGTCTGAATCCCCCTGCGGATGCCGTTGACCGTGACAAGCAGGAGCGCCTGATCAACAACGCCGCCGCGTTTATAAAAATGAAGGCTGTAACCGGTTACAGCGGCATAAGGTTCGATATTGCGGAAGTGCTTCTGCACGATCTTAAAACCGCTGAAATAAATCTGATTGAAGACGCCTTCGGGCAGGAGGCCTTCGGCCGGTAAGAGCCCAATATAAATTATTAAGCCTTCGGGTATCGATATATGATTCCGAAGGCTTTTTCTATACAGTTTTATTGAGAATCGCATACAGTTTATCCGGAAAATTAACAGTCATGCCGTCTACGCCGCAGCGCAGGGCATGCAGCATCAGCGCTTCGTCCTTTACACCCCACGCCCGTACGTTAAAACCTGATTTGCGGAGAGACCGAACCAATTCCGGCGAAAGAATCTCCGCTTTGGGGCAGATCTGTTCTGTGCCGATACGTTTGAGCTCGCAGAGAACGTCGTCATCCACGGATCTTACCAGCAGGCCGGTTTTTTGAGCGGGGGCCAGCGCTTTGATATTGCGGATGTGATCGAGCTCAAAAGACGTGATAATGCATTTTCCCGCTGTTTCAAAAGAACGGATCGCATTCAGAACCTCCGGTTCTATCCCGTCCGCCTTGATCTCCAGCGCAATAAGAACCGGCTGATCTTTTGCGAAGGAAAGAAAGGTTGAGAGCATGGGGACGGTATCCGAACCTGTCCCGTCCGGAGATGGGATCCCGATTTCTGTAAGCTCATCAAAGGTCAGCTCCCCGATCCGCACGTCGCGGCCGGTCAGGCGAAGCAAACTCTCGTCGTGAAATAACACAAGAACGCCGTCCGCTGTTTTTCTGATATCCGTTTCTATACCGTTTGCGCCCATTTTTACACCAAGGCGGAAGGCGCGCATGGTGTTCTCCGGCGCATAAGCGCTTGCGCCGCGGTGCGCATAGTTAATAAACATATTCCAAACCTCCGTCAAATGCTTTATAAAACGATCGTAAGAGGATCGTTTCCGCCAATCGGGCAAACCGAAAGCTTTATGAATCCCTGCGGCGGTTCTTTGCTGAAGAATATGCGCAGCCAAAACCTTCTGAAAGCCGCTTCCTCAGCCGCTTTGCGGCTTCGCAGTTTTCTGCTGAAACGGTTGATCCCTTCGGGGATAATAAAATCGGGAAAAACGTAGATATATTCAAGTTCCCCGTTTACGGTGATTATCTGCGGCGTTGATACAGCTCTTTTTGTTTCAGCTTGTTTTTTGTTCCGCTGATGGGGATCCCATTCTGAACAAAGCTCAAGTGCTGTTACCGAAACGTCCTCCGGCAGCGTGAGACGCACCGTCAGCCCCTTCGCGGGGCCGCCGTAATTTTGGTATGATACAACAAAGGGTGTTTCTTCCGACCGGAACGTAAAAAGATCTCGGGAAGTCATGCGCAGAACCGGCAGCCCTTCCGTGATGAACGGAGGTTCAAGAAATGCGCCCGGTTCGGAAGAAAAACCGTATGTGATCATTTCCGGCCGATCCGCATTTAACGGAATTGAACTCTCCGGGACGCATTGTGCCGTTGTTTTAAAGCTTTTTGCCAAAAACGCGCTGAGCGCATCCAGTTGCTCCGCGTTCAATTGTTTCAGCCATGGCGCGCGAAAAACCAATTGATCGCAGCCCTCATATTGCAGCGAACATTTCCATTCCTGTTGCTCCGTACGAAACGTTAAATAATACCCGTAGGGCGAAAAGGCCTGCTCCAGATAGGTTTCCGCATAATCCGTATAGTAATTAAAGCCGCGCTTACGCAAGAGAATAACGGTTTGTTCCATTGTGATCCCTCCTTTATTTCATATGACTTGTTTTGCGCTTTCAATCATCCTGCGAACGGCGTCCCCGTATTGTGATTTGATTGAAAGACTGTTTCAGCCGGTATGATCGCCCTGATATGAACGCGTTCATGATTCCGCCAAATACCGTACCGTTTGTGATATACAACGTGTTCTTATTTGCGACAGACGCCATTTTGATAAGAACTGTGTTTTTGTATGGAACCGTATCGGAATAATAATCCGTTTCGTCTTCCCATTTTTGATGAAACCTCAGAATCATCGCATCGTGCAGCGTTAACGTTACATAAACGATAAAATCACGCGTCGGATATTTCTGCTTTAATGACAGCAAAACATTTGAACAAAGCTCTACGCCTTTCCGTTGATAGAAGAAGAGCTTTACAACGCCGATTTTTTCTATGATATGAATATGATTCTCAACTGCCTCAAAAGCGGTTTTATCGGTTATCTCGATCCCTGAAATATCCTTGTCAGCGCAGCTCCCGGCAAAAACAATGAATTCATTGTCTGTTGTATCATAAATCGTTTTAAAATCAAAATCATTCATTGTATTGCATCTCCGTTCTGATAGAAGTATATCACAGATTACAATATCATACAACTGATTTCAGCACTTTGTTTGAAAACGGTAACGCTTTTCAAAGCACGGAATAGTACGAAGAATTGTTGTCAAATCTGACGATTCAGAAAAATATCCGTATTCGTATTGATTTATGTGAAGTTGTGTGATAGACTACTGTTATACTAAACGAGAGCGAGGTGGACAAAATGACGAAAACCGTGAACCTTTTATACGAAGCCGTTTTGTCTGCCCGATAGATTTATATATAGCAGACGATTTCGGCTTCGTATAAACGGAGCCGATTTTTCTGTTTAAGGAGGGATCCTGTCTTGAAACTGCTGATCATTCGCCACGGTGAATCCGAAGCCGACCTGCTGGACGTACACGAGGGGCGCGCGGATTATCCGCTCACGGAGCGCGGGCACCGGCAGGCGCAGGCGATGGCGGAATAAGTTGCGGAAAAATATCATATAGACCGTATTTACGCAAGTACGCTGACGCGCGCCATGCAGACGGCGCGGCACTTATCTGATGCGACCGGCGTGCCGATCCAACCGGAAACCGACCTGATGGAATTCAACAATGGGCTTTTGGCGGGGCTGCCGCACAAAGAAGCAACGGAGAAGTATCCCAGAATCCCCGACCTGCCGCCGGATCAGTCGGTCTACAGACAGGAATCCCTTGTGGAGTTCCGGGGCCGCGCTGAAAAAATGCTGGCGAAGATCCTTGCTGAAACAGCCGACGACGAGACCGTCGCCGTGGTCACGCACGGCGGTACGATCAATCAACTGTACCACGCGTTCCTGAAGCTCCCCGTAAAGGACGGTATGTTTTTCTCAACCGCCGATACCGGTATCCATGAATGGATCGTTGAACCGACGGAACGCCGCGTCGCGAGGGCAAATTATAACGAGCATTCCGGAGAAATTCGATAATAAATTGATCGTTCCATCCAAAGCGCGGAGACCGCTTTGCTGACGACGATCATATGGAGAAAGAAATCGGAGGGAATAAAGAATGATGAAGCAGGAGGAGCTTATTTTCAGACTACCGACAAGGGAAGACGCGGAAGAAGTCTCCGCTTATCGGAAGGAATTTCTGAACGCCGATAGTTCCATGGACGGCGCGGGGCCTTTGCGCCGCTTTGCCGATCCGTTCGAATGGCTGCGGGAGATTGAAAATTACAGGAATCCCGAAACCGTCCCGGCGGGTAAGGTGCAGGCCTCGCAGTTTATCTGCGTGCGTGAACGCGACAACAGAATTGTAGGAATGCTGCAGGTACGCCATTATTTCAACGACTATCTTGAAAAATACGCCGGGCATATCGGCTATTCCGTGCGCCCTTCGGAGCGAAGGAAGGGATATGCAAAATGGATGCTGCGACAGGGCTTGGATTTTTGCAGATCGATCGGTCTTGCCCGCGTGCTGATCAGCTGTGAAGTGAATAATGAAGCCAGCCGACGCACCATCCTTGCAAACGGCGGCGTTTATGAGAGCACCGTATATGAACCGGAGGAGCAAATTGACTTGCAGCGGTATTGGATCGATCTGTCCACCCCCGCAGCCGAAGAAAAAAGATCATAAAGATATGAAGGATAACAATGAAGGAACTGACATTAAAAAGCATAAAATATCGGGATTGACCTTTTGATTTTTGATAGAATAAAGATAAAAGCCAAATATGGATTCCAGAGATTGAGAAATAACGGAAAACAGCAAAAAAGGCTGTCTCACAAAATGTGTGAGGCAACCTTTGTCCTTTTTTAGCGTCATTTCAGAGTTTCGGAATCGTTGTTCACACATAAACTTCCTGTTTAAGCCATTTTATGAATCCATGCATTATTCCCACTCTATAGCGATCTTTTGGTTACTGCGATATATTGTGGTTCGTATTGTAAAAATACGGCTATATTTATCCATATTATAAGCATTTTATTGTTTTACCGGAAAAAATTTGGTCAAAAGTTGGTCACCGCTGCATGATACACAGCCGCAAATCCCCGGGAATTATTTCAGCCTGTAATAGCAGGTGTTCTTTCCGCTGCCTTCCCGTTTCAGTTCCCCTTTTGCCACCAGCTTGCTCAGGGTACCTTCCACGGAGTTGTGAATAATAGCATAAAAATGAATACTCTTTTTAACTATATTCTGATCATCAGAATTTGTCAATCTCATTGCAATAAAGTTTCCGCTTTGACTTAAAATTGTTCTGCTTACCTCAGAAGGTCTTTGCGTTATAACCACTAAACCAACGCCATATTTTCTGCCTTCTTTTGCAATACGTTCAAAATTGTCCACACTTGATTGTTCGGATGATTTTTGAACGTTTTGAGGCAAATAAAGGTGTGCTTCATCGCAAAAAAGCGCAATAGAATGAATATTATCGCGTATTGTCCATTGTTGAACAGTAAAAATAATTCGAGCAACAAGAGAAACAATTAATGGGAGAATGTCAGAAGGTACTTCTGAAAAATCAATGATCTTAACCCCTCCGCCATTACATGCCGGTGCCATAAGAGTAATACAAAGTTTATTCAAAAAATCATACTCTAATATGTCTGATATTTTCAGACATAGTGAGAATGTTTCGGTTGTTTTCATACCGGTACGAGATCGAATCCATGGCAATCAGAGCGATATTGACCGGATTGGCCGAGAATCAGTACCTGAGGAAGGTTTAAGAAAACGTTCCCCCATACGGTAAGAACGTACGGGGGAACGCGGTTTCTGATTACAGAGAAATTAGATAACGATAATTTATTATCTTTTGAAGAGATTCTTAAAGAAATTGATGATCTTGCGGAAGAAATCCAGAAGCATATCCCAGAAGGATCTGCCGGAGTTCTGATCGTTATCAGAAGGATTCTCTTCCTGTGCGGCGGCCTGCAGAGAAGCAAGCGTACTCTCCGCGGCAGTAAGCGTATCCAGCCTGGTTACAAGAGCCTTCTGCGCGTCGGTGAGCGCGTTATAAACTCCCCGTGCGGCGGCGATCGCGTCGGCGCTGTCAAGCGTCACAGTACCGATGGCGTTGATCAGGGCGTCCACGTCAGCGGCAGCGGCAGCGTTCGCAGCAGCCTCGGCGGCGGCAGCCTGCAAGTCAGCAAGCGTGTTTTCGGCAGCGGTGAGGTCGTCGAGCTTGGTTACAAGGGCTTTCTGTGCGTCGGTGAGTTCTTCGTAAGCTTCTCTGGCGGCGGCGATGGCGTCTTCGCTGTTAAGCGTCACTTCGCCGATGGCGTCGATCAGTTCGTCTACGTCAGCGGCAGCAGCGGCATTCTCAGCGGCGATCTTCAGTTCTTCCAGCGCTTCCTCGGCTTCGATGAGCGTCTGGAGCTTGGTAACAAGGGCCTGCTGCGCCTCTGTGAGTTCTTCGTAAGCGTCGCGGGCGGCGGCGATGGCGTCTTCGCTCGCAAGCGTTACTTCGCCGATGGCGTCGATCAGCGCGTCAACGGTGGCTGCAGCCTCCGTATCGGGATCCACGGGCGTGGTACCGCCAAGCACCTCTACTCTGGCGTACGCAGGGGAGGAAACGATTTCTTCGGGGTTATCTTCACCGTAGTTGCCGTCCGCCCAGAGGTAATAGGTGCCGGGTTCGTCAAAAACGATCTCATCCCCGAGATACGCCTCGGTATAATCGCCGCCGGATTCGTCGGCATACAGTTCCTCGCCGTAGAAGAACGTATAATCGTTTTCGATCGCAATCTCGGTGGCGCCGCCGATGTCAAGGCTGCCCCAGGCTCTTCCGATCGCGGGTATAAAGGCTTCGCCCGCGTTCACGGTATATTCATGGGTGATCTCATCGTTTTCATCAAGGAAATAATGATAACCCGCGGCGGAATCTCCCCAGAAATACCAGCTGGTATACATCTGGACGTCCACGAAATCACCGTCCGTAAGGCAGATGCGGTCGCTGGTAGCGCCCCAGCCGTCACCCTCCAGCGGATAAGCGCCGTTTACGTAATAGGTGAGGTTTTCATCGTGGCCCCAGAAGCCGTTCTGCATATAGGAGGACCCGGGGCCGCCGGTCACGTTTACGTCCCAGCCCCCGGAATAATAATGCTCCAACGTGTAAATATACAGGTGCATCACGGTGATCGGTTGTCTGCCGTAGGCCTCGGGATCAAACTCGGCAAGGTTGCAGACGTACGAATCCAGATCGTAATCACACAGGTCGAACTGCAGGTCGGCAAGCGCTACCGGCACGTACGCCATAATCTCGCCGGAGATCTCGCCGTCGCTTACCACGTACCGGCCGTCATCGCTGATGGAGATATACACGGTGCCGGTAACGTCGGGATCGTCGATATACTGCACGAGACCGATGTCATCCCCAGCGTTCCGGTACGTTACGGACGCAAACGCCGGGATGCAGCACGTGAGGCAGAGAAGCAGGGATAAAACGATACAGAATGTTTTTTTGCACATAATCAGTTCTCCTTAGGGTTTGTTGTTTCGGTTCTTTAACGTTTTCGGAAAAACGGCGCCGCACGCGGAAACCCTGCGGCGCCGATATAAGGGAATCAGAAGTTTTTGAGTGCGTTCATCAGGTTTCTGATCAGCGCGAGAATGCTGTGGATATATTCAACAAACCACCCGCGGACGCCGGTATGTTTCTCGCCGCAGTAAACGCAGACGTGATTGGCTTCTTCGGCGGCGGTCAGCTCAGCGTCGGTCATGATGGCGTCGATGGCCTCCTTGGCGGCGGCAAGCGCGGCGGCAAC
>CAMOVW010000166.1 GCA_946627725.1 uncultured Clostridia bacterium
TGTTGTTGATACCGAGGAACGGCTTGTGGGTATTATCACCGTAGACGACGCGATCGACGTCCTGCAAGAAGAAACAGAAGAAGACTTCGCAAAAATGGCAGCCATCACCCCGAACGATACCGAATATCTGAAGACTTCGGTATTCCGGATCTGGGCCTCTCGTGTGCCCTGGCTGCTGCTTCTGATGATTTCCGCAACGTTTACCGGCATTATCATTTCCAAATTTGAAACCGCCCTTGCCACTTTACCCATTCTTACCGCTTTCATACCGATGCTGATGGATACCGGCGGTAATTCCGGCAGTCAGGCGTCCGTAACCGTGATCCGCGGTATCTCTTTGGGGCAGGTTGAGTTTGCCGATACCTTTAAGGTATTATGGAAAGAAATACGCGTAGCCGTACTTTGCGGTCTTGCATTGGGCGCGGCTGCTTTCGGAAAAGTATTATTGGTTGACAATCTGCTGATGGGGAATCCCGAGGTAACATGGAAAGTTGCAGCAGTGGTTGCAATGACGCTGTTTGCCACAATTCTATGCGCAAAACTGATTGGCTGTTCCCTTCCCCTTCTTGCAAAAAAAATAGGATTTGACCCTGCCGTAATGGCAAGTCCCTTTATCACAACCATCGTTGATGCTGTTTCACTTGTTGTATATTTTTTAGTTTCCCGGCAGGTGCTGGGGCTTACCTGAGGCTGTCCGAAAGGACAGTCTTTTTTATGACGATTCTATAAACCATTCTTTAATTGTTCCGATTCGTTTTACACATTTTCTGATATTACAAAGATACATGTTGGATAACCGCCTATTTTTATTAATTCCGTCTGTTGATTTTTTTCATTCTATACAGTAAAATAATTAAAACATTTTTAAATAAGGAGCAATTCCATGCTGCCCATTAAAACCGAACTTCTTACAATTCAGCGTAAAATCGTGGCCTGGACAACAACAAAATCATGGAGAGAGATCCCTCACGTATCTTTTACATACGAACCGGACGTCACTGAATTATTTAATATATACAGAGATGAGATCAAACCGCTCGGCCTGTCCCTGAATGTGGTAATCCTGAAGCTGATCATAGAAGGGCTCAAAAGAGCCAAATCCATGAACGGTGAGATTATCTATAACAGGATCACCGCCAAGGGCAAGGTTCTTACAAAGGATGAGATATCCATCTCTATGCCCATGATCTTTCCCAGCGGTGAAATGATGACGGTTCGCTTGCACGAAGTAAACAATATGAGCATGTCGCAGCTTCGGAATTATATTATCGACATTCGCCGCCGCTCTAACAGTACCAATACGAACGAAGTGATGTACGATATCGCAAAGGGCCAGCTCATTGAACAGATGAAAAAGGGCCACATCATCTCTCAAGGCGCAAAAATACTGATCAATCAGATCGGGTCCAACCGCCCCGAGCACTTCAGGGGAAAGAAAAAACGTGAATATGAGAGCATACCCGCAACCGACCGCCTCATCCCCAAAGATCTGATTCCCGGCACCGTTACGGTATCAAACGTCGGATCTCTTTATCCTTCCCTGCGCGGCAATATGAATCTGCTTGAAATTCTGCCAGGTCAGGTTTGCGCGATCGGTTTGAATGCGGTTCAGGATAAACCTATGGTTATCGAGAATGCATCCGGAGAGAAAGAAATCGCAATCAGAAAAACAATCGGCTTCTGCATTGCATTCGATCACCGGGCAATCGATTTTAACGATATCATTCCGTTTATCAAATACCTTGATGAAATACTGGCCGAGCCGAAAAAAGTTTTAGAATGGATCAACAATTAAGCTTTATTTAAGTAATTACGCATATAATTAAATTGTAATCAACAAGATTTCTTCGTTTTCTTCATAAATTATCTCCTCAAAGCAGACGAGCCGTGTTTGTGCACGGCTCGTTTGCTTTTACAGAATTCTTACTGAACTTATATCTCTATAAAACAGAAACCGGAGTAGTAAAACTCCGGCTCCGAAAACACAATTATAAATATGTTAAATGGGCAGCAAGCTCTTCTTTTCTTCATCCGAAGGAATAAACACGGGATCCTCCGGAGAATTCTGCGTCAGCTTCATAAAGTCAACCTTCATCAAGGGGGTTTCGGGAAGTTTCTTCACTTCAATGATATCCTGCGGCAAGCTGAACTTACTGAATTTCTGCTCGATCAATTCAAGCATCTTCTTTTTATACGTCTCACGATCGCCTACGTCGTCGTTATAGGAAACGTACATACGAATGATGGGTTTTCCTGCCTTATTGTATCCTTTAACAAGGCAGCTTTCCTTTACAAAACTGAGTTCACTCAGCTTCTTTTCCACGTCGCTGGGGTAAACATTGTAACCGGAAATAATAATAACGCGTTTTTTACGTCCGGAAAAATAGAAATAGTTGTCTTCATCCTTGTACCCCAGATCGCCGGAAAGCACCCACTGTTTGCCATTTTCATCTGTGTAAAGACCTTCTCCGTTATGGCCGTCTTCTGTATAATACCCCATCATAATGGTAGGTCCGGCAATAACGATCTCTCCCACTTCGCCAAGCGGCACAGGCTTCTGATCGTCATCCCAGATGTCCATTTCAACGCCCTCAAGCGGATAACCAATGGAACCGTCTTTATTACCGGATTCCTCATTTCTGTTTACGCAGCATACGGAACCAACCTCGGTAAGGCCGTATCCCTGACGAAGCCGACCGGTGGCGCCCCATTTTTCAGCATATTTGTTAAAATCATCAAGAATATACTGCGGAGCGTCGTCGCCGCCGCAGAAAGCCATACGCAGATTGCGAAGGCCCTTATTGTCGAAATGCTTCTCGTCCATCAGCTTCTTGAACATTACAGGGATGCCGAGAATACCTACCACACAGTTATGTTTGATAAGACGATTGAACATACGTGCGTCAAAATTCATCATGGGAATCAATCTTGCGCCGTTGCACATCGGCATATGCACCGCAACGCACAAACCGAAGCAATGGAACAACGGAAGCACGATCACTTCGGAATCCTCGCCGGGACGGTGAATTCTGTCCAGTTTTGACATACGGAATACGATTTCATTGATATTGCGGGAAGAGAGCTTGATCGTTTTGCTCTTTCCTGTGGTGCCGCCGCCGTTCAGATAAACCGCCGGCGCATCGGGATCACAGTGATCTTTCACGTTGCATTTACGGAAACGGTTAACCGCTTTCAAATATTCCTCACGATTATTCAGTTTCGGATAGATTTTTTTGATCAGACCTTCGCCGACTTTAATACCCAGCTCCGCTGCAAGATTGGAATAATCGGAAGAATGGCAAACAAGCATCGGAAGACCAAGTCCGTTGAGCATGTCCGTATATTTTTTTGCAAGAAGATCCAGCAGCATCACACCTTTTGAATGCAAAGACGTGATGGTTTCTTCAATAACGTCCGGCGGAAGCAACGGATGGATAAAATTCACGATTACGCCGATTTTGTTCAACGCATAAAAAGCGGCGATGCTCTGTACGGTCGTCGGCATAAAAACGGAATAAACGTCACCGGGCTGTAATCCAAGCTCGATCCTGAAAAATCCCGCCAGCGCGTCAATATCACTGATGATGCGCGTATTCAGGAATTTTTTGCCGAGATGCTGCTGACAGTAGTATTCCCCATACTCATCCGTACATGCCTTGTAATAAGCGTAACAGCTCATGTCTTTCGGTTCAACCATGGTAATCTCTCCTTAACATTCCAAAGAATAATTAACAAACTGTTAATATTTTTGCCTTATTAATGTTGATTTTACACCACACATTGAACATTTTCATCGACCTTATTTTTATTATTTTGGACTATATGCACATAGTCTTTTTGCGTATCATTTTGGACTATTGAATTGAAAAATACAAAATGATATAATTTTCTAAGATGTTTTTAAATTCCTGAAAACGAGAGGGATTTTTATATGTCAAACACTGAAAAAAGGACGCCCGGAGTTATAAAGGATCCTTTTTTGCTTGTAACCGGAAGTTTTGAACCCGGTCATGCGGAAGAGTTCTGCAACAGCGAACCCGATCCCGAAAAAAGGAAACTCGCAAACGCAGAACTCAACTATTTCAGAGGAAATACCGCCTCCGCCAGCGCCGCATTCAGAGAATTGTCAGAAAGCAAGTCCGAAAGCATCCTCCTCGCGGCAGGTTTGGGAACCGCCGTCGCATCCCTTTCAGGTGAAAATGTTTTTGAAATCATAAAGCTTTACAATTCGATCAAAACGCTGTACCGTATGATCCCGCAAAACGATCCATTGAAGGATACAGCCAACCCCTTAATAATCTATTTTAATATTCTTTTGCATAATTTTTCCGAGATCAGTTTTCCGCCTACAGGTACCGACGCGTTTAATGTAGACGACTCTCTGAAGCCCATGGCCTTTTACGCTTACTCCCATTATCTTACGGAAACAGGCGATATCGGTCGGGCCGTCGGTATGGCGGAAGGCGCCTTGGTCTTCATGAAAAAGCCCTGCCCCATTTCTGAGATCTATATCAGTCTGATCATATCGCGGGACTATATGCTTCGCAAGAATTGGGATAAAGCAGAATATTACTTTCGGAATGCATGGTCGATCGCGTCGCCTGACGGGTTGATCATGCCTTTTGCCGAACACAGAGGAATGCTCTCCGGTATGCTTGAAAAATGCCTGCGATATGAAGAACGCGCTGTGTATAAACGTATCCTCGATTTATCGAACCGGTACCACTCCAGTTGGGTAACCGTCCATAACGAGCTTACCGGAGAAAAGATTTCCGATGCTCTAACGGCGATCGAGTTCAACGTCGCCTCTCTTGCGTCCAAGGGAAATTCAAATAATGAAATTGCAGATCTGCTCGGCATCACAGTAAACAGCGTAAGAGCGCATCTGCGCAATATCTTCAATAAGCTTGGGATAGACAGCCGCAAAGAGCTGGATAAATACGTTTTATAAATATGAATAAACTGTTTACAGTTTATTACATTTCTTCGTTGCAGATTGACAATATATGATAATAATATTATAATTTATTGTAATAAAAAATTAAAAGTGAGGATTTCGAATGCTACCGTCTGTTGAAAATTTTAACTGTACCGAATATCTCAGAAAATGCACCGGAATTTATGAAGACGTTTACATGATGCAGCACTTCGGCGTAAAGTATTATCGATCTGAGATCTTTCGCGATATCGACGCTATGTCCGCTTATTTTCAGAGAGATCTCGGATTAAAACCGGGCGACGTTTATACCGTATTCATGCCCACAACCGTTCAGGGCATTATCACATGGTACGCTTTAAACCAGATCGGCGTTATAACAAATTTTGTTCATCCTCTGATGTCTACGGAATTCCTCCTTGAAACGCTTGACGACGTCGGCGCAAAGGGCGTTATGGTACTTGATCTGCTTGCAAAAGATCATATCGACGCGATCAACAACACCGGTCTTCCCTGCGTTGTTTGCTGCTCTTCCGATTATTCCGAAGGATTTAAGCGTTTCGGCACTAAATTGGGCGAAGGGCTGATGAAAGCTGCCTTCACAAAATATAAAAATGCAACTTATTATAAGGACGCCGTTCGCCGCTATACGAAATTTGAACCCTGCGTCAACAATGCAGACGATATCTGCGTTTATCTGAACGGCGGCGGAACAACAGGCAAAAGCAAAACGATCAAACTCACTAACCGCGCCATCAACGAGATGGTTCAGCGGATTTCCGAAATCGACGAGATACGCATTCCCGGTGAAGAAGCAGAAATCATCGTTCTTCCCATGTTCCATTGCTTCGGCTTATGCGTGGCAATACATATGGCGCTTTGCAATTCCGCCAGAATTATTCCCATGATGCAGTTTGACGCCAAGATCTTCAACAGATTGATGCGTACCAACTATGTTGTTGGTTACGGCGGCATTCCGCTGATGTTCCAGAAGCTGATGAAGGAAAAGCATTTCGACGGTCCGTGGCTGAAAAACATCCGTATGATGTTCTGCGGCGGCGACGACGTAAGCGACGCCTTCATCGACGAATACAATTCCTATTTTGAGAAATGGGGCGCAGAAGGACGGCTCCGCCAGGGGTACGGCCTCACCGAGATCGGCTCCGTATGCTGCACCACCACAAATAAAGATTACAAACGCGGCTCCATCGGGCGCGCCATCGACGGCATCGACGTGGAACTGTGGGACGATAATCACAAAGAAGTTCCGCAGGGCGAGATCGGCGAGATCGCCATTTCCGGTCCTACGATCATGGCAGGCTATTACACCAAGGATGGTCCCGAAGACCTCGGTTTGTATACAGATGAAAACGGCAAGAAATGGGTGCTTTCCGGCGACCTTGCATATAAAGACGAAGAGGGCTACTACTTCTTCTCCGGCCGTAAAAAGCGCGTGATCATCATTGCCGGTTATAACGTATATCCCAACGACATCGAAAAGAAGATCGGCGAACTTGACTTTATCAAAGACGTTTGCGCCGTACAGGGCTGGCAGGGCGAAAGAAGTATGGTAAGGCTTTACGCCTCTCTCTCCAAGCCCGGCGACGAAGAGCAATACAAAGAAACGATCCGCAAGGTTTGCGAAGAGAATTTCTCCAAGTTCTATATCCCGCGCGAGATCATTTTCCTGAAGGAATTACCGCAGACTCCGCTGATGAAGGTTGACTTCATGAAGCTGACACAGCAGCGGCCCGGCGATAAATTATACGAAGAAGCGTAAAAGGAGTTGATGATACGTGATCCAGATCAACGCACGTCTTTGCAAAGATTGCAAATACTGCATCAAGTTCTGCCCGAAGCAGATTCTTGAAACCGGAACTACGCGCAATTCGAGAGGCCATTTCTATCCCTTTGTGAATGCGCCCGAAAAATGCATATCCTGCGGGATATGCGCCACAATGTGCCCGGAAGGCGCAATCGAACTGCCCGCGAAAGGAGATGAATGAGTATGGGAGAAAAACGTTTCATGAAAGGCAACGAAGCGATCGCCGAAGCCGCAGTGCGCGGCGGCTGCCGTTTCTTTGCAGGCTACCCCATCACACCGCAGAATGAGATCCCCGAGTATCTCTCCTGGCGTCTGCCCGAAGTCGGCGGCTCATATGTACAGGGTGAGAGCGAAATCGCATCTGTAAATATGGTTTACGGCGCGGCGGCCATGGGAACCCGTTCCATGACAAGTTCATCCGGCCCCGGCATCAGCCTGAAGGCAGAAGGCATCTCTTATCTTGCAGCGGCAGCGCTTCCCGCCGTTATTGTAAATATCAGCCGCGGCGGCCCCGGTCTGGGATCGATCCAACCGGCGCAGAGCGATTATCTGCAGGCGACCAAAGCGTTAGGCCACGGCGGATTCCACGCAATGGTTTTCGCTCCGAATTCCGCACAGGAAGCGGTAGACGTGCTTTATGACGCATGGGATTATGCCGAACGCGACAGAAACCCCGTTCTTGTACTTATGGACGGCTGTCTCGGCAACATCATGGAAGAAGTTGAGCTTCCGCCGATGAAAGAGCTTCTTGACGAAGACCTTCCTGGTTGGAGCCTTACCCGCAGAAACGATCCCGAACGTGACTGGCAG
>CAMOVW010000167.1 GCA_946627725.1 uncultured Clostridia bacterium
TTGCTATGGTACCACAGCCGATCACTGCTACTTTTATTATTTTGTTGCTCATGATAACATCTCCTTAATTGTTTACTGAATGGTGCGCAGGTTCACTGTCTTTGGTGCAGGGGAGGAAAATAAAACCTTCTTCGAGGGCCCAGGGAATAAAACGTTCCATGGCTTCCACTGTATATGATTTTACATCGTGGCAGAGGATAACAGAGCTCTTTCTTCCGCTGACGCCGCTTTTGAGATTTTCAAATACTTCATCGCTGCTGCTTGCGCCGCCTGCGTCATAACTGTCAACATCCCAATCAATGTATGAGATCCCTTTCTCATTCATCTGCTGTGTGAGCGCCGTCATAATCCCCTCGCAATAACTTGCGCTGATCGTGTTAGAGCTTCCGCCCGGAAAGCGCATTATTTCTGCGTGGTGCCCCGTATACTTCAGAACGTTTTCGTCCATTTTGTTATAATCTTCCCAAAATGCGGATGTGCTTCTGTAAATATCAGAATACTCATGCGTATATGAGTGCACTGCAACCGTATGTCCTTCCTTTTCCTCCCGTGCAAGCAGGAATTGACAATCCGGACGGAAATTGGTAACGAAGAAGGTAACCTTAACATTATACTTCGCAAGTGTTGCGAGAAGGTGCTGTGTATAAAGTCCGGGGCCATCGTCAAAAGTGAGATAAAGTATTTTGGAGTCTTCGCCGATGGTTGTCGGTTCGGTAACCGTTACATTATCGGAAGTAATCTCTTCCTCTTTAAAAGCCTCAACCGCTTCATTATCTTTGTTGTTTTTGCAGCTGCAAAAGAAAGCAGCAAGGCTGATCAGAATCAAAAATATTGCAGTAATCTTTTTTTTCATTTTTTCCCTTCTTGCTGAATACGTTTGTGAAATACAATATATAGTATTGCCTTTTAAGTATTATAAATAAATAGACGAATAATGTAAAGAAAAGTAACTTATTTGTAATATTTTAATTGTGTAGATTGAATTTGGTAATATTACCCTTTATTTTCAGGTTTTTAAGTAAAAGAAATGATGGATGGTATTGATTTTTTTACAGAATTGCGATAAAATAAAGAAAAAAAGAAAGGGGATCTATCCTTATGGGTCTTATTCAAGCCGGCGTAGGCGCCATCGGCGGTGTGCTTGCCGATCAATGGAAAGAATTTTTCTACTGTGAGGCGCTTGATAAAAATGTTCTTGTAACAAAAGGGCAGAAGCGCATTACGGGGCGTTCTTCCAATACAAAGGGGAATGATAACATCATATCCAACGGTTCCGGTATTGCAGTGGCCGATGGTCAGTGCATGATTATTGTGGAACAGGGCAAAGTTGTTGAGGTTTGCGCAGAACCCGGTCAGTTTACCTATGATACATCTACAGAGCCCAGCATTTTTGCTGGTTCTCTCGGCAACAGCATAAAAGAAACCTTTAAAGCGATCGGCAGACGTTTTGCTTACGGCGGCGATACGGGCAAAGATCAACGTGTTTATTATTTTAATATTAAAGAGATTATTGATAATAAATTCGGCACGCCTTCTCCGGTGCCGTTCCGTGTTGTTGACTCCCGCATCGGTATGGATATTGACGTTTCCTTGCGTTGCTCCGGTATTTATTCATATAAAATCACAGATCCTCTTTTGTTTTACACAAATGTTTGCGGTAACGTTTCTGCAGATTATCGCAGGGAAGAAATCGACAGTCAGCTGAAAACAGAGTTCATTTCCGCTTTGCAGCCGGCGTTCGCTAAAATATCCGATATGGAGATCCGTCCGAACCAGATCATTGCGCATAATACCGAGCTTGAAGAAGCGATGAACAGTGCGCTTTCTTCAAAATGGAGCGAACTCAGGGGCATCAGCGTTGTAAGCGTTGCGCTCGGTTCTGTTACCCTGCCTGAAGAAGATCAGGAAATGATCAAGCAGATGCAGCGCGGTGCAGCGCTCAGTAATCCCAACATGGCTGCAGGTAATCTTGCCGCCGCCCAGGCTGACGCAATGCGCGGCGCCGCAAATAATTCCGCCGGCGCGGTTAACGGTTTTATGGGGCTCGGTATGGCCGGAAATATGGGGGCTAACGTATCCAGCTTGTTCCAGATGGGGCAGACGCAGCAGCCTGCGCAGCAGACAGCTACCGCTCCTTCGGCGGCTCCGGCAGCGGCCGGATGGGTTTGCGCAAAATGCGGCGCTTCCGCAACCGGTAAGTTCTGCCCGGAATGCGGCGCGCCAAAGCCTTCCGATCCGAATTGCTGGATCTGCGGTACTTGCGGTACTGAAAATAAGGGTAAGTTCTGTTCCAATTGCGGAGCGAAAAAACCTGCCGGCGCACCGCTTTATAAATGCGATAAGTGCGGATGGGAGCCTGAAGATCCCACGAATCCCCCCAAGTTCTGTCCTGAATGCGGAGATCCTTTCACGGAAGATGATAATGTAAATAAATAACCTATAGCTGTACCTTCCGAAAGAGGGTACAGCTTTATATGTTCTGTTTGTATAAAAGTAAAAATGTACAAAAGATACGTTAAAATTCGATTTTATTCTACATGTTATTGATCAAAAAAAATCTTTTTCCTATTGCAAAAGTTTCATTTTGCTGTAAAATATAGTATATTGTCAGCAGAAAATGATTATTGTTTCGCTGTCAAAAATAGAAAAGGAGATATTTTTATATGCCCGTTTACACCGATGATCTGCAGAATATTCCATATGGCAAACTCGGTATCCTTGCTTTGCCTGGATGTGAGGAACTTGCTTCCAAGATCGATTCTTATCTTGTGAAGTGGAGAACCAAGCGCGAAAGTGAGCATAAATCTACAATTGCGTTTAACGGCTATCAGAGAGATACCTATCTCCTCAAAGCGTCTTTTCCCCGTTTCGGAACAGGAGAGGCAAAATGTCAACTGAAAGAATCCGTAAGAGGGTATGATGTTTTTGTTCTTTGCGATTGCTTCAATTACGGAATCACGCATGAGATATACGGTCATGTTGTTCCGTATTCTCCGGACGAGCATTTTGCGAATCTGAAGAGAGCTATCGCTGCAATGACCGGAAAGGCACGTCGCATTACCGTTATTATGCCGATGCTTTATGAGGGACGTCAGCATAAACGTACGGCACGCGAATCGCTTGACTGTGCTTTGATGCTGCAAGAGCTCTATAACCTCTACGGTATTGATAATCTTATTACCTTTGACGCTCATGATCCCCGTGTAATGAATGCAATTCCTCTTAAGGGATTTGAAAACGCTTATACGACTTATCAGATGATAAAGGCTATGGTAAATAATTTGCCGGAGCTGAAAATCGATAAGGAACATCTCATGATCATCTCTCCTGACGAGGGCGGTGTAAACAGAAGTGTTTATTACGCCTCCATTCTCGGTTTGGATATGGGCATGTTTTACAAGAGAAGAGATTATTCACGTGTGGTAAAGGGGCGCAATCCTATCATAGCGCACGAATTTCTTGGTACAAACGTCTCCGGTAAAGACGTTATTGTTGTTGACGACATGATCTCCTCCGGTGAATCTATGCTTGAAGTTGCCCGTAAACTGAAATCCATGGGTGCAAAGAACATATATGTTTGCTGCGCATTCGGTTTGTTCTGCAACGGGCTGGATTTGTTTGATGAGGCATATAAAGAAGGGGCGATCAGCCGCGTTTTCACCACAAATCTGATCTACCGGTCACCGGAACTTCTTGAAAGAGAATGGTTCTGCGAAGTAGATCTGTCTAAGTATATTTCTCTTTTGATTGATGCGCTGAATCATGATATGTCCGTCAGCACACTTCTGAACCATGCGCAAAAGATTAAGCCTTTCCTTGAATCCAAAGGGTTTAATATCGAAATCAAGAGCGAATGATCCAAATCGGTATTGCCCGGAAGCTTTCCGGGCAATTTGCTGTTTTTTGAGGTGAATAAATGAAGTATATTCCTTACGTAAATATAAAACAGGGCAGCGCATCTGTTCATCGTTTTTCAAACGGTAATACGCTGCCGCTTGTGCAAAGGCCCTTTGGAATGGCAGCTTTTGCGCCGCAAACAAAAAGCGATTCAAGCTGGTTTTATCATCCTGCAGACAGGTGCCTTGAAGGCGTGCGTCTCACGCATCAACCAAGCCCCTGGATCGCGGATTACGGTTCTTTGATCTTTATGCCGCAACAGGGTGTATTGCCTTCTTATTCTGCAGGCGAACGCTGGTCCGGATACCGTCCGGAGGACGCTGTTCTGCAGCCGCATTATATGAAACTGCGATTTCTTCGCAGCAGATGTGATTTCGAACTGTCTCCCACGCAACGTGGCGCTGCGATCAGGATCCGTTTTGATGATAACTCAGGTAATTATCTTTCTCTCCTTCCTCTTTACGGTGAGAGTTCTTTTACATTTGACAAAGCCACCGATTCTGTTTTCGGTTATGTTACAAACTGCAGAGACACAAACGCAGTTGGTTTCAGAATGTATTTTGTTATGCGGTTTGAAAAAGAACAGATATCCGGAAGTCTTGTCGGAAATCAAGACGTCATAACCGCGGCAAATAATATCAACGGTGAGAATGCAGGGATTCTTTTAATGCTCAATGGCGGCTCGCTGGATGCAAAAATCGCTGTCTCATATATCAGTTATGAACAGGCAAATCTGAATTATTTGCAGGATTTTGCGCACAAATCTTTTGACGCTGTAAAGGAAGATGGGGAAAAAGACTGGGAGTCTTATCTTTCTCGAGTCGAAATTGAAGCACAGAATGAAGAACAGATGAAAACGTTTTATTCCTGTATGTATCGCGCATTTCTGTATCCGCATAAGTGTTATGAAATTAATAATGACTGCGCACCTGTGCATTATTGTCCCAGTGACGGAAGCGTTCGCCCCGGCGTTCGTTATACCGATAACGGTTTTTGGGATACATACCGTACGGTATATCCGTTCTTCTCATTGGTTGCAAGAGAAGAATACCGTGAAATGTGCGAAGGCTTTGTTAACGATTATAAAGAATGCGGTTGGCTTCCAAGATGGCCCAGCATCGGAGAACGCGGATGTATGCCGAGTACGCTTCTCGACGCCGTTTTGTGTGACGCCGCGGTAAAGGGGATTATTACCGGAGATACGCTTGTTTCTGCTTTTGAGGGTATGCTGAAACATGCAAACCGGAATTCCGCAAACGATGATTACGGCCGCAGCGGCGCCGAGAGTTATGTTCGATTGGGCTACGTACCAATCGAAGCGCATAAAGAGAGCGTCAATTTAACGCTTGATGCGGCTTACGGAGATTGGTGTATCGCCCGTATTGCCGAGATCCTTGGTAAAAATGAAATTAAAGAAGAGTACGACCGGAGATCGAAAAATTATCAGAATCTGTTTGATCCCGTTACGGGATTTATGCGGGCAAAATATGAAAACGGAAACTTCCGTTCTGACTTTGATCCTTTTTCATGGGGCTTGGATTATACGGAAGGAAGCGCCTGGCAAAATTCATTTGCTGTTCCCCATGATATGGCCGGTCTTGCCGAGTTATATGGCGGAAAAGATGAATTGCTGAAAAAGATTGACGAGCTTTTTGCTTCGCCTCCCTTATATAAGATCGGCGGTTACGGATGCGAAATACATGAAATGACAGAAATGGCTGCTGTGGATTATGGACAGTGCGCAATCTCAAATCAACCCAGTTTTCATATTCCTTATATTTACTCTGAATTTGGCTACGTAGAGAAAACGTCTTATTGGGTAGAAAAAATGTGCAGGGAAGCGTTCAGTTATAAAGAAGACGGTTTCCCCGGGGACGAAGACAATGGAAGCATGGCGCTGTGGTATGTTTTCGGCAGTATCGGAATCTATCCGTTTTGTCCCGGAAAAAAAGCATTCGCTCGAACCAAAAAACTTGTAAAAAGCGTTAAAATTATGGGGAAGCCTTTTGATGCGGATTCTTTCAGCGGCAATATGATACCTTATGATATGATTATTTAAATATCTTTTGACGTTTATCAGTGTTCTTTTATTGAATAATCGCATTCTGCCTCTTGCAAATTTCTGTTGATTTGTGTATAATACAATAAATTGGTGGGTGAGCGGATGAAGAAAGAAAAGAACGGATTTGGCGTTCGGCTGAAGAATCTGCGCAAAAATGCCGGATTGACCCAAAATGAACTTGCGGATAAACTTAAAAAAAGCGGCAGCACCGTAAGGATGTGGGAACTGGGATCAAACGAACCGGATATCAATACGCTTGTTGCGCTGAGTTCCATTTTCGATTGCAGCCTGGATTACCTTCTTTGCCGAGACGCTGTATTGGGCAAGGAGGGCGCCGTAAGGACGAACATTCCGGTGTATAAATTATCGCAATACGATACGGATGCGCAGGAGCCGATGTTTTATAAGAGTATTCTTCCCGAATACCTGGAAACCGGTTTTACGTATATTATGCTGCAGGCTGACGGTATATCTTTACAGCCTTTGGCTCCGGCAGACGCACTGTTCCTGATCCGACGGCAGCCTTCTTGCCTGGACGGTCAGATTGTACTTTTCCGTTATCAAGAAAAAGTATTTCTTCGCAAAATCACATTCTGTGACGGAGGAATGCTTTTCAGCGGCGCTTTCCCCGACGTAGCGCCTATTTATATTGATGCAAACGAAAATGAGATGGAAATTATCGGGGTTGCCGTTGAATACTTATATGCATTATAATTATTGAGAGGATCTAAAACATTATGGAAGACAACAAAAACCGTACTTATACCTATCGCAGATCCAAAAAGAAAGCACAGCAGAGAGCTATGCTGATCTTGTTTTGCGGTTTCTCGTTCCTGTTGTTTTTATGTATTCTTTTCGGTGCGTTGTTTGGGAATCGTTCTGCCGTTTTGCAGTCACAAAAAGAAAGAGAGAGTATTTTAGAAAATCAATCCACAACGGCGCTTTCAACCGAGATCCCCCAGGAAACGTCTCTGTATTCCGCAGGAAATTATGTCGTAGATACAGACGGCGGCGCCTCCTTAAATCTCAGAAAGAACTATTCGTTAAACAGTGAGATTCTTACCGAGATTCAAAATAAAACGCCGATTTCGATTCTTGAGATCTATCATGATAAAAACGCATCTGTAGGAAAAGGTGAAATTGAATACTGGGGTAAATGTACGTATAAAAACTATACCGGTTGGGTTGCCATGAAGCATCTGAAAAAGGATACCGCTTCAACTCCAACCGATTCCTCTGTTACAAACAATACCGATGCGTCCGGTACAGCGGAAAGCACGTCGGGTTCATCTGCCCAGTATGCGCCCGGGTCATATTCCGTTCAAACAGGCGGTTACGGGTTGTCTTTACGTGAGTCGCCTTCGCGCGATGCGGATGTTTACGATGTTTTAAGCGATGACGATGTGATAACGGTTATTGAAGTCGTAAAGTCTTCTGAAACAGAAGAGGAATACCGTTATTGGGGTAAAGTGGAATATGACGGAGAAACGTTATATCTTCCTATGGGGTATCTTGTAAAAGAAGCGGAATAACCGCCCTGAAGGATAAGACGAAAAGGGGCTGTAAAAAAAGTCTCTGAAAAAAACAAGACTGCAATCTCAGAAA
>CAMOVW010000168.1 GCA_946627725.1 uncultured Clostridia bacterium
TTCTTTGTTGGTGAGGGTCTGGGAGGGGCACACCACCACGGAATCGCCGGTATGGACGCCCACGGGATCCAGATTTTCCATATTGCACACGGTGAAGGCGGTATCGTTGGCATCCCGCATCACCTCATACTCGATCTCTTTAAAGCCCTTGATGCTCTTCTCCACCAGCACCTGCGAAACGGGAGAGAGCTCCAGCGCGTTTTTCATGATTTGAACGAATTCATCGTCGTTTTCGGCAAAACCGCCGCCGGTACCGCCCAGCGTAAACGCGGGCCGCAGCACCACGGGATAGCCGATGGCATGGGCGGCGGCAAGACCCGCCTGCACGCTTGTGGCGATCTCAGAGGGCGGCACCGGTTCGCCGAGAGAGGCGCACAGCTCTTTGAACAGCTCGCGGTCCTCCGCTTTTTTGATGCTTGCGGTGCGGGTGCCGAGCAGCTCTGCGCCGCATTCCTCCAGCACGCCGCATTCCTCCAGCGCCACGGCAATGTTCAGCCCCGTTTGGCCGCCGAGGCCGGCGAGGATGCCGTCAGGCCGCTCGATACGGATGATTTTAGCAAGATATTCCGCGTTCAGGGGCTCCATATATACCTTATCCGCCACGGTGGTATCCGTCATGATGGTGGCGGGGTTGGAATTGCACAGCACCACCTCATAGCCCTCTTCTTTCAGAGAGAGGCAGGCCTGCGTACCGGCGTAATCGAACTCCGCCGCCTGGCCGATCACAATGGGGCCGGAGCCGATCACAAGGATCTTTTTCAAATCTTCACGTTTGGGCATCGTTACTTCCCCGCCCTTTCTTTTTGCATCATATCGATAAACCGGTCAAACAGATAAGAGCTGTCCTGCGGGCCGGGGGCGCTTTCGGGATGGTACTGCACCGAGAATACCCGATCCGCCTCATTCATTACGCCCTCTACGGTGCCGTCCAGCAGGTTTACGTGGGTAACGGTAAGGGGCGTGGCGTCAAGGCTGCCCGCATCTACGGCGAAGGAGTGGTTCTGCGAGGTGATCTCCACTTTATCGGTCAGCAGGTTTTTTACAGGATGGTTGCCGCCCCGGTGGCCGAATTTCAGCTTATAGGTTTCAGCCCCGTAGGAAAGGCAGATCAGCTGGTGCCCCAGGCAGATGCCGAAAATGGGGTATTTGCCCCGCAGCTGCCGTATCAGCTCCACGATGGAGGGAACGTCCTCCGGGTCCCCGGGGCCGTTGGAAAGAAAAATGCCGTCCGGCTGCATCCGCTCCACCTCGGCGGCGGAAGTATTCCACGGCAGCACCGTTACGTTGCACCCCCGGCGGTTAAGCTCCCGCACAATATTCAGCTTGATGCCGCAATCGATGGCCACCACGTTATACAGCTTATTGGAAGTGCGGGCGTACCAGCGTTTTTTGCAGCTGACGCGGGCGACCTGATCGTGCCGCAGGGGCGTTTCGGCAAGCAGGCGAAGGCATTCCTCCACCGGTTTTTCGGCGGCGGTGAGCAGAACTTTGCAGGATCCCCCGGCGCGGATGCGCTTTGTGACGGCGCGGGTATCCACCCCCGAAAGGCCTGGGATACCGTATTCCTCCATCACCTCCGACAGGGTTTTGGTGTAGCGGAAATTGGAGGGCAGATCGTTATACTCCCGCACGATCAGCGCGCCGACGGTGGGGATCTTGGTTTCGTAATCCTCGTCCGCAACGCCGTAGTTGCCGATCAGCGGATAGGTCATGACCACCGCCTGCCCGGTATAGGAGGGATCGGAGACGATCTCCTGATACCCCACCATGGAGGTATTGAACACTAATTCAAGAACGCTCTCGGCGCAGGCGCCGAAAGCGTATCCGTAATACTCGCTGCCGTCCGGCAGAACGAGCTTTTGATTCATATCGTTGAGTTTCATAAGCGTTTCACTTCGCAGTCCGGGTCCAGCACCGCCTTCATCACCGCTTTTATGGTGTGCAGACGGTTTTCCGCCTCCTGGAACACGAGAGAACGGGGGCTTTCAAACACCTCGTCCGTCACCTCAAGGCCGTCAGGGAAGCCGTAGCGCTCGCCCAGCTCTTTGCCCATGGTGGTTTTCAGATCGTGGAACGAGGGCAGGCAGTGCATAAACACGGCCTTCTCCCCTGCGGCTTCCATCAGCGCCGCGTTTACCTGATAGGGGATAAACAGCTTTACGCGGGTCTCCCACGATTCCACCGGTTCGCCCATGGAAACCCAGATATCCGTATAGATCACGTCCGCGTCCTTCACGCCTTCCACAGGGTCTTCGGTAAACTCCAGCACCGCGCCGGTTTCGGCGGCGATGGCAAGGCAGGTATCGATCAGCTCCTGCTTCGGGTAAAACTGCCTGGGCGCGCACACGGTAAAACGCATGCCCAGCTTTGCGCAGCCTACCATAAGGGAATTGCCCATGTTATAGCAGGCGTCGCCCATATAAACAAGCTTGATATTTTTCAGCGTGCCGAAATGCTCGCGGATCGTAAGGAAATCCGCCAGGATCTGCGTGGGGTGATAATCGTTGGTAAGGCCGTTGATCACCGGGATATCGGCGTATTCGGCCAGCTCGTCCACGATCTCCTGCCCGAAGCCGCGGTACTCGATGGCGTCAAACATACCGGCAAGCACGCGGGCGGTATCGGCAATGCTCTCTTTTTTGCCGATCTGCGATACGGTGGGATCAAGATAAGTGCTGCCCATGCCCAGATCGCGGGCCGCCACCTCAAAGGCGCAGCGAGTGCGGGTGCTGGTCTTTTCAAAAATCAGGGCAATATTTTTGGAACCGAGCGTGTTGTGGGGAACGCCCGCCTTCTTTTCTTTTTTCAATTGCTCGGCAAGATCCAGCAGGAACAGGAGCTCCTCCTGCGTGTAATCCAGCAGTTTCAGAAAATCTCTTCCGTATAAAGGGTTCATTCCAAAGCCTCCTTTTGCGCGTCCAGAAACGCTTTTACGTATGCGATCTGCGTTTTTATGCTCTCTTTGCCGGTGCCGCCGGCGGAATTGCGCTTTTCGGCGCAGGCTTCTATGTTGATAAAACCGTAAACGTCGGTATCAAACAGATCGGAATGGGCCCGATAGGCTTCAAGGGGCAGCGCCTCCAGCACCGTATCCTTTTCGATACACTCCGCAACCAGCTGCCCCGAGATCTTATAGGCGGCGCGGAAGGGCATCCCCTTGCCAACAAGGTAATCGGCGACGTCGGTGGCGTTGATAAAGCCGGTTTGCGCCGCTTTTTTCATATTGGCGGGCAGGGCTTTCATGGTATCGATCATGGGGGCGAACACGCGCAGGCACTTTTTAACGGTATCCACCGCGTCGAAGATCGCCTCTTTATCCTCCTGCATATCTTTGTTATATGCCAGCGGCAGGCCTTTCAGGGCGGTGAGCAGCGCGGTGAGGTCGCCGTAAACCCGGCCGGTTTTGCCCCGCACCAGCTCCGCCATATCAGGGTTTTTCTTCTGCGGCATGATGCTGGAGCCGGTGGTGTAGCTGTCGTCCAGCTCAATAAAGCGGAACTCAAAGCTGGACCAAAGAATGATCTCTTCGGAAAACCGGGAGAGATGCATCATGATCACAGAAAAGACAGCCAGCAGCTCGGCGCAGAAATCCCGGTCCGAAACGCCGTCGATCGAGTTCATGCAGATGCCGTCGAACCCCAGCAGCGACGCGGTATATTCCCGGTTGATGGGATAAGAGGTGCCCGCCAGCGCGCAGGAGCCGAGAGGAGAATAATTCATGCGCTTTACCGCGTCCTCCAGCCGGCCTACGTCGCGGGTGAACATCATGCAGTAGGCAAGAAGCTGCTGCCCGAAATAGATGGGCTGCGCCCGCTGCAGATGGGTATACCCGGGCATAATGGCCCCGGCGTATTCCTCCGCCTTATGCAGCACCGCTTCGATCAGCGAGAGCAGCAGGGCTTTCACCCCGGCGGCCTCGTCCCGCAGATACATGCGGATATCCACCGCCACCTGATCGTTGCGGCTGCGGGCCGTGTGCAGGCGCTTGCCCGCGTCGCCGATGCGCTTTGTAAGCTCCGCCTCGATAAACATATGGATATCTTCGGCGTCAAAATCAAAGGCCAGCGCGCCGCAGTCAAGATCCGCCAGGATGGAATCCAGCCCCGTTTGGATCAATGCGGCGTCCTCTTGAGAGAGGATGCCGCACTTTTCAAGCATTTTGGCGTGCGCAAGGCTGCCGCGGATATCCTGCCGGTACATACGGCAGTCGAAATGAATAGAGGAATTGAAATCGTCCGCTTCTTTATCCAGGGCCTTCTGAAAACGCCCTGCCCACATTTTATCCAAAATAAATCAGTCCTTTATGTTGTTCTTTGCTATCATCTTTGCGTATACCTTCAGGGGAAGGCCGTAAAGATTGATGAATCCGGCGCTGTCCGCCTGATTATAGACCTCGTCTTCGTCAAACGTGGCGATCTCGGGATCGTACAGCGAATAGGGAGAGGTAACGCCGGCGTTGATCATATTGCCCTTATAGAGCTTTAAGGTAACGTCGCCGGTAACGGTGGCCTGGGTGGTTTTTACAAAGGCGAGAATGGCCTTGGTAAGGGGGGTATACCACTGGGCGTTGTATACCAGCTCGCCCAGCTTCTGCGCAACCAGCGCTTTATAATGCATGGTTTCTTTATCCAGCGTGATGGTTTCAAGCACCTCGTGGGCTTTGTAAAGGATGGCGCCGCCGGGGGTCTCGTAAAGGCCGCGGCTCTTCATGCCGACCAAACGGTTTTCTACGATATCCAGCAGGCCGATGCCGTTAGCGCCGCCGAGGGCGTTCAGTTTTTCTACAAGAGCCACGCTGCCGAGCGCTTCGCCGTCCACCGCTGTGGGCACGCCCTGCTCAAAATGCACGGTAACGTAGGTGGGCTTATCCGGCGCCTGTTCGGGAGATACGCTCATCTCGAGGAAGCCGGGCTTGTTGTACTGCGGCTCGTTGGCGGGGTCTTCCAGATCAAGCCCCTCGTGTGAGAGGTGCCAGATGTTTTTATCTTTGGAATAATTGGTTTCGCGGTTGATCTTCAGCGGCACGTTGTGCGCCTCGGCATAATCGATCTCTTCGGAGCGGCTCTTGATATCCCACTCGCGCCAGGGGGCGATCACGGGCATGTCCGGCGCGAAGGCCTTTATGGCAAGCTCAAAGCGGACCTGATCGTTGCCCTTACCGGTGCAGCCATGGCAGATGGCGTCGGCGCCTTCTTTCAGAGCAATTTCGGCGATGCGCTTTGCGATGGGGGGACGGGCGAAGGCGGTGCCCAGCAGATAATCCTCATATTTCGCGCCCGCCATAACGCAGGGGAATACGTACTCTTCAAGAAATTCTTTGGTGAGATCTTCTATGTATATTTTGCTTGCGCCGGTTTTGATGGCCTTTTCTTCCAGCCCTTCCAGCTCGCCCGCCTGCCCCACGTTGCCGGATACGGCGATGATCTCGGGGTTGTTGTAATTCTCTTTGAGCCACGGGATGATGATGGAAGTATCAAGCCCTCCGGAATACGCAAGCACTACTTTTTTGATTTTAGATTTATCCATTTTGATTCCTCCGAAACTGTATGTTTATGCATTTGTTGTGCATAATAATACAATTATTTTCGGTTTTTGTCAAGTCATATCCGAAAAAAATTCAGCGATTTTCGAATTCTTATAATATAGGTACAATTGCCGTAAAAAATTGTGATACCATTTGTTTAAATCCTCCATAGTAACGCCTGTCTCCTGCACGCCCGTCCATGTTTTTTCGCTGCCGCGCCGGGCAAGATCGGCCCCCGCCCATACGCCGAAGGCCGAAAACGCCAATATCTGCACGCTGAAATAGGCGGATAAGATCCGCCGCATATGCGCCTTTTCGGAATAAAGCTTTTTTTTCTTATTATTTCTGTGTCTTTTCTTTTTAATCATATTTTTCGATCAGCTCCGCCAGCGTCTCCCCGAGAAGCCTGCCGGAATACACCGCCTCGGCCAGCGTATTGGTATCGCTGCCGAATTCCAGCAGAAGCCCGCAGGGGACCACGTCCATATTATATTTTCTGCGGCAGAAGTATATGGGCTTCATCAGCCCCTCATATTTTTGCTGCGCGGCGTTCTGCAGCGAGAGGGCAAACCGCAGGTTATCCCGCCAGCCCGGGAAATCCGTAACCGGCCCTTCCTCAACGCCGGTGATGATCATGATCTGCGCGGCTTTGCGTCCGCCGATCTCCGCCGTGGGCTTGCAGGCGGAAGTATCCGATAAATAGATGGCGTCCCTGTGCACGTCGAGAACGATCTGAATGGAGGGATACTTCTCAAGATACGAGAGCACGTTCACCCGGGAGCGGGCGTAGGCGCCGTCGTAAGCCGCGTCGTAGATCTCGGTATCATGGATATATCCGATACCGTGGGCTTTCAGAGCGGCGCAGATCTCATCCCCCACCCGCACCACGGTTTTTGCGGGATCCGTGGAGCGGGCAGCCTCCTTCTCATAGAAGGAACCCGTAAACGCGGGCAAATACCCCTCTGTGGTGTGGGTATGGAAGATGAGCACCTGCGGCTCCGCCTTATCCCCGATATTCAGATTTGCGCCCTCCCGCAGCAGCGCGGCGAAATCGGGATGGAGCTCTTCGGCGCAATCACGCACCGCAACCCTGCCGATCACGTCGGTGGCGCCGTCGTTTACAAAGAAGCGCTCCTGCACCGTGCCCAAGGCGGTTTTGCCCCCGGACTGTGCAAGAAAAGCATTCTCCATTTCTTCGATATCCGCAGGAAGATCCCACGCGGCAGCGCTGTCCGCAGGCATTTCGGATGCTGTTTCCGCAGACGGTTCTTCCAGCGGCACAACCGTATTGTTTCCGTTCGATACGGCAGAGGAAGGTTCCCCCTCTGAGCGAACCTGCAAAACCCCGCCGTCCGGCACGGGGGCGGATAGGTAAACGGCGAGATCCGGTATATGCGGCAAAACCAGAAACAGCGTAACAGCAAGCAATACAACAGACCCGATCACGGACGGGGTAAGAAAACGGCGCATAATAGCTTCCTCCGAAAGAAAAAACTGGGCGGAACGCCGCCGGGCGGCAGTTCCCTTCTTTCCATAAATATATGCGCAGGAAGCCTCACATAAGCCCCATCAATTCCCGCGGAGAAAGATTTTTTTGCAGCGCGCAGTTCACAGCCAGCGCCAGCAGCCGGGCGGCGGAACCGATCACCTCGTCGATATCCCGCGGGGTGACCATCATGCCCGCGTATACGGACCGGGCAGGCGACGGTTTTTCACCGAACACGTCCTTTGCCAACGAAACGGCGTCTACCACGGTGGGCACGCCGACCGCGATCACCGGCACCCCCAGCGTTTCGCGGGTGAGGGCGCGTCTGGCGTTGCCAACGCCTGAGCCGGGCTCGATGCCCGCAGAGGAGAGCTGTACGGTTTTGGCAAGCCGCGTTACGCTGCCCGCGGCAAGGGCGTCCACAGCGATCACGGCGGCAGGGCGCACGGTTTTGCACACCCCTTTTATGATCTCAACGCTCTCAACGCCGGTGCGCCCGGTCACACCCGGGGTGAGAACGCTCACCTCCCGCAGCGCGGGCAGACCCAG
>CAMOVW010000169.1 GCA_946627725.1 uncultured Clostridia bacterium
TTCTGTTCGATAACGGTACGGATTTACGGATCGGCAGGGGTATGTATGCCGCCGCGCTGACGGATAACAATCAATCTCTTATACGAATCCCGCCGCGAGTCAAAAATCGCAGCGGGATTATTTCATTTCTGCCTATTGACAAAACAAATGTTTCATGATATTCTGATAACAGAATATTTCATTCTATTATCGAGCAATAAAGGAGGCCCCAACGATGGCGAGACCGAAGAATTATGAAAGAATGGAAGCCATTCTGAAGTATATAACGGAATACATGACGGAGCGTCAGAGTCAGCCTACTGTGGCGCAGATCGCGGAGCGCTTTCAGCTTTCCACCAGCATCGTCCATCGGTATCTCAAGGATCTGGCGCAGGACCGGAAGCTGGATTATGAGAACGGCGTTATTACATTAAAGGTTGAGGATCGCATCCAGTACAATTCAACCAAGTGCCTTGCGCTGGATAACATCGGCTCCTGCGGTTCCGGCACGGTAGAGGAACAGCACGTGATCGCTTACAACGTGCTTTCTCCTTTTTACTTCCCGGAGAAGAATCTCGTTTCGATTACAGCCGCCGGTGATTCCATGACCGACGCCGGGATCTCCCCCGGAGATACGCTGTTTATTGAGATCGACGCCGAGCCGCGCGAAGGCGATATCGTCGCCGCGCTGGATGAAGAAAACGAGACGCAGATCAAACGGCTGCGGGGATTTCGCAAAAACGGGCAGCCGATCCTTGCCTATGAAAATGAAGCGCGATATCCCGGCAAAACCGTAAAAAAGAATATCGTCCGCATTCAGGGCGTTGTGAAGCATATCCTGAAGGACTGCTGATTTTCTCTCCCCATATACTTTATCCCCCGTTTTTTGAAAAAGCGGAGAAATTTCGTAACAGCGAAAATCGATTCCGTAACAAGACGAAAGGATCGCCTATGTTTTATCCGTTGGAAGCCATATTCGCGAATAAAAGCATTTACTTCGCCGGAAAGAAGGATCTGCTCTGTTCGTACTGCTGCAGCCTGTTGGAGTTTTACGCCCCGGGAAAAACAGAACAGCGCCTGGAAGCGCCGTATTTCTCGATTCTTGCGGGGCTTAATGCAATAAAGTACAATCAGGATGTGGAAACCGCGTTGCCGAAAGCCTGTACAGCGATCCTTGATACTCTGGATATTCTGAAAGGTATAAAGCCCTTTGCTTATCTTAACAGGGCTGCAATTCGGGATTCCTTTTCGGCAAGTAATATATCTCTGTTAAAGCGTTTCCTTTCCGGTAAAGATAACGGGATCGATCACGATTTCACGCGTACCTCAACAATAGCGGAATTTGCGCCGGCAAACTTACAGCAGCTTCACTTTTCCGAGACAGCGGAACGCATTTGGGGACTTCTGACCTTTTACGCCCGGCTCTTTGATGAACTGCCGAAAATCTATGAAAAAGTCCACCGTATCGCCGATATGTATTCCCATTGCGATAACCATGATTCCGATTTTCTGTTTTCGTTTGCCTTTTTAGAGTTCCGTTTGGACGCTGCTTTGCAGCCGAACGTGACATATACGCCGTATATGTCTACAGAGATCGACGGCAAGTTTTATCCCGGCAAAATGATACAATTCAAGACCTATTCGGAGTTGATCGTCACCGAGCTTTTCGAGAGCCTGATGATCGGGCACTATCCTCGGCTGTGCTGGGTTTGCAAAAAACCTTTTTTGAAAACAGATAAACATATCCAGAAATACTGCACCGGGTTAAGCCCGGAGCTCCATGATGGAAAGCGGCTTTCCTGTAAGCAGTATGCGAAACAGAACGGCGCGCCGGAAAAAGCGGACGGCGATCCTTACAAGGTTATCTGCAAAAAGAGGACCGAGTGTATCCGAACGGAAAAGAATCGCGGTACGATCACACCGGAGTTCGCGGCGGCAGCGACGCTTATAACGCAGAATCACCTCACACTTGCGCTAACGGAAACCGATTACTCACTTTCCCAATTCAAAAAGGATCTGGAAAGAAAAACCATATACAAAGAGACCGCGGAATATTTGCGGCAATGCCCCGTGATATCGGCATAAGGAGAAGAAATTGTACAGAAACAGAAAATACGACAGATACTCCCGTTATAACGATTATGATGATGACGGGGACGACGAGGATACCGAAAATGAAGAAGAAAAGGACAATGGCGAGGAAGACGAAGACCTGATCACGGAGGAAGAGTTTTCTTCGGAGCCGCTTGAAGACGATGCAGAGGTCGATACCTTCATAACCCACCGGATGTTTTTCTGTGAAACCGCACCGGAGGCGTTTCCCGGCTACGACGAGCTTGCGCGATTATACAAAGAGACCGGCGATGAGAAATATTACTTCTGGATCCTGCACTTCTACGAGCATACCATGACGGAGAAGTGTCAGGCGCAGATGGCGGAGAACTATCTGTTTTCCGGGCTTGAAGACCTGAAGATCGCGTTTGCTATGGGGCTTTATGAGGCGCTGCAGAAATATGATCCTGACGTCGGCAATCATTTTATGAAATACAAAGAGCATGAAGTCAAACGGGCGTTGTATGACGAGCTGCCGCTCCTGATTTCAGGTTATACGATCCAGAACGACAAGCAGCACCGCCGCGTCAAGAAAACGATGGGCGTTTACAGGAAAAACGCCGATCTGCCTTATGAGGAGCGGATTACGGCGCTGTCTGAAGAGATTCAATTGACCGAAAAGCACGCGAAAGAGATTTTGCTTGCAGCCGATCTGAATTCTCATATGGAACCCTTGACAAAACCGGTTACAGATTCGGATGGCAATGAAACCGAGGAGGAATGGGTCGAAACCCTTGATCCTACCCCGGAACGGCAATTTATCCTTGAAGCGCAAGCCGAAGCATTGTGGGGCGCGTTTGAGCGTCTGTCGCTCAAGGAACGAATGATGATCGCAGCATCCTGTGGATTTTGCGTAGATTGTTACGGGACGATTGTGCTTACCAAAGATGATGACGGAAACACGGTTCCCGAAAAACGCAAGCCGATGATGAACACGGATATCGCCGTTATACATCAATGCACGCCGAAAACTGTTGCAAGTACGCTGAAAAAGGCGTATACAAAGCTGCGCGGCTATCTGCACGAAACCGATTATTTTGCCGATACGGATTTTGAAACCTTAGGTAAAAGAGAAAACGAGAGATACGAGCGCCGTCGCGCCCGCGCTGATGAACGGAAAAAGGAAGGAGAATTTCAGAGGAAACAAAAGAAACCGCGAAAGAAGAATCCGCTACCACCTGTGGCGTAAGATATAAATGCTACCAATCGTCTTTTTCTTTAGTAAATCCAAGAGACTTTGATAGAGTATAAAAACGCTCTTTTTATGTACAAACATTATGGCGATTGTCCAATTTAGTGCAAATAAATCCATATATTCTATCCGTTATTTCTCCAATTGTGGTCAGATAAGTGGTCAAAAATGCCGGATCCGGAAAGACCTTTACCGGAGCTTTATACTGCTGCGCAAAGAACGGACGTCGCCGTCGAACCGATACGTCTGCAGCCCGATCTCTTTTGCCGCAAGAATGATTTTTTCGTTGTCGTCGATAAACAAGGCGGTTTTCGGGTCCAGCGACCAACGGTCCAGCAGATACCAGAAAATAGCGCCGTCCGGTTTTGCAAGATGAACCGTACCCGAAAACACAAGACCGTCAAACAGAGACAGGACTTTGTTGATATGCGGGACGGTCATATACGTTTTTGCAAAGCCTTCGCTGATATTGGACAGCAGATAGAGCCCCGCTTCCGTTTGTTTGATGTCACGGATCAGCGCCTCCATGCCTTCGATCGGGATCAGGTTCTCGATCCAGTGATCGTAGATCCGATCCGCCGCTTCATGCAGCCGGTCGGGAAGCCTTGTGTGCACGGCGGCCTTGAGCGCTTCATCGCTGATCTCCCCTCTGTCGAGAAGATCCCAGTATTGCCGGTCGAATACGACTTCTTCCAGCAGTTTGCAATCCCGCTCATCCGAAACATACCTCCGCGTCATATAAGCCGTATCATAGCGAAACAGCACCATTCCCAAATCAAATATATAATTACAGATCATAATGAACCTTCCAAAAAGTGCAGTCTTTTTTTGATAGAACCTTTATTCCGTTTCAAGCCAGAAGGCCGCGGCTTCCTCGATCCACCCCTCGGCGGAGGTCCCGGCGGCAAGCCCGAGACCGTGCCCCACGCCGGGGAAGATACGGAAGCGATGCCTTACGTTTGCCTTCGTCAGCGCCGCGTCCATGCGTTTGCTGTTTTCAGGCGGGACCGTGCGGTCGGCGTCTCCGCACCATAAATACGTTTTCGGATACGACGCCGTCACATTTTCGTCGATACTCGCAAACGATTCCCGTTTTTCGTCGGCGTTTTCACCGATAAAGTATTTGCGGGATTGTTTATACGTGAGTTCCTTATGCATGGAGATGACCGGATACGCCAATACGAGGCATGCGGGCGCGGGCAGACCGTAGTTTTTATATCCCATGGTTTCGGTGCCGAAGCTTGCGGCGAGATGTCCGCCTGCCGAGCTTCCCCAAACGGAATAAGAGGCCGGATCGACAGGATACTTTTCGCTGTTGTCCAGAAGCGTTTTTACGGCCTTCGCAAGATCCTCCTGCACGGCAGGATATGCCGCTTTCTTACGGACTCTGTAGTAGACGATGGCGGCGGAGATCCCCATCTCGTTCAGTTTTTTCGCAAACGGCACACCCTCCGCAAAGCTGCAAACCATGGTGTGCCCGCCGCCCGGGCACAGGATCGCCAGAGGATGCGTTTTTCCGTCCCGAAGGATATACTTATCGACCAGCTTATATCTGTTCGGTCTGGCAAAATCGTACAGCATCTGAAAAACGTTCATTCGTATTGCACCTCCTGTAAAAATGCATACAGTCTTCCCTTCGTTTTGTCACTCCATTCCCCTGCGTTCTCTTCAAAGCCGTGGACCAGCTTCCCAGCCCGCTCCTTCGGAAAAATGCTCAGTTCGGTCTTTACCCCGAACGATTTCAGTTTTTCATGCATTTCCTTTGCCTGATTATAGAAAGTCGCCGTGTTGCCGTCGGAAACAAAGGAAGGAGGAAACGCCGGTGTGACGTGATCGATCACGTTGGACGGGATGACTTTTTTTCTTTTCAAGTCCTGTGTTCTGAGATAGATCCGTCCCATCTGATAAAACACATAATCGAAAAGCGCATGATGCGCAGCTCCGAACCGGCGGTTGTCAAACAGGCCGCCTTCAAAGAACACGGCTTTCAGCACGTCGTCCGGAAGCGGCGCCGATACACGGAGCGTTTCGGCATAGGCCGGATTTGTCTGGATATTTGCCAATAGGCCCGCCAGATTGCCGCCCGCGGACGCTCCGCCCAGGATCACCTTATTCATGTTTAGATCATATTGACCGGCATGTTCATTCAACCATTCCAGCCCCTGGCAAAGCTGACGGACCGCTGACGGGAATCTGTATTCCGGCGCAAGCGCGTAATTGAAGGAAACCACATGATACCCCTTTTCGGCAAGATAACACATGGTGCTGTTTTCGGGCGCCCGGCTTCCGCCGTCGGGGTTCCCCGTCAGCTTATCCCCCCCCCAGATATATCCGCCGCCGTGAATATAGATCACCGTGGAGGATATTTTTTTATCTTTCGGATAATAAATATCAAGATATCCGTTCGGCAGTTCGGTATCATAGCAGACGTTTGAAACGAGGCGAACACCATTCGGAAATACGGTCTCTTTTTGCTGCGCGTCGGTTTCGTTGACGTTATGAAACAGATGCCTGCGCAGGAACAGAAAGATTATTGACGGTATTGCGATCATGATGAAGGCAAACAGACATAACAGCAGAACGAAAACCAGAATGAGCGAAAAACCGATTTTGAACGCCAACGCGCTTCCCGCGCTGTAGAACTGCGGCAGGTAACCCCACAGCAGCGCAGCCCCTGCAGCGAAATCAAAACCGAAAACAAGATTCTGCATATACCAGTTTTGGAACACGCAGGAGAGCAAATGGAGAAGCGCAGCCGCACAGGCCAGAATTTTCACCGCCGGATCACTGGAAATGAGGAAGAAAAGAGCACAGGCGATCACGCCGACCGTGCCGACGATTCTTGTATGGTTAATCAAAAAGTGAGCGCTTATGCCGAGAATAAAAAACAAGAGAGCGACAAAAACTTTCACGGAAAGCATGCGTAATTCTCCTTTCGACGAACGGGATCAGGATTCTGCTCCCCGCCGTTCCGGCTCGATGTTTTTGCCCGGCCAACCTTATGTCGACCGGAAGATGCTCCGAAACCAATGGCCAAAGTATCGTTTCTAAGTTTATCCGGTCAAAACCACAGGATTACATTTCGCACGCAAGCGTGTGGACGCCACTGCCCAGCGTGCTGGCGCTACCGTCGGGGAGAAGGACCTCGGCGGTCACATTTGCCGGGATGGAAAGCCGCAGGCTGAAGGTATGCGCCTGTTTCTCCCAGTGAATTTCAATTTCACCGTAGACGGAGTCATAAGAATAGTGCACACGGTTCAAACCGCAGTCCGGGTGCGGCTGGATACGTATGCGCTGATAGCCCGGCTCCACCGCGTTCAGGCCCACGATCCAACGATAGATCCAGTCATCCACACAGCCGAAGCAGTAGTGGTTATAAGAGACAGATGTAACCGTGCCGTCCGGCATGACGGCACGCCAGCTTTCCCAAAGCGTTGTCGCGCCCCGGTCAATTTCATACAGCCACGAGGGGCATTTATTCTGATACAGAAGTCGATATGCCACATCGGAACGTCCGTTTGCGCATAAGACGTCCATCAAGAACTCTATGGATGCAAAGCCGGTATCCAAACATCCGCCATTGTCGTCGATCATCCTGACAAGCTGATCCACGGCATTTTTCTTTTTGTCCGCCGGGATCATGTCCAGATACAGTGCCAGCACGAGAACGCCCTGATAGCGTGTATGGATCGTGCCGTCTCTGCGCACATGGAAGAAACGGAAGGCCTCGCGCACCCTTTCTGCCTCTTCTCGCTTTTTCTGCGCCTGTTCCGCCCGGCCGAGCGCATCATAGATCTTTGCGGCGGTTTCCAGATTGTAAAGATAGTAGCAGGGAGCCACCAGCGTCTTGGTTAGCATGCTGAGAAATCCGATGGCCGCGCTTTTTCCGCAAAGGGACGGCACCAGCCAGTCGCCGAAATGCAGCCCGCTGTTCCAAAGATGCTTTTGCTGATCCTTCGCCTTTTTGCTGAACCAGTACCTCGGGTTGAGCCGATAGCTCAGCGTTGATTTGGTCTGCGCCTCCTGCCGCACAAAGTCGGTCCAGCGCTCGATCGCTGCCAGGTTCTCCTCCAGCACACGGGGATCTCCGTATGCGTGATACAGGCGCCAGGGCAAAACCTCGATCACGTCGCCCCAGCAGGCGGATCGGTGGTTCAGCGGTTTCCCCAACTCCCGGTAGGATTTGACATAAGGTACGATCATGGGGATCTGCCCGGTTTCCAGCTG
>CAMOVW010000170.1 GCA_946627725.1 uncultured Clostridia bacterium
GACATAGAAGCCGTCCCCATGTCTGCCTACCTGACTGCGCGACAAACTGCAATTTTCTTTCCCTTCTTTTGAAAATCCGTGCAAAGAAACCTGAATATGATTCGCATTTTTATGTAAACCTATGAAATCCGGGCGGAAAAACTGATTTTTCTTGCAATTATTATAACGATTGGGTATAATTTAATAAAAAATTTTCCCGGGGGAAGGATCTATGGAAAGCAAAGTGTTTGATTTCATTGCCGCGGAACAGGCGCGGCAGAACAATAATATCGAACTGATCGCCAGCGAAAACTTCGTGAGCGAAAACGTGATGCGCGCGGTGGGCTCCTGCCTTACCAACAAATATGCCGAGGGCTACCCCGTAGAGCGCACCTCCGGCAAAACCGGCCGCTATTACGGCGGCTGCGAGGTGGTGGATCCGCTTGAGGAATACTGCTGCGATATGTGGCGCCGGGTGTTCTCTACCGATTACCACGTAAACGTGCAGCCCCATTCCGGTTCCTCCGCGAACCTTGCCGCCTATTTCAGCGTGCTGAAGCCCGGCGATACCATTCTTTCCATGGATCTGAACAACGGCGGTCACCTTACCCACGGCAGCTCCGTCAATTTTTCCGGCAAGCTGTTCAACATGGTGTTTTACAGCGTAACCGCCGAGGGCTTTATCGATTACGACGATATTGAGAAAAAGGCCGCCGAATACCGTCCGCAGCTGATCCTCGCCGGCGCCAGCGCCTATTCCCGCGTTATCGATTTTGAGCGCATCGGCGCTATCGCAAAGCAATACGGCGCGTATTTTATGGTAGATATGGCCCACATCGCCGGTCTTGTGGCGGCAGGCGCCCATCCCACCCCCTTCGGCATTGCCGATATCATCACCACCACCACCCATAAAACCCTGCGCGGCCCCCGCGGCGGCATGATCTTCTGCCGTCCGGAGCTGGCCAAAAAGGTGGACGCCGCCATCTTCCCCGGCACCCAGGGCGGCCCGCTGATGCACGTGATCGCCGGTAAGGCCGTTGCGGCGGAAGAGGCCTGCGATCCCGCGTTTAAAGACTATATCGCCCAGGTGGTAAAAAACACCCGCGCCATGTGCGACGCGTTTATTGCCCTCGGTTACGATATCGTTACCGGCGGCACGGATAATCACCTGTTTCTGATCGATTTCACAAAAACGCATCCCGCCCTCTCCGGCAAGGATGTGCAGAACGAGCTGGATCGCCACGGTATCACGCTGAACAAAAACTGCGTGCCCGGCGAAACCCGTTCCCCCGCCCAGGCCAGCGGCGTGCGCATCGGCTGCGCCGCCATGACCACCAAAGGCTGGAAGGAATCCGACGCCGTCGCCTGCGCAACCCGCATCCACCAGATCATCTCCGCCCTCGCCGCAAAATAAAAGAATATAAAAAGCCGCAGACAGCATCAACTGTCTGCGGCTTTTTAAGAAGGAAACAAATGAAAAAAACATCGTAAATACTGATATCAATATAACACAACTTTCGCAAAAAGTAACATCAATGTAACTTTTGGAGGGGTTGATGTAATAATTGGTTTCAAAATTGTAATAATTTAATGCAAAAAAAGAAAAACGGCTTTCCGCCGTTTTCTCTTTACGATCATTCGTCTTCCTGCTTTTTTTTGAAGAATGTGCCGATGGTTCCGATGATCATGATCAGCCAATCGATAAGTACCTGTACGGCGCCGGGAAGAAATTCCATATGTATGCTCCTTTCTGTGAACATTTCATACCGAAATTATTATATAATGAAATATCCGGTCTGTCAATTCTGCGGTTTGCATAGGAAACCGTTTTTTTATTTGTGCAAAATTCTGAATATCCGGCTCTCCCGCGCCGCCAGATGCAGCGTGAGCAGGGGGGAATCCAACGGGATCTCTTCTTTGCTCCACAGGTCGTACAGCCGAAGGGGGCCGTTTTCAAAATCAAAGACGATCTCCTGCGGGGCGTGCAGCAGATTGAAGAAGGCGAACACCTCGTTGCCCTCCCGGTCCGTGCAGGCCCACACGGCTTTGTCTTTTTCAGAGATTACCGGCCGGTTGCCGGTGGAATGCTGATCGATCTCCAGCAGCTCCCGGTTTGTGATCAGCGACAGGGTAAAATCGTCGTTCAGCGTCATCTCGCCGCCGAACATCAGCGGCGAACGGAATATGCACCACAGGTTCATCACCGTGCGCTGCTCGTTTTCGGTAAAGCGGGTCTTTCTGGCGCGGTAAACGGGGTTCGGCTCGTTGAGCTGCAGTATGCCCAGCGGCAGCATGTCGCAATCCGGCCAGCAGCCCGGCGAAACGTGTGTATACCATTTTTCGCACAGGCGGAACATGTGGTCCAGCGCGTCGCTCCGGTCCCAGAAATCGCCGCTCATGCGCCACATGTTGGCGTTGGTTTTCAGGTGGAAGGCGTTTTCCATCGGCGCGGGGCCGGGGGAGAGGCTCAGCACCATATCGCGGCCGCAGCGGTCGATGGCGGCGCGTATCATTTCGATCTCTTTTGCGGCGGAATAGGGCTCCGAGGGCTTGAATTCCGTATTGGCGATGTCGTCCACCTTCACAAAGTCCACGCCCCAGCCGGCGTACAGGCGAAACAGGCTGTCGTAGTATTCCTGCGCGCCGAAGGCCGTATGGTCCACGCCGTACATATCCGGGTTCCACGGGCACACGGAATAGCCCTGGGCGATCATCCGCGCGGTAACCCCGGGGGTTGCGGTGGGGGTGTTCCGGTGCACCGCCTGCCGGGGAATGCCCCGCAGAATGTGTATGCCGAATTTCAGCCCCATGGCGTGTATCTTTTCGGCGATCGGGCCGAAGCCCTTGCCGCCAGCCGCGCTGGGGAAGCGGTTCTCCGCCGGTATCAGGCGGGAATACTCGTCCATGCACAGATCTGCGAAGTAGTGGTAATTGCAGCTGTCCGCCGTGGGCTCGTACCACTGGATGTCGCACACCACGTACTGCCAGCCGTACTGCTTCAGGTTATCGCGCATATAGGCGGCGTTGGCAAGCAGCTGCGCTTCGTTCACGCCCGCGCCGTAGCAATCCCACGTATTGAACCCCATGGGCGGGGTAAGTGCAACGCTGTTTTTATCTTTCATATGCTGTGTTCTCAAAAGCGGAATCTGTTGTCGTCCTCATCGTCGTGCAGTCCGGCGAAAACGGAATCGTCGTCCTCAAAGCGGCGGAAGAGATCGTCGTTAAAGGCGGAAACGTCAGAGGTATCCAGCGGCGGGGTGTATTTCTGATCCAGCGGCGAGGGGGCCTCTTTTTTATGCAGATCGTAGATCGGCGCGCCCGAGGGGTCGTCCGGCGCGGTGAAGATGCTGCGCAGCGTGCGCTCCTCTTCTTTTCTGCGGGAATATTCGTTTTCGATATCCGAGGCGTCCTTCTTCCATGCGCCGCCGCCCGCGCCCTCGCCGAACAGCGAGAAGTCCGCCCCGGGGGCGTCGGCGTCCGCCGTGTAGGTCTGCTGCGGGTTCAGTGAGCTCATAAATCCGTCGATGGAAGAAAGAGAGCTCTTTAACGAGGCCGAAGCGATAAAGCCGCCTGCGGCCGCTTCCGGCTTTGCCGCGGAGGCGCGCGTTTCGGCGGGCTCGTCCTTCGGTGAGAAAATGTTCAGGGCCTCCGCCACGGCGGCAGCGTCCTCTTCCGAAAGGGGCGCGGGCTTCGCCTGCTCGGTTTCGCCCCACAGCTTTTCCAGATACTGCCGGTCGTCTGCGGTGTCGTCCTCCTGCAGCGAGGTCGCGCCGGTTTCTTCCTGTGCGGAGGCGTCGATTGCCGGTTCGCCCGCGTCGGCGTCCGCTGTTTCGGGTGTTCCGGCTTCTTCGGTTTCTTCTTCGTTTGCCGCGTTGGCGTGGGCCGCCGGTTTTCTCTTCGGCGTCAGCTTGCGGATCACGTCGATCATGCCGTTGGTGAACATGGGAGAAAGGAAGCAGAAGCCGAGCCACGTCGCCTGCAGTATCAGCACCGTAAGGCCTGAGGTGGCGGAAAACGCGCCGGTCACCGAGAGCACTACGCCCAGCAGCAGCGATACGAACGCGCCCGCAAGGCAGATCGCGCGGGAGGCGGTTTTAATGGAATCCAGCCGTATGGCCTGCGTGGCCACCCTTGCAAAGCTGAGGAAGGATTCTCCGAATACCGCGCCTGCGTCTTCGGAATCCGCCACGGCGGTTTTGGCTTCCGCCAGTTTTTTCGCGGCGTTGCTGCCCATAATGCGCACGCTGTTCTCGCCCAACCCCAGCAGCGCTTCCGCGGCGCTGTCGGTAATATTGGGGTCCGTGGTGCCCAGCAGCAGCGCGGCGCCGTTGTTCACCAGCGCGGCGATTCCCTGCTGCACGTCTTTATTCACGTTGTATTTTACCGTAAACATGGCGGTAAAGTGCCCTTCCATGGAAAGGTACAGCGCCTTTTCGTCGTCCGTCGGGGCAAAATCGTCCTCCGGCAGCGAAACATTGTGGTTCGTAAGCAGTTCGCGGTTGCCCAGCAGCACCGTGCAGCCGCCCACGTAGGCGGAAAGCCCCAGCTTATCTTCGTAAATCGTGTTTTTCGCGCGGGGGATCCGGTCCGAATAGGTGTCGATATCGTCCGCAAACACCTTTTTGATCAGCGATCCCGCGCCGGAGGCCACGGTCGCTGCGGCAAAGCGGGCCTGTTTTTCGTTTACGCCTCTTGCGGGTACGCAGCCCGTGATGTGCGCGTCAAACACCTCGGCGGCGTCGCAGGCCACGGTATCGATGGCGGAAAACGCCTTCGTGTCGTCAAAGCTCTGTATAAACGATGATTTCAGCGAAAGCTTTGCGTTGGCGCGGGAGAGGAAGAAGCCCGCCGCTACCAGGCAGCATACCGGCAGCGAAAGCGAAAGGCAAAGGGTGAGAGATGTGAGCCCACAAACCACGCTCTTTTTCATGATCAGCGTAACGATCGCCGCAATCAGCGATACGCCGCCCAGCAGGGCGGAAATGCGCGTTGCCGGCATCTCGCTGCGGGCGCTGCTCTCTATGGACGCGGGAAATCCGCTGATGTGGCGGGTTTTTCCGGTGTAAACCGTATTCTTTTCGTCGGTGCAGCCCAGGCGCGCCTTCAGCTCCCGGTCCGTAACCTTGCGCAGATAGCTCTTTTCGCTCTTGGCTGAAATGGTTTTGAAGCACTGGCGGGCGTTGTCGTAATAAAACACCTTCGCAAGAAAGAATGGCACGCATACCACAACCGCCGCGGGCGCCAGCAGCTGAAAATCGTAGGCCGTTTTCAGCTGGGTGAAAAACGCGGCCGCCGTCTGCCCCACGGCCGATATCATCAGCAGCAGCAACAGCGCGTCGGTTTTCGGCCGGAGTTTCAGCACGGATACAGCGCCGTTTTTCAGTTCCGGCAGTATCACAACGCATGAGAGCAGCAAAAATACAAGGTTAAAAATCACCAGCGCGTTCACGCTGCCGCCCATCACGGTAAAAAAGCCGCCGTTGTTGCCCGCGCTGATCTTCGCCGCAAGATCGGTGATCAGCAATATCAGCGCAAAGGCCGCCAGTATGATCATGCTCACAAAGGCGCGGGTTCGGGCGGTTTTAATGGCGCGGAACATCTCTTTGCGGTTGCCCGCGTCGGTAAATTCCTCGGTGTGCACCGGCACAAAGGGGGTGGGGATATGCGAAAACCGCTCCGAGAATTTTGCCGCAAAGGCCGGCAGCGCGGTAATGTTGATGTTGTGCGAAAATTTCTCGTCCGTTTCGCCGGTATCGTCCACCGGCGCTTTATCCCAGAAGCGGAAGTTCTTTACCCGTTTCTCGCGGGAGTGCTGCAGCTCGTCCTTCAGCTCCTCGTCCGCGCGGATCTCCTCTTCCGTCTTCTTGCCGATCTCGTCGAAGCCGTCCATCATCAGCTGGTCCGGGTTGCGGCGCACGTCGTCGTCGGCGCTGCCCGCGATCTCGCGCAGGCGCTTGGTTTTCAGCTCAAAATGGCGGGTGGGGCCGCCCTCTTTTCTTTCGTTTTCCGCAAAAGCGGCGGCCAGCGCCTCCGGCGATACCTCTTTTGTTTCGTCTTCTTCCGGCTCCGGCAGATCCGCCCCTTCCATGCGCATCTGCTCCTCAAATTCCGATGCGCCGATCATGCGGCCCGAAAGCTCCGGCACGTGCACGGTATCGTAGGTGTTGAATTTTCCGGTGTTGCCGGTGTGCACGTCCTCGGGCACGGGGGAGGCGTCCAGCCGGTCCGAGAATTTGGTAAGCTCGGTGGCCTGCGCGTCCTTCACCTTTTCGGCACGCACGCTTATAAATTCGCTGTCGTCCGTTTTTATGAATCTGCGGCCCTGCGCCGGAAAAACGGTGGATTCCTCTTCGTCCTCTTCCCCGTCCGGGATAAACAGCTTGCTGTCCGTGTCGCTTTTTGTATGCACGGCGTGAGATATGCTGAAGCGTTTCTCACTGATAATGTCTTCGGTTATTTCTCCTGCGGCGGTCTCCTCGGGGGTTGTGTTCGGGATCTTCTTTTCCTCGCTCATATCGTTACCCTCTCTGTTTCTTTATCTGTTTTCTGCGGTTTTGAATATCAGTATCGCGGCTGCCACCGAGGCGTTCAGGGAGTTGATGTTTCCCTTCATCGGTATCGATATGCTGCCGTCGCAAATCTCTTTGGTCAAACGGGATACGCCCGCGCCCTCGCCGCCGATCACCAGCGCAATGGGGCCGGAAAGATCCGCCTGCAGATAAGAATTTCCGTCCATATCCGCGGCGTAAACCCATATGCCGCGCTTCTGCAGGTCTTTAATGGTGTTGTTCAGGTTTTTCACCCGCGCCACTTTCAGGTATTCCAGCGCGCCCGCGCTGGTTTTGCCCACAATGCCCGAAAGGGACGCGCTTCTGCGCTCCGGTATGATCAGCCCGTGGGCGCCTCCGGCCTCCGCCGAGCGGATGATGGCTCCTAAGTTGTGCGGGTCCTCAATGCCGTCGCAAATCACGATAAATGGCGCTTCGCCCCGTTCTTCGGCCACGGCGAGAATCTCTTCCACGCTGCTGTAATTCCCTGCGGCGGCAAGCAGAAGCACCCCCTGGTGGTTCTGGTGCCCGCACATAAAGTCCAGCTTTTTCGCGTCCACTTCCTTTACGGGGATGCCCCTGTCTTTGCATTCCGCAATAATGGGCAGCAGCGCGCCGGTGCGCTCCCCCTTTTTTACAAGAAGCGTGTTCGCCGGGCGGCCCGCCTTCAGCGCCTCTCTCACGGCGTTTCTGCCGATGATCAGTTCCTCTTCGGAAACGTTCTTTCTCGCTGTTGTGTTTTCTGTCGGTTTACGTTCCATGACGACTCTTTCTATATAATAATTCGAGATATTTATAAAGATACAAAATATATTATATTATAAAGAAAATATTTTTGCAATAGCAAAATAACCCATTGGCCGGGTTTGGAGAGATTTTTTAAATTGCAGTTCTGAATATCGGCTTAAAGCAGAACAATCTATATATTGTGGTTTA
>CAMOVW010000171.1 GCA_946627725.1 uncultured Clostridia bacterium
CTTTATTGCGGAAGCTGTGATTCTTGCGAACGGCAAACGGCGAACGGCGAACGGCTGTCGCGCCAACGGCGCGACAAACCGCAATTTCCGTATCTCTGCAAAACGAGCTCCTGCATTTCGCAGAAGCCCGTTTTATTTATTGTGAGATTAATGCAAACGTTTCAGCGCTTTCAGCAGCGCTGCGGAGATGGCTGCGCCAACCACGGTGCATACGATCCACTCCACAATGCCGTTTACGCCCACCATGGCGACCAAAAACGTCAAAATGTTTTTTGCGCCGAGAGATTGCGCCACACCCTGAATGTAATCCGTATTCCAGAAAAACAGCAGCAGGCAGGGCATAAAGAACGCGGTGTTCAGAAACGGCGCGGAGAACGCCGAAACGCCCACCTGTACGCCTGCCGGCGCTTTGGTACGGGAGAGGCCCTTGTAGATCAGGGCGCATAAAAAGCCCATCAGCGTGCGGGTGCAGATGCACATAATAAACGTGCCCGCCGGGTTGATGCCCATCAGCGTGGTGCCGAAAGCGTCCATGCCGAAGCACTGTATAAAACTGGTGACGCCGAAGGTGAGGCCCAGCACGGTGCCCATCCAAAGGCCGTTGGTAATCGCGCCGATGATCACCGGTATCGTCATAAAGGTGATGGAGAGCAGCCCGATCTTCAGATACCCTATGGGGGTGAAGGCCATAATGATTTCAAGCGCTATAAGCATACCCGCGACCGTAAGGCGCAGGGTGGTTTGCCTGGAATTTGTTTTCATCTTCCATCCTCCTTTTTATTGTAGTCAAAAATGGCGCGCAGCCCGCGGGCTACGAGCTCAGGATCGAAGATGACGTTTTGCGTGAGCCCCGGGGCAACGTAGGAGGCACAGCCGCCTGTAACAACAACGGTGGCGTTGGTAAAGCCCTGCTCTTCACAAATGCGCTTGCTCAATCCTTCCAGCATCACGGCCGTACCCATAATCACGCCGGAATTGATGGCGGTGGGGGTGGTGTTGCCGAAGGGTTTGTTGTAATCGGAAATGTCGATCTGGTTCAGCTGGCTGGTGTTGGAGCCCAGCGCCTCGATGCACATTTTTATGCCGGGGCTGATGGTGCAGCCAAGGTAAGCGCCGGTTTCGTCCAGTACGCTGATTTTAGTGCAGGTGCCAAGGTCCCAAATCAGGCAGGGCATGGGGTATTTCACCTTTGCGCCCACCGCGCCCGCAACCAGGTCCGCCCCCAGCTCGCCGGGGTTTACCACGTTGATGCGCAGTTTCGTCTTTGTGCCTACCCCCAGCACCACGGGTACGTGCCCCGTAATGAACTGTGCGGCGTATTCCAGCTTTTTGGTGATTTCGGGCACTACGGAGCTGATCACAGCCCCCCGGTAGCCCTCGGGTGTGTTGAACTTCTCCGTCAGGATCTGCTTGAAATCGTACGCATACTGGTCGGAAGTCTTGCGTCGTTCGGTATAGATCCGCGCCGTGTAAAGAAGCTCGTCGTTTTTGTAAACAGCCAGGGAGATATTCGTATTCCCCGCGTCTACGATGAGTAACATTTGATACCACTCCTTTCAGATATAGTTCAAAATGTATTATATCCGTTTCACGCGCCGCAGTCAATATCGGATTTGGGATTGTAAATTATAATTTATCGCGCACTTTGCGCGATAAAAGCCGTTCGCCGTTCGCCGTTTGCCGTTCGCAAATATCTGAGTATGTGCATGTTGGTTGGGTACTATAACGCGGAGCGATAGAATGGTAGCTTTATTGCGGAAACTGTGATTCTTGCGAACGGCGAACGGCAAACGGCGAACGGCGGTCGCGCCTGCGGCGCGACAAACTGCAATTTGACAAACCCCTTATTCTGTGCTACACTGATACAGTTAATTATTACGGCTTGCGGGTCAAAAATTACATCATTTGCCCTGCGTGAAAGCCGATATGGTACCATACTCAAAAAACCGAGGACAGAATCGTTTATGAAGAAAAAACTGAACCGGATCGGCCGTGTACCCATGCCGCAGCTGATCTTATGGTGGGTGATCCGCTTTTCTCTGCTGGCTTTCAGCATTTACGGCATTCTGCACGGCTCCACCACACAATTTTTGATGGGTCTGTTCGCCATCGCCTTTTCGCATATGTGGGATATGTGGCAGCTGTTCGGCGGCAAAAGCTTTATCACCCGCGTGGGCTATTTCCCGCAGACACTGCTGAACATCTTTATCGGCTTCGGCGTGGTGATCGGCTATTTTCTGAACACAAAAACCAATTTTCCGTACGTGAATGTGATCGAGCACTTTATGGCGGGCGTGGTGGCTGCCTATTTCGCCTATGATTTCGCCGTGGTGTTTCAGGGCAAAAAGCGTCATCTGAGCCCGGCGCTGGCCTCCATGTTCTCGCTGCTGTTTGCGGTGTTTATCTCCGTAGCGTGGGAATTCTATGAGTTTACCATGGATCGGCTCTACGGCTACACGCTGCAGCGGTCCTTCATTCTGGATGAGGGCGGCCTTGTGGATACCATGCTGGATCTGATCCTTTCCGGTGCGGGGGCCCTGATCGGTATGTTCTTTGTGGCCTTCACCAAAAACGGTATCATCGGCAAAAACCGCAAAGAGGTGCGCGCGCGGGTCAAAGCCCAAAGCGCGGCGGACCGCGCCGAAGAGCTGGCCTATCTCGCCGAACATGAAAACGAACAATAACAAAATATAAAAAGGGAGAAACAAAATGGGAAAAAAATATCTGATCATCAACGCGGACGATTTCGGACTCTGCCATTCCGCCAACGCTGCGGTGTTCGACCTGTTTGAAAGCGGCTGCATTTTCTCTTCCACGGTCATGGCGCCCTGCCCCGGCGCAGACGAGGCCATCGAATTCGCGGCGAAACACCCGCAGTACGCCATCGGCGTGCATCTGACCCACACCAACGAGTGGAAAGAGCGCTGCCCCTGGGGCCCGCTGACGGACGGCGCCAGCCTGAAAACGCCGGAAGGCCGCATGTGGCCCGAAAGCGAAGATTTTGAGGCCCACTGCAATTACGACGAGGCCATGGCGGAGAGCCGCGCGCAGATCGAATACTGCGAGAGCCGCGGCATGCATCCCAGCCACGTAGACAGCCACATGGGCGCGGTTTACGGCCTGAACGGCAAACTGAAGCTTCTGCCCATGACGCTGAAACTGTGCGGCGAAAAGGGCTATCCCTTCCGTATGTTCTCCAAGCCCCTTGCCAGCCAGTGTCCCGAGGGTACCAATATGGCGCTGTTCAAGGCGGCCTGCCGCTTCGCCGGCGCGTTCGGCAAACTTTACCGCGTGCCCATGCCCGATTATCTGATCTTCCCCGAACACATCGAAACCGGCGAAACCTATGAGGAATTCAAAAACAACTTCATCGAATACCTGATCCGCATTCCCGAGGGCATCTGCGAAACCTATATCCATCCCGCCTTCCCCACCGAAGAGATGCAGCGCATCTCCGGCACATGGCAGCGCCGTGGTTGGGAATACGAGGTGATGAAGGACCCCGAAACCCACGCCGCCTTCAAGGCAAACGGCATCCATCTGATCAGCTACCGCCACCTGGCAGCCTTCCGGCTGAATAAGTAAATAAAAAAAGCGTGTCCCCTTGCAGGCACGCTTTTTATAAATCTAACCGAAAGAAGTCAACGGAATTCGCTTCCGGTCGATTTACACCTATCAGGCGAAAGTAAGAACCGTCGACCCATCGGAAAACTAATCGATCTGTGTAGAAGAATCAGATTTTCCCTTATGTTTCATTGAACAACGAACCGACCTGCCTGTTTGAAAGCAGATCGGTTTTTTTGATCTGCAATTTACCACCCAATCTTCTTCATCAGCCCCGCGCCGTTTTCTTTCAGCCAACGGTTCCATTTGTCGTATTCCGGAAACGCGTCGTATACCGCCTTGTAAAAGGCGGGGGAGTGGTTCATTTCTTTTCTGTGGGCAAGCTCGTGCACGATCACGCTGTCCGTTACCTCCGGGGGCGCCAGCATCAGGGCGCAGTTGAAGTTCAGGTTGCCCTGCGCAGAGCAGCTGCCCCAGCGGGTCTTCTGGTTGCGTATGGTGATCCTGCCGTAGGTCACGCCCATCTGCTTTGCCCAAAAGGCGACGCGGGGCGGGATCTCCTTCACTGCTTTTTCCGCCAGCGCCTGCACTTCCTCATACGTCAGCCGCGCAACGGCGTTGGTCTCATCGATTTTTTCTTTTCTTGCGGCAAGGTGCCTGTTGATCCAATCCTCGCGCTCTGCCACAATTCTGCGGATATCTTTTTCCGCCATTCTGCGGGGCGCGCGCACCACCACCTCGCCCGTGTCGGTGATCTGTATGGCAAGGGTTTTTCTGTCGCTGCGGATCAGGGTATAGGTCATGTGTTTCTCCTTATACTCTTTTTCTGTACCGCAGCGTCAGCAGTATCGGTATCAGGCTGAACAAAATCACCGCCGCGCCCACAAGGAACACGTTGCCGTTGGGCACGTACTCGGTCAGGCCGCTGGCCTCGTTCACAAAGGTCTCGCCGCTGGTTTTCACCACGGCCTGCCCGATCAGCGAGCCGCCGATCATCGGGATCAGCACAAAGAACAATATCCATATCCCCTCAAACTGCCCCTTGGCGTTTCTGGGGTAGAGCTGCTTTGCCCATACCTTGGTGGTTTGCAGTATGCCCACGTAGCCCACGCCCACAACGAAAATGCCGAGCCAGATGCGCAGGTTGAATATGGTGGTGGGGTCCACGTCCGCCGCCTTGATCGGGTACAGAATAAACAGCCCGATGATGTTGATGATAACGGCGGCAACGCAGATAAAGGGGTGCTTGTTCTTGTTGATCAGTATGCCGATGGGTATCGCGGTGAGCATGGCCAGCACCAGCGGCACCGCCTCAATAATGCCCATCATATCCGCCGTATAGCCCAGGTAATAGATCAGATAATTGCCGATATAGGCGAAATACACGTTAAAGCCGATAAAGAAGATGGCGATGGCCACGTGTACCAGCACCAGCTCCTTCAGGCTGAAAAAGCGCTTGAAGTTGAACACGCTGAAAAACTGCTTCCAAAAGCCGCCGTTCACGCTTGGCGCAACGTCGTCGTTTTTGTTCAGCGCAAACATGCTGATCAGGCCGAAAATGATCACAAATACGCCCATCACAATAAACAGCCGCATATAATTGTCGTTTTCGCCCACCAGCATGCCGCCCACCACGGTGCCGAGAATTGTGCCCAGCACCGGCTGTGTGGCCAGCGCCGCGCCGATGCCGCCCCGGTTTTTCTCCGTCATAATGTCGTTGGTCCAGGTGTTGAAGCCCGCGTCGTTGCCCATGGAGCCGAAAAAGCTCATGATGGTATCCGCCAGCACTACGCTGATCGCCATCAGCAGGTACAGATCCTTGCTGATAAACTCGGTCAGGCCAAAGGCGATGGTAAAGATACCCCAAAGGATGTAGCCCCAACTGATAAAGGTGCGCCGTTTGCCGGTGCGGTCCGCCCATGTGCCGAAAAAGAAGGTGGCGAAGGTGGTGGCCGCCGCCGAGCAGATCAGCATACCGGTGATAATGCTCGGATCCTTGCCGATCTTGGCGTAAACAAAGGTGTTGAACCACTGGTTTTCCATGTTCCAGCAAATCTGCCCCGCAAGGCCCAGGCCCCACACCAGCAGCCACATCCGAAAGCCGCCGGCCCGTTTCCCGCCCGCCGCAGCAGCGGAATGCTTGTCTTTTTTCATATCCATGCCTCCTTTTCTCCATCATAGCACAGATGTTTGAAAAATGCACGTGTTTTTTTGTGCAGAAGGGCGCCTGCCTTTCCCTTCATCATGCCGCGCACCGCGTATGCGAAAGAAGTAAACGAGATATTTCCGTCCATCACGTCGTTCAGCAAGCGGATCACTTCTTCCGTCATCTCGTTCCTGTGCGTCTTATTGTTCGGGTCGTTCAGCACATATTTCTGTACAATGTCCCGCAGCTTCGCCTCCGTAGGGATCTTCCCGTTCTTTTGCCTGCTTGCCTTCCGGTATGCGTCATACAATGCCTGCACGTTCTGCAGTTGCTCCCGCACCTTCGGGTCCTTCTCCGCCGTTTCCTCCAGCTGATCGATCGCTTCACTCTCCAGATCCGCGCTGAAATCTGTCTCTTGACTTTTATTATCCGCTTGTGCTATATTAGCATTAGAAGTTTCCACAGAACCGATTTCGGACGTTGCGGCAGGGCCTTGTGCATCGCCAAGCTGTGGGGCTTCTTTTATTTTTGATGCTGGTCCCAAATATGCTGATACAACATAAACCGTTTTTGCTTTTGTATCAGGTACCGCTTCAATAACATAATACGATTTTACCCCAATTTGTTTTTCTATTTTTACCGTTCTCGCTGTTCTGCTATGTCCTCTTGTAAATTCCCAATACGCGCTCGTCCTCCCCGCTTCTGAAATGTTTTCATAATTATTTATTGCATAGCCCATTTTTAGGATATCCGAATCATTTGCAAGGGTATGATCCGCCTTCCCATTTTCGCCATGATCATTCAGTATATGTTTTAATTGTTTCGCTTCGATTATAATTTTGAAGCCTTCTGCATAAACACCGATTTCATTTTGTATGAGATCGGCAGTTTTTTTGTCGATAATTCCAAACTGTACTCTATCATGATCTGCAGCTGTACCTGATTTTACTTTAGATAAAAGCAATTTTAATTCATTGTTTTCTTCAGCATTTTTGTATCTATCCAGATCCTCGCTGTTCGCCGTGCCCCCATCCGCAAACACCACGTCCGTCCGGTCGATGTCCGGGCGGGTTTCTTTTCTCTGCGCTGCCGTCAGATCTGCACGGGCTGCAGTGTCCCGTGCTTCCACCTCTCCGGCCACACGTTCATAATTTGGATTTCTCGTTGTCGCGCCGGAGGCAAAGCCTTCAAGCCGTTGAACGGCGTGCTGCAGCTCATGGAACAATACGCTCTTTGCTTCTCTCGACCATCCCGGCTCATATTTTCGCATATCAACCTTTCCCCATTGAAGCTGATAATAGCGTTTGCCGAGTTCCGAACCGAAAAACTTGTCTTGCGCGGCTTTTTCTTCCCGCAGCCATGTTTCCGGATCCAGTTTGTCCGTGTATTCATCGTCAAAATATTTGGAATACTCCCTGTATTCCGGCGTCTGCTCGATTCTTGCGATCTCCTGTTTTCTTCCACCGTTCAGGTAATCGTTGTATTCTTTTGTGTATCGCTCAAAAAGTGTCTGATTCAGTACAATATGTTTATACCGATGGAACGTTTCTCCCATTACACCCGGCAAAGTGTCCTGTATAATGATCAGATAATCACCGAGAGACGGATAGGCGGAAAGGATCTCCGCGTTTTCAAGAATATCTTTCAAATATGCCGTGCGGTATATTTCACCTTCGTCCGTTTCGTGAACTTCAAACGCAGGGTTTTCTTTTAATGTTGCCGTGCTGTCGTCGATCTCATACC
>CAMOVW010000172.1 GCA_946627725.1 uncultured Clostridia bacterium
AACCTCCGAAAGCCGATTTGTGGCCTCGGAGGTCTTTCCCTTTAGACTGTTTTTTACAGCCCCTTCTTTTCAAATAAATCAGATCAAATGATGTTCCAGCAGAACGTTTTGCAGCTTTTCTTTATTCTTTGCCGAAATGGGTGTGAGCGGCAGACGCAGCGGGAATGGCCTTTTGTGAATCATTTCCATGGCCGCTTTTACGGGAATGGGGTTCACCTCAAGGAACAGCGCTTTCAGCAGATCGTTATAATGCAGCTGAATTTCGGCGCTGTTTTCCCGTTCGGAAGCCATTTTGTGCATCTGTTCGGGAATGATGTTTGCGGCAACCGATATTACGCCCTTGCCGCCGAGCGCCGTAAAGGCGGCGGTCTGGTCGTCGTTGCCGGAATAGATATCGAGTTTGTCGCCGCAAAGGCGGTTCGTTTGGGCAAGCGCGGATATATCGCCGTTCGCCTCCTTTACGGCAACAATGTTTTTATGTTCCCCAAGCGCTGCATAGGTATCCGGCAGTATATTGACGCCGGTGCGGGAGGGCACGTTGTACACAATGATTGGCGCGCTCACCCGGTCCGCAATGTAATAATAATGCTCAATCAGCCCCTCTTGCGTGCACTTATTATAATAGGGGGTAACCACCAATAAAGCGTTTACTCCCTCTTTTTCCGCGTCGTTTGATTTTCTGACAGCCGCTTCGGTATCGTTGGCGCCGGTCCCCGCGATAACGGGGATCCTGTTTTTCGCAATTTTTACGGCCGCCGAAAACAAAGCTCTTTTTTCTTCGGCAGATAACACCGGGGATTCTCCCGTTGTGCCTGCGATCACCAAAGCGTCGGTACCGCACCGTATCTGCTGTTCACATAGGCGTTCAAACAGCGCATAATCAACGGTTTTGCCATCCTCCGAAAAGGGGGTGACCATTGCCGCCGCGCTGCCTGTGAAAATGGTTCGTTTCAAAAAATCACAGCTCAGTTGTTTTTAGGTGTAATATAGCCTTCCGCGCAGAGAAGCTCCGCAAGCAGCACGCCGCCGCCTGCCGCGCCTCTCAGCGTATTATGAGAGAGACATACAAACTTGTAATCATACTGCGTATCTTCTCTTAACCTGCCGATGGAAACTGCCATGCCGCCTTCCAGCTCACGGTTGAGCTTTGTTTGGGGCATATTGTCTTCTTCAAAATAATGGAGGAACTGCTTCGGGGCGTGGGGCAGTTCAAGCTCCTGCGGACGACCGCTGAAATTCTTCCATACGTCAAGGATCTCTTCTTTGGTGGGCTTATGTTCAAAGCGCACGAAAACCGCCGCCATATGGCCGTCCGAAACCGGAACACGCAGGCACTGCGCCGTAAACTTGGGCGAATCCGCAGGTACGATGGCGTCGTCGGTAAGCTTGCCCCAGATCTTGAGCGGTTCTTTCTCGCTCTTTTCTTCTTCTCCGCCGATATAGGGGATCACGTTATCGATCATTTCGGGCCAACGGGCAAAGGTCTTGCCTGCGCCGGAGATCGCCTGATAGGTGCAAACCAGTACGTCTTTCACGCCGAATTTTGCATCCAGCGGATAAAGCGCGGGTACGTAGCTCTGCAGCGAGCAGTTCGATTTAACGGCCACAAAGCCGCGTTTTGTACCGAGCCGCTTCTTCTGCGCGTCTATTACTTTGATGTGCTCGTTGTTCAACTCCGGGATCACCATAGGCACGTCAGGCGTGAAACGGTTTGCGCTGTTGTTGGAAACGATGGGGCATTCGGCCTTTGCGTATGCTTCTTCCAGCGCACGGATCTCATCCTTTTTCATATCCACGGCGCAGAAGCAGAAATCAACCGTGTCCGCGATCTTTTCGAGATCCGCTACGGCGTCGTAAACGAGCATGGTTTTCACTTTTTCGGGCAGGGGAGAGGTCATAACCCATCTGCCGCCGAGGGCTTCTTCGTAAGTTTTTCCGGCGGAGCGACCGCTTGCCGCCAACACGGTGATATCAAACCAAGGGTGATCTGCCAGCAGGGTAATAAAACGCTGCCCTACCATACCCGTTGCGCCGATAATACCTACTTTGTACTTCTGATCCATTGTTTTGTCACCTCGTAAATTATTCTATGCAAATAACGCAAATTTGCTTGCGTCTTTTTGATTACTGTGCTAAAATATCTATTATTCTACCAAAAAAATTTTTTATAGTCAATATATATTTTTCATTCTTTCGGAGTTATTTATGAAAAAAAGTGATTTTTATTTTGATCTTCCGCAAGAGTTGATCGCGCAGGAGCCGAGCGAGAAGCGGGATCATTCCCGGTTGCTATTGATCGGGAAGCATTCCGGCAAGCTGGAACACCGTCATTTTTTTGATATTATCGATTATCTTGATGAAGGCGATTGCCTTGTGCTGAACAATTCCCGCGTGCTTCCCGCGCGTATTTACGGCGTGAAACAGGATACCGGCGCCAACGTTGAATTTCTGTTGCTGAAAAACTGCGGTAACGATACGTGGGAATGCATTGCAGGCCCCGGCAAACGCGCAAAAGAAGGAGCTGTGTTTACATTCGGCAATAACGATATGACAGGCGAAGTTCTGCAGGTGCTGGATAACGGAAACCGACTTGTACATTTTTCATATAAAGGCATCTTTCTTGAAACGCTTGAACGGATCGGCGAAATGCCGCTTCCGCATTATATCACCCATGAATTAAAGGACCGGGAAAGATATCAGACCGTGTATGCAAAAATGAACGGTTCCGCAGCAGCTCCCACCGCCGGTTTGCATTATACGCCTGAACTGCTTGAACAAATCAAGGCGAAAGGCGTTAAGATCGCTCAGGTAACACTGCACGTAGGCATCGGCACGTTCCGCCCCGTAAAAGCGGAAAACATTGAGGACCACAAAATGCACTTTGAGCAATACAGCATTTCACAGGATGCAGCCGATTTGATCAACGAAGCCAAAAGATCTGGTAAACGCGTGATCGCAACCGGTACCACCTGCTGCCGCACGTTGGAATCCGCCGCCGACGAGAGCGGGTTTGTAAAACCCGGCAGCGGTGAAACCAATATTTTTATTTACCCGGGATACCGGTTCAAATGTATCGATGAGCTGATCACAAATTTCCATCTGCCCGAAAGCACGCTGATTATGCTCGTTTCCGCGTTGAGCAGCAGAGAGATCATACTTAACGCATATAAAACCGCGATAGAAGAAAGATATCGCTTCTTTTCATTCGGCGACGCATGTTTTATAACAGATAAAATTTAAGAGGACTTCAAAATGTATCAATTGATAAAAAAGGACGGCGCAGCTCGCCTCGGCAAGTTCACAACCGTTCACGGGGAAGTTAAAACGCCCGGCTTTATGAACGTAGCCACCGCAGCCGCGATCAAAGGCGGCGTATCTGCTTTGGATCTGAAAGATTTGCATTGCCAGGTGATGCTGTGCAACACTTACCATCTGCACGTTCGCACAGGCGATGCAAAAATAAAAGAAATGGGCGGTCTGCATGCATTCACCCGTTGGGATGGACCGATCCTGACCGACTCGGGCGGTTTTCAGGTTTTTTCACTTGCGAAGCTGCGCAATATCAAAGAAGAGGGCGTAACGTTCCAATCTCATATTGACGGCAGAAAAATCTTTATGGGCCCGGAAGAAAGCATGCGGATCCAATCCAATCTCGGTTCAACGATTGCCATGGCTTTTGATGAATGCGTAGAAAACCCTGCGCCGTACGACTATGCCAAGCTCTCTTGTGAACGTACTACAAGGTGGCTGATTCGCTGCAAAGAAGAACACGACCGCCTGAATGCTCTTTCGGATACCGTTAATCCAAAACAACTGTTATTCGGCATCAATCAGGGCTGCACATACGACGACCTGCGTATTAAGCATATGCAGGATATTGCAAAGCTGGATCTGGACGGATACGCCATCGGCGGCCTGGCGGTAGGGGAGCCGGCGGAAGAAATGTATCGCGTGATCTCCGCCGTTGAACCGTATATGCCGGCCGACAAGATCCGGTATCTGATGGGCGTGGGAACGCCCGGAAACATTCTGGAAGCAGTAAAACGCGGCGTAGATCTTTTTGATTGCGTAATGCCTTCGCGCAACGCGCGTCACGGGCATCTATTTACAACAAAAGGCATTATAAATCTGAATAACGCGAAATATGAAACAGATCTCCGTCCTCTGGATTCCGATTGCGATTGTCCTGTTTGCAAAAACTTTTCACGAGCATATCTGCGGCATCTGATCAAAGCGAAAGAAGTTCTTGCGCTTCGCTTATGCGTTATGCATAATCTGTATTTTTACAACCGCCTGATGGAACGGATCCGCGAGGCGATTGATGCAGACGAATACGAACAATTTTACAACAATAACATATACGTTTTGGATAAGCGCTGTTCAGACTGAATTATTTTAAGAAAAACTCTTGCTTTTTTTTACAATTACCATTATAATGATATAAAATTGCTTTGGAGGAGTATTATGTTTTATACTTTTTTTACTTTAGCCGCCGGTGATACCGCAGCCACAAAGAGCCCTTTCGGGAACCCTGTTATTTTAATTGCCGTTTTCGGCGTGATGTTTGTGGTTATGTATTTCACTTCGATCCGTCCGCAGAAAAAACGTCAGCAGGAAGAGCAAAAACTGCGTGATTCCGTTCAGATCGGCGATGATATCACTACGATCGGCGGTATTACGGGCAAAATCGTTACCGTAAGAGAGGATTCCGTAGTTATTGTTACAAGCGCAGACAAAACGAAGATGGAATTCAAACGTTGGGCGATCCAGACCAATGATACAGCAAACGCTCGTGCTGCGGAAGAAAAAGCTGCTCTTGAAGCCGCGAAAGCCCAGGAAAAAGAAGAAAAGAAAACCGGCAGCCGCAGAACAAAGAAAAGCGACATAGACGATACAAAGAAATAAAGTAATAAATAATCTATTATTAAAACAGCCCTCGCGGCTGTTTTTTTCATATTCAGAGACGTATGCGCATAAAAAGTACTGAAAGATAAAATACGTCAATCGGAGGAACAAATGAAACAAAGAAAACGAGCAGGGAAGTCGATCGTGTATTATTATTTGAAAGGTATGCTTCTGAGTCTTGCCGTAAGTACGATCCTTGTATGTGTTCTGGCATTTATTACCACAAAAAAAGAAATTCCCGGGGAAATACTGCCTTACTTTTTGGTTTGCTTCGGCGGAGTGGGTTCATTTGTTTATGCGTGTGCCACGGCAAAAAACCACCATATACGGGGAATTGTAAACGGCGTGCTGAGTTCGTTGATTTTTTCGGTTGTTTATATTGCCGTTTGTTTGGTTTGCAGCGGATTTTCAATTAATATGATTTATCTGATAATGCTCGCTGTCGATCTGTTTTTTGGCTGCACCGGCAGTATAATAATGAAAAATATCGTGAGAAGATAAATATAAAAAAGAGGAAAAAAATGAAAAAGGTCATGTTTTATTCAAAACACCGTTTATTACATCATTTCGGTTCAACGGGACAGAAAGACACAGGTATAACGGTTCTGTTTTTTACGGTTTTTTTATGTTCGGTATTGATAGGAAGCGCGTTGTTTTTTGGATCGGGTGAATCGTCTGTATTACAAAAAATGCTGTTCGCTTTATACGAAAATAACTGCGAGCAAAACGTATTGTTAATGTTCTGCGCAATCGGTATAGAGATCTTCTTATGCGTCACAGCCGGGCTCAGCTGCGCGGGTATAAGCATTTTAACGTTTATAACCATTATTTGCGGTATAGCTTCATCATTTTTTCCTTCTTTTTTGCTGCTGAATTATGGGGCAAAGGGATTTGGATACTTTTCATTGCTGTTGTTGCCCGGATTGTCCCTGTTTTGTGTTTCATCGCTGATGATGTGTCAGGTGAACGCGCAATTATCCAAATCGCTGTGTTCAAATATACTGTTTGACAGAAAAGAAGAAATAGATTTGCGTATCTTTATATTCAGAAACGGTATCTGTGCCGGCGGAATGATGCTCTCGGTTCTTTTGTTGTACATCTGCGATAAATTATTCCGCGGTCTATTTTGAATAATAAAACAGACAGGCTGTTCGTTATTGCCCGTCTGTCTGTTTTTTTGTAAAATCGGCCAAAGGATTCGCATCCACAGCAGCTTTCAGTTTTGAGTTCTGCAGATGCGTATAGATCTGTGTCGTGTTCAGGCTTTCATGCCCAAGGATCTCTTTCAGCTCAAGAAGATCGACTTGTCCGGTCTGATACATTAACGTAGCTGCCGTATGCCGCAGCTTATGAACCGAATATCCCTGGTCGCCGAGGCCGGCTTTATCAAGATAAACGTCAACCAAATACTGAACCGTTTTCGGGCTGATCCTTTTTAAACGATTCGACAGAAATAATGCGTATTTATCAATGACGCCGTCTTTCGGACGTACGTTCATATAAGCACGAAGCGCTGCAACGCATGCATGATTCAGATACACGGTGCGCTCTTTGTTGCCTTTACCGGTAATAATAATTGAGGCGGAATCATTCTCAATTTTAATTTTATTATAATCAAGAGAAACCAGTTCGGATAAACGCATTCCGCAATTCAGGAAAAAGGTGAGAATACAATAATCTCGCTCTTTATTCGGGCCTGAAACGCTCATTAATAAAGCCTGCGCCTGTTCAACCGAAAGATATTTCGGAAGGCTTTTTTTCAGCTTCGGCGAATCAAGATTGATCATAGGATTATCATCGATAATATGATTCAGTTTCAGATATTTGAAGAATGCCCGTATGCAGGATACTTTTCTTGCCCGGGCCTTTTCCTGATTATCACGCTCGGTGCGGCAAAAAGATAAGAATGAATATGCAATATCTAATGTGATTGTTCTGAAAAATGATTCGGGAATTTGTGAAATATCAATTTCGTTGAACTGTTCTTCGTCTGTTGCGGCAATACCGTTTTGTTCACAGTAAATAAAACGCAAAAACAAACGCAGATCCAAACAGTATTGATCTACGGTCTTTTCAGACTTATTCTTGATCGTTGATTGATAATTTAAAAAATTCCGTACAGTGGGCGGAACCGAATAGTAATACGCCTTATTTGCCATGAAAGCTCCCCTGAATTATACAAAATATTAATTTTGTATAATTATCGATATTTTAAAGAGTACTTCCCCAACCGTTGAGGTATCATAATTTTGCCTTTTTAGTGAATCTCCGAATCACCCACAGAATGGAACAACTTACTGCAAGTATAACCAGATTTGCCCGAAAATTTGCAGCTGCTTTTGATTCTTTACTCATTACGAATACCTCCGATTTATATAATGGATTCCTGATATGCTTTACGTATGTTGGATACGCCGACAATGTCGATTTTTGTTTTTAATTCCTGACCGATCTCTTTTAAGTTCCTGGACGGAATAATACACTTTTTTAACCCGAGTCGAATAGCTTCACGAATTCGTATTTCGGCAAAGCTTACGGC
>CAMOVW010000173.1 GCA_946627725.1 uncultured Clostridia bacterium
GATTCACCGCCTGCCGCAGGGCAAGACGGGCGTCGGACGCGGTCACCTTGCCGTCGCCGTCCACGTCGCCTGAGGTTGTATTCCCCTCTTCTTCGTCATAGATCCTGAACAACGGTTCCGAGATATCGCCGTGCTCGTCCTTTATGCCCAGCGTAAGAATACCGTAGGTGGAATCGGTAACATTGCCGAAGCTGTATTCCGTACCGAGATAAATGAAATCGGCGTTATTCTCATGGGGAATGATTTTTACCGTTGTTTCTCCTTTCGGGATTTCGTACATAACGTATTCACGGGTGTCCGGCTCCCCCTCCAGATAAGTATACGTATACCCTTGCAGCGTAGTAGCATCCTTTGCTGCGTATACGGCGAGGGTAGCGTCGAAATCCTTAGCCAGATCCATGTATTGATAGATATCACGTAAGGTTATGCAATCGATGGCGCCGGGGAAGGTTTGCATAGGCGCCTGATACACCTTATCGTCATCAGCCAGATAAAAGTAGGTCTCCTCATTGGGGAAATTATTATCGTATACATAGATCCGATCCTCTCCGTTTACGTTTTCGTACCGAAGGAAATTGACCGCGTGACCTCCGGTTCCCTTGCGGAACCCAACCTGAAGCACACCGGTGTTATCATAAGCGTGATCGCTTATATAATCGATCACTTCGATCCAGTCCGCATAGATATTGGATAAACCGGTCCGATAGGAAGAGCCGCCCGCCACGATAGCGCCGGAAGAATAGTTCCCCTGAATTCCCTGATAGAGGCAGATCGGCGTTTTTACACGATCGTTCAGCGTAAAGGAATACAGCGGCGCGTCGGCGTCGCCGATCACACGTTTATCCAGCAGGCCGAGATAATACGCCGCGCTGGTTACGGACATACCGAAGCAATGGCCGATGGCGGAATCGGCGTCTCCGAAATTCCTGAAGCTATAGGTTTCTTCACCCAAATTAAAGATATTTGATTGTTTAATGGGCGTCCAGTGCGCATACAGGGTCATATTGGAAACAATCGTATTCGTTGAAAAGATCCTTGTACCCTTGGAAGCGGACGTATACCAGCCCATAAAGTTATATCCTTTGCGGGTTGGAACGACAAGATCGCCGGCGGTGGGGTTTGCCCACTGCGCATACAGCGTAAGATTCTCGTTGCCGGTATAGTTGCCGCCGGGGCTGTAGGATGCGCCGCTGCCGTTGGGCATGGTATTCCAGCTCAGGAATGCACAGTTTACGGTTTTGCTTGCAGGTGAAACTCTGCCGCCGTTGGCGTTATACGATACGGTAAATGATCTGTGCGGCGTGGAACCGCTGAGCGTTAACGGCTCGTTTTGTATTTTTATTTGATCAGAAGGCGTCCCCGTGCCGCCGTTGGCGTTATAGGTTACGTTATATTTTGCCGGCGCGTATTTCCACTGCGCCTCAAAGGTGACGTTGCCGCGCAAACCGCTCTGATGGGCAAGCCAGTTATCGGAATATACCGCGCCCACCGTCCAGTTGCCGTTGTCGCAGCGCGTCACCTTCCATCCGTCGAAGACGTAGGCGTCCCTCTGATAAGGCCAGTTCACACCGTTGCCCTCTCTGAACACCGCAAGCAGTATCTGCTCTGACGTATAGGTCAGGGTACGGGTGGCTTCAGAGGTACCGTTGGCCCATTTGCCGCCATTGATCAGGAAGGTGGCAGTGGAGGGCGTCTCTTTCCAGCGGGCGTAAAGCGTGATATCAGACGAGATCAAATCGGCGGCAGTTATCTGCTCACCGCCGGAAGCAGCTGTAAACCAGCCGGTAAAGGTATAATCCCGCTGCTCCGGCACAGGCAGTTCTCCTGCTTTGGGATCGCCCCACTGGGCATACAGTATTACGCCTTCATCCGCGGTATATCTGTCCCCCGGGCTGAATACGGTACCGGAGTCGTCTTTCTTCGTATTCCAATAAAGGAAGGCGCAGTTTACATCTTTGCTTGCGGGCGAAACGCTTCCGCCGTTGGCGTCAAAATGAACGGTATACGTTTTTGTGGGCTTGATACTGCTGATCGTAAGGGGCTGCTCCTGCGTTTTGGTCTGTGCGTCCGGCGCGCCGACGCCGCCGTTGGCGTTAAACGAAACGATATATGTATCCGGCGTGTATTCCCACTGCGCCTCAAAAACGACGTCGCCCCACATACCTTCTTTTTCAGCAAGGCGGTTATCGGCATAAACCGTATCCACAGGCCAGGTTCCGTGGGCGCAGCTGAGAACTTTCCACCCGGCAAAGGTGTAGGCGTTGCGCAGATAAGGCCAGTTTACGCCGTTATTCTCGCTGAATTCCGCAGTAAGCATGTTTTCTGCCGTATAGCCGCGCGTACGCGCAGCTTCGCTTGTACCGTTCGGCCATCTGCCGCCGTTGATCCGGAAAGTGGCTGTGTAAGAAGCGGCGGTCCAATGCGCATAAAGGGTGATATCGCCCTCAACCGCATCCGCCGCGCTGACCTGCTCGCCGCCGTCGGCGGCTGTAAACCAGCCGGTGAACACGTATCCGGGCCGCGTGGCCGAAGCAAGCTCCCCTGCCGCCGCAGGCGCCCATTGCGCATAAAGTGTGGCCGATTCGGCCGCGGTATATTCCCCACCGGGTGCATAAGCCGTACCGGAGCCGTCCGCGGCGGTATTCCACCCGGTAAAGACGCACTGCGCCTCTATACTCTCTTCGCTTGCGGCGCCGCCCGCAGCGTCAAACCGAACCGTATAAGATTTGAAAGGAACCTCAGAACTGAGAATCAGCGTATCTTTCCCGATTTTCTCCTGCGCCTCAGGGGCGTTCACGCCGCCGTTGGCGTCATATGCAACGGTATAATACGCCTCGGCAAAGATGATCGCCACATTCTCAGGGAGCGCATTTTCACCCTTTTGAATTGCATTCCAGTTTTCACGCGTAGAAGCATAGTTTACCGTTTCCAGCGACGTACAGCCGGAAAACGCATGATCGCCGATGGAAGCGACCGTTGAAGGAAGCTTGACCGTGTTCATATTTTCACAGCCCTCAAACGCATATGCAGGCACCGCTTTTATCCCTTCGGGGATCTCGATCTCTTTCAGCGAATCAAAGTTGCGGAACGATCCTTCTCCGATCTCTTCCAACGCATCGGGCAAACGCGCCCCGACGAACGCATTCGGGCCGATCGCCGCCCAATTCAAAACAGAGGTCACCGTTTCAGGTATCGAAAGCACATCAGGCGACGTCGGCGTCTGCCACACCGCCAGAAGCATGGAATCGTACGCATCGGTAATCACGCCGTTGCGGTTTTTGTATTGATAAACCACAGGAACCGTTGAAGAACCGTTTTGCACCGCTCTCCAGTTGTCCCTTGTGCCGGAATAGCATACATACGAGAGCGCGTCGCATTCAGCCAGCGCGTTTTCCTCGATCACGGCTACGCCGGTATCAAAAAACAGATTTTCAAGACCGGAGCATCCGCCGAACGTCTGATCCGGCAATACGGTAACGCCGGCGCCGATCGCGGCGGCGCGAAGCCCTTTGCAGCCGCTGAAAGCGGCTTCTCCGATTTCGGTAACGCCATCGGGGATATGCACCGTAACAAGGCCGGTGCAGCGCCTGAAAGCCGCCTCCCCGATGGATGAGAGCCCCTCGGGAAGCGAAAGTGACGTGATTTCGGTGCATTCATTAAAAGCACGGTATCCGATGGCTGTAACGCTTGAAGGGATCACGATTTCCGAAAGCGCGGCACAGCCTGAAAAGGCGTTGTCGCCGATCTTATCCGCATCCGACGGAAGAACGATACGGGTGAGCGTATCACAGTTTTCAAAAGCGCCGGGCATTACGGAACCGCGGGAGAGCGTTACGGTTTTCAGTGTTTCCGGGATATAGTAGGATACCGTTACGGGATCCGTTTCGCCTTCAACGCTGTAATGCTGCACAGCGATGGCGCAGCGTTCGGTTTCCGTCTCGCCGAAAATGTACCCGAACGGATATTGCGTTTCACCCTGCGCGGGCGATGCGCTGCCGCCCGTAAACGGAATGGTGACGTCGGTAAGCCCCGTGCAGCCGCCGAACGCGCCGCTGCCGATCGCAGCCACGGAATCGGGTACCTGCACCGTATGCATTGACGTACAGCCGCAGAACGCGCCGCTTCCGATTGCGGTTAACCCTTGCGGAAGATCAACGGCGGATAATGCGGTACAGCCCGAAAAAGCGTTGCTGCCGATCTCCGTTACGGCTTCGGAAAACGTGATATCCGTAAGCGCGGCGCAGCCTGAGAACGCGCCGTCCCCAATCGTTCCGGCAGAGGACGGGAGCGCAATCTCCGTAAGGGCGGTACAGTCAGAAAAGGCAGAATCTCCGATGATCTCAACAGAAGACGGCATCGAAATCTCTTTAAGAGAGCTGCAGCCGCTGAAAGCATTTGCGCAAACCTCTGTGAGATGCTCCGGCAGCACGATTTCTTCCAGCGAGGCGCAGTTTTCAAAAGCGCCGCGCAGGATATTGCCTCCGGTAACGGTAACTTTTTTCAAAGAAGAAGGGATATAATACTGTGTCGAAACGGTTGACTGCGCATTGCTGCCGTAATACGTCTGTGTGGCGGGGGCGGTCCCGTACAGGCTTTTTGTTCCGAAGATATACCCGAAGGGATCCTGATTTCTGTCGTCCGCATTTTTGGCGCTTGCGCCTGCAAAAGGTACCGTAAGCTGCGTCAGCCCGGAACAGCCGCTGAAAGCGCCTTCGCCGATCTCGCTCACATTTGAGGGAACGGTCGCTTCTGTTAATTTCCTGCAGCAGTAAAACGCGTTTTCACCGATGCTTGTTACACTTTCGGGAAGAGCTAAGCTCTGCAGCGATATACAGCCGTAAAACGCCTGATCCCCCACAGCAGTGACCTCACTGCCGAAGACGACGTCAACAAGCGCTTCGCACAGATAAAAGGTATTATTTTCAATTGTTGTAAGCGCTGCGGGAAGCGTGATCTGTTTCAATCCGTAACAGGACCCGAACGCGTATTCCTCTATACGGGAAAGCGTTTCCGGCAGAAGGATCTCTTCCAGCGCGTTACAGTAATAAAACGCGAATTTCCTTATCGTATGGAGCCCCTCAGGAAGTGTGATCCGCTTCACATACCGATTACCTCTGAACGCGAAGCTGCCGATTTCGGCCACGGTTTCAGGCGCCGTATACTCCGTTCCTTTTTTGGCTTCCGGATAGCGGAGCAGCACGGTAGCGTCCTTATTGAGCAGAACGCCGTCCTGTGCGCTGAAAGCTCTGTTTGCGGCGGCAACGGTGATGCTTGAAAGCGCGGAGCATTCAAGGAAAGGTGTTCCCTCAATTTCGGAGAGGGCGGCAGGCAGATTGATCTGCTGCAGCGAATAACACCCGTAAAAGGCGTTGTTCCCGATGCGCGTTACCGATACCGGTATCACAACGGCTTTCAGATTTCTGCATCCGTAAAACAGCTCCGCCGGGATCTCTTCAAGGAATCTCGGCAAGGCGGCTTCGGTTATTTTTCCGCAATTCCGGAAGGCGGCCGCGCCGATATCGGATACGGAATTGGGCAGCGCGATTTCCCCAAGCCCGGTACAATCGGCAAACGCGCTCTCGCCGATCTTTGTAAGGCCGTTGGTAAACGTAACGTTCTGCAGCCCCGTGCAGCCTTTGAACGCGCCCGCGGGAACCGCTGCGACGCCGGAAGGGATCGAAAGCGCCGTAATCGCCTTGCAATTGGAAAACACGTTTTCGCCGAGCTGTTTCAAGCCGCGCGGCAAAGAAGCAAGCGCAAGGCCGGTACACTTTTGAAAAGCGGAAGCCCCGATACGCGTAACGGTATCCGGTAAAACCACCGTGGTTAAAGAACCGCAGTCAGCGAAGGCGGATTCCCCCACAGAGATCAGCGAATCCCCGCAGGAGATGCTCACAAGCGTATCCAGATTATAAAAAGCCTTGTCGGCAATGCCCACGGTATCGCTGTCCAGCGTAAGAGAACCGTCTCCGTAAATATTGCCCTTATAGGTATACGCCACTTTACCGGCGTATATCAATCCCCCGTATTGGTTGTTCAGCCATTTTGTATTATAAAACGCTTCTTCACCGATCTCGGTTACCGTATCGGGTATCTCCAGCTCGGAAAGAGACGTGCAGCCGGAAAAAGCGTCTTTACCGATCCTTTGCAGTCCGGTGTTGCAGATAACGCCCTTCAGCTGTTTCTGATTGCGAAAAGCGCCTTCCCCGATCGCCACGGTATCTTCTTTCAATGTAATTACCGTATCCGCAGCCATGGTCCCCTTGTAACCGATGGCAATCCCATTCATATAAACCACGCCGTTCTGCTGGTCGTAATACCATGCGGTTCCCGTAAAGGCGTCCGCATAGATCTTTGCGTCGGGATTCATAATACGCACCGAAGCAAGATTCGAGCAGTAGCTGAATGCGTAATAACCGATGCTTTGAACGCTTTGAGGGATCGTTATTTCCGTCAGGCCGCTGCAGCTCTGAAAAGCGTAAGAGCCGATGGACGTTACCGTATCCGGGATCGTTATATCCGTAAGACCGTTGCAATCATAAAAGGCATAAGAACCTACCGACGTTACACTGCCATCCGCCGGGATCTCACTGTTTTTACAACCGAGGATCAACGTTTTGGACGCCGTTTCGATCAGGCAATTCCGGTCGGCATGGTATGTTTCGTTATTGTCGTCTGCGTTGATGCTTTCAAGCGCAGAACAACCCTTAAACGCCTCATTCCCGATGCTTGTGACGCCTGCCGGGATCGTTATATCGAGCAAACCCGTACAATTGCAAAACGCGTTTTCTTTGATCGTTGTTACCGTGTTGGGGATCGCTACGCATGAAAGACCGGCGCAGCCGTTAAACGCATATTTACCGATGCTTGTGACGCCGGTCGGGATCACGATATCAGACAATTCGGCGCATTGATAAAACAGATTGTCGCTGATCTCAGTTAATCCGGCGGGCAGCGCGATCCGGCGCAGCTCCTTACAGCCGTAAAATGCATTGGCGCCGAGTTTTGTGACACTGTCCGGGAGCGATATACGTTTCAGTTTGTCACAGTTATAAAAAGCATATGCACCGACTGACGTAACGCCTTCGGTTATGGTGACCGTATTCAAGAAACTTTTGTTTTCCAGCCATGGAGCGGAAGAGTACGAATAATTCTGCATATCGCCGCTTCCCGAGATCAGCAGTTCGCCGCTCAGTTTATCGAGCCGCCATGAGAGCTTTCCCGCTGTTCCGCTGACGTAATAGGTATCCGCAGGCACATCCAGATAAAAATAATTCAGCTGATTCGTCTGCGCATATTC
>CAMOVW010000174.1 GCA_946627725.1 uncultured Clostridia bacterium
GTTGCGCAGCAACATATCACTTTGCAGTTTATCGCGGAGCGATAAACTGCAATTTTACGCATATCCGTTCCCCCTCCCGCATATATTATACGGACAAGGCAAGGAGGCGGTTTTTGATGCGGGAACAGAAAAAAAAGGCGGAAAAAAGCGGGGATCCGTTTCTGAAGCTGACGGGCGTGCAGTTGGTGTGCTGCGGGCTGATATTGGGGCTGGTGTTCGGCGCGATGAAGCTGAACGCGCCTCTGTTTGAGCGGATGCGGGCGGAGTTCAACAGCCTGAACGCGGCGGACTACGACCCCGGCAGCTTTCATTTTTTTGATTTCGGCAGCGCGGAAGAAAAACAGGAGAGCGACGCTGCTGAACCGGAAGCGTCCGATGAAACAGCGCAGACGGAAAACGACCCTGCTGCAGATCCGTCCGAAGCAGCCGACGCGGCGCAGCAAACGGACGCGGTTTCCGCCGGGGGAGAGGATCTCTCCGCGCAGGATGCGCTGCGGACGATCAGCTTCGCTTTTTATGACGTGGGCGGCGCGGTGGTGCTGCCGGTAAACGGGCAGATCTCATCTTCTTTCGGCGAACGGGTGCATCCCATTTACGGCACGCAGGGCTTTCACTCCGGGCAGGATATCGCCGCACCCGAGGGCACGCCCATTTACGCCGCCATGGATGGGGAAGTGATCGCCGCCGGGGTGGGGGAGATGAGCGGCAATTACGTAAAGCTCGCCCATGAAAACGGCGTGGAAACCCTTTACTGCCACATGAGCGCCCGCAACGTGGAAGAGGGCGTTGCCGTTCGGCGGGGGGACGTGATCGGTTTTGTGGGGCATACCGGCCTCGCCACCGGCCCCCATCTGCACTTCGAGGTGCATATCGACGGGGTGAAGCACGATCCCGCTATCCTGTTGGAGGGCGCCGCCGTTGTATCTTAAGCTGCCCCGGGTAAAGGTGCACGTTTCCTTTCTGTTTTGCGCGGCGCTCACGTTGGCGCTGCAAACGGAAGCCGCGGGGAAGCTTGCCGTTGTGTTTGCCGCCGCCATTCTGCACGAGGCGGCGCATCTTATATGCCTGCTGGCCTTCGGCTGCCGCGATCTCACCCTTACCCTGCTGCCGGGCGGAGCCCGCATCGGCGGGGTCTGCTTTGCCATGCTGCCCTACGGCAGAGCGCTGGCGTCTGTACTGGCGGGGCCGGGGATCAACCTGCTGCTGGCAGGCGCGTTTTTTTTGTTGGGCAGGTCTTTTTCCGCGGCGTGGCTGCGGCAGGCGTTTGAAGTAAACCTCACCCTGGGGCTGTGTAATCTGTTGCCCCTCTCGTTTCTGGACGGCGGCAGGGCGCTGTGGGCGGCGTTGGATGCAAAAAGCGCCGCTCCGGTTTCCGCAAGGGCTGCCGGGGCGGCGGATTTTGTTGTTCTGGCGGCAATGACGGTCGTTACGGCGATTTTTACACTGCAGGGCAAAGACGCCGCCTTTCTGCTGCTGTTTACGGCTTACTGCATCGTAACCCGGTTTATTTGTTAATTCCCCACTTTTCCGTGAAGGACGCTTTTCACGTTGCCGTTGTGATAAAGTGCGAATCAAAGCTTTTCAACGGAAGGTCTGCGCCGTTTTCGCAGATATAGGCCGGGTAGTTTCCGGATGACGCCTTTTTTATCGGGATAAACAGGAGCCAGGCGGCGATATCGCAGGTAACGGGATGGCCCTCAATATATGCGGTGCATACCTTGAATGTAAACGCGCCGTTCTCTTCCACGGGCGGCGTTATCGCCTGGGTATAGCTGCCGCTGCTCTCGGTTTTGAGGCAGATAAACAGATCCTGCCACTGAAAGAAATCCGCGGTGTACCGGCGTAAGTACGCTGCCGTTGCGTCGGCGTCGTAACCGGACATGCCGCGGGCGGACGCTATGTATTCCGCAAACGCGTCGATCCAGCGGTCCCGTTCCCTCTCGTTTGTGAGCCGCCACAGCGGCAGATGCTTTGCTGTATAGGCATTTGTAAAATCCCCGCTCACAGCTAAAGGTTCCAGTGCGCCGAGCTTGTTATACACGGTGCCGGAGCCGATCCGGATGTGGCATCTGTCGTAAATATCCGGTATCCTCGCCGCCGTTTCAGCCGTGGGCGGCGCATCCAGCCCTACCGAGATCCGCAGAATGGCGCGGGCGTCCCCGGCAGTAACATGGCGATCCTTGTCAAGATCCGCAACGTATCCCGCGTGATACGTCAGCGGCGCTTCAAGGCCTGCGGCGCAGCGCAGCGCCGTTCGGGCGTCCGCCGCGTCCACCGAACCGCTTCCGTCCGCATCCCCGGCGGGAAATACCGGTTCATAGGGCAGCGCATACAGCAGCCCCGGGCTTTTTGCATGCGCGACATACGTCTGCCCTGCCGCAGAGAGGACGCACAGCAGCGCGAGCGCGCAGCAAAATACGGCTTGAAGTTTTCTTTTTGTATTCATATGCTTTTCTCCTTACGGATCGTTATCGCCCGGAGGGCGTGGGCGTCGATCGGACCTCTTCCGGCTGCATTTGTTTGATTTGTTTTTCTGTTTTACAATCCAAGCGCGTCGCGCAGAGCAAAACGGGCGTCATTTGCGGTAATACTGTGATCATAGTCCATATCGGCGCAAGCGATTTGGGCAACGGACAATTCCTCTAACCGTACGGCAGCGCGCAGGATCATCCTTGCGTCGTCTGCGGCAATTTTCCCGTCAAAGGTAACGTCGCCGATGCGCAGATCCGCGGCTTTCTTATTTTCAGGCATACCAACCAGATTGTTTTCAGAAACGTCGTTTATTGTAAATCCCGTTTCCTTTATTTCCGTTTTACCTTTTACCCCATTCAGATCCGCATAATCGCCGGGCAAAAGGGCAATCTCGTAATACGGATCGAGCACGTCCAGGGTAATCACACAGTAACCTGTATCCGCTTTCGGCATCGTCGGTTTTGCCCGAAACAGCAGCACGCCATCCGCAGAAGCCTCCACCCGGAAAATAAAATCACACGTCCACATGGCAACGCGTTCCATCGCATAACCGATCGTATCCGGATCAAATTGAATGCGAAAATCTGTGTACTGCGTATCTCCGAGGTTGTGATAAGTTATCATATAACAGATGCGTTTGCGGTTCAAAGCCGTTTGCACCTCGATCCACGGCTTTTTCAGCGGTTCATCGGTTGCGTATACCGGAACAACCGCTGTGAACAAAAGGATCACGGCCAGAAATACTGAAATAGCGGTATTATGACAGTGTTTCATTTGAATCGGTCTCCTTTCGGTTTTAATATAATTTCAAATAACAATTTGTGTTTTAAGGGTTTCCTCCTTATGGATCGTTATCGTACGGGGCCGTGGGCGTAAGCGGATACATTTTGCCGCTGCCCGGTTGGGTCAGGGCGAGGCGGCCGTCCGCCATGATCAACGTGCCTGCGGTTATATGGCAATGGGCTTTTGAGATCGGCGTATCCTCCGTAAAGCGGTCCACCAGCGCCTGCAGCGCGGTGTCGCTTTTGTTTCTTACGGTGTCGCCGTCCAGCACGATGCCGCCGTTAAAGCAGTACAGCGTCAGCGTGTCGATTTGTGTGATCGAACCGGTTTTCGGTACCGCGGCGGCGGACGTGTACGTTGCGCCTTTGTATGAAATGTAAACGAGACGCGTGTCGTTCGGCAAACGGTAACCATGCGATTCCTTCGTACCGGATTCTGCGGCAAGAGAAGACGGCGGCGTACAGTTTTCTAATGAATAATCCGTAGGTTCTGTTGTGGGGGAGTAGTTCGCTGTGGAGGACGGGACGGTCAGGGGCGGGGGCGCGGCGTCCTCCCCTGTGGTCGGTTCCGCCCGGGTGACCGGTTCCTCTACTGTGCCCGGTTCCTCTTCTGTAATCGGTTCCTCAGTCGTGTCGGGTTCCTCCCGTGTAAAAGGCGCCTGTGCGGTGGTTCTATGCTGTGTTGTGCTTCCGGATGGCGCGGCGGTGGTTTCGGCGTTGAGCGTAGTACCGGTTTGCGACGCCCTGCTTTCGGTTTGGGGCGGGAGCGTGGAGCCGGTCGTTGGAGCCGCGCTCTGCGTTGTGCCTGTGGGGAGCTGCGGGTTCGCCTGCTTTTGCGTATGCAGCAGCCCTGCGGCGGCGATCACGGCGACCAGCAGGCACAGGGACGCTGCGGCGTATTTTTTTGCCTTTTTGATTTTCGCTTCCCGCTCTTTCAGGTAAGCGTCGCGGCGGGCGAGCACATCCGCTGCGATCTGTTCATATGTCCTTATGGCTGATCCCCTCCTTTTCAAGCGCTTTCCGCAGCGAGGTTTTTGCGCGGTAAAGCAGATTATCGATCTGTCGCCGGTTTTTGTGCATCACGGCGGCGATCTGGTCGTTTGATAAACCGTTGAAATAAGAGAGCGTAAGCGCCTGCCGGTAATCCTCGTTCAACTGCCCGATGCAGCGGTAAAGCGTGCGGTTCCTTTCGTCTTTCAGATAGCTCTGTTCCGGGTCTTCCCCTGCGGGGAGGCGGTTCAGGCAGTCCTCCACAGGCGTTTCGGCGCAGCGCGACCGCCGCCGTATCTCATCCAGCGCGGCGTTGCGCCCGATGGTATACAGCCATGTTTTGAAAGATGATCTGCCTTTGAATTTCGGCTTTTTGACCGCAAGCCGGAAGAACACGTCCTCCATGATCTCTTCCGCGGCGGAAAAATCCCCCGTAACGGAACACAAAAAAACGGTAAGTCCGTCCTTGTATTCGCGGATGAGTTCCACCAGCCCGCCGTCGTCGCCGTCCAGATACCGGCGGTAAGCCTCGGCGCCTTTGTCCATATCTGCCCTTTCCGGTAAAGGTTTGCTTTTTGCCTTTGCATCTGTTAGACGCGCGGAACGCCCGATTTTCTCAGTAAAAAAAATTTTTTTTTCGGACTGCCTGTAAAAAAACGATCCGCCTTTTTTGAAACGGTTCGGCGGATCGTATGGTCATTCTTCGGGTTCCAGCAGGCGCAGGCCAGCGGTGTCTGTTACGGGCAGCGAAAAGGCGACGGCTTTCGCCCGGGTTTCGGGACCGGCCTCTTTTACGATGCTCTCCATAATGGCGGCTTTGCCCGCGCTGCGTGATACGATAAATATCATATCCTTTTCGCCGGTGAGGGTGATGCCCAGAAACTGCTCGGCGGAATGAACGCCGGTACCGCGGGCGCGGATCACGGTGCCGCCGCCTGCGCCGCCTTTTTTGGCGGCCTCCATCACTTTCTGGCTGTAGCCCTGCTCGCACACGGCAATGATCAGTTCATATTCGGTATCCTTCAACGCGCTCTCGTCTCCTCTCGTAAAATCCGTGTTGTGGGTAAGCACCCGCAGCGCCGTTTTGCCGCCTACCGCCGCCATGGGTACGGTAAAGGCCATGCCTGCCCCGGGCAAATCGATCTGCAGATCCTTCTGCAGGCTTTTTTTTACGCTCTTCCAGATGCTGTCCGTCATCACCGAAAAGCAGATCACCTTTTCGGTATCGTCAAGGCCGATCATATTCAGTAGCTCGCTGCTTGCCGTCCCCCTGCCCAACGCCACGGTATTGAAGGGGATGGCGTTTTTTTTGTAGATCCCCGCCAGCAGGGTGAAATTGCTGCGCTGGGTAACGCAAATGGTAAAATACAGGCCCATATACGCATCCTCCTTACAGCTCTACGATCTCATACTCGCCGATATCGGTGTACATATCCGCTTCGGCTTCGGCAACCTCGGTTTTGCCGCGCAGCTTATATATAAGCCCCAGTATCTGAATGGTGATGATGGGCGTCATCGCCACCATGCTCACCACGCCGAAGGCGTCCGTTACAATATCGCCGCCCACCGCGATGCACGCGCCCACCGCCAGCGGCAGCACAAAGGTGGTGGTCATGGGGCCGCTGGCAACGCCGCCCGCGTCAAAGGCGATGGCGGTGAAGATCTTCGGTACAAAAAAGGATAACCCCAGCGCCAGCGCGTAGCCCGGCAGTACAAACCATAATACGGAAATACCGGTGAGCACCCGTATCATGGCAAGGGCGATCGAAACCGCCACGCCCGCCGAAAGGCTCAGCTGCAGCGATCTGCCGCCGATGCTGCCCTCGGTGAGTTCTTCCACCTGCTTCATCAGTACGTATACGGAGGGCTCCGCCCGCACGATGAAATAGCCCAGCAGCGCGCCGATAGGCACAAGGATCCATTTGTAGTCCAGCCCGGCCAGCGCTTTGCCCAGAAATGCGCCTGTGGGCATAAAACCCACGTTCACACCGGTTAAAAAGATCACAAGCCCGGCGTAGGTATAGGCTACGCCCACGCCGATCTTCAGCAGCGTATCCTTTTCCAGCTTCAGGCTCACAAACTGAAATATCAGGAAAAATACCATAATCGGCAGCAGCGCCAGCGCCATCTCGCCCAAATGCCGGGGCAATGCCTGCAGAAACAGCCTGCCCAGATCCACGCTGCTCTCGATCTCCGGCGCGGTAAAGGCGGAGTAATCCGCCCCCTGCGGAGAATAGATCAGGCTCAGCGCCAGCACCGCCAGAATGGGGCCGATGGAGCACAGCGCCACCAGACCGAAACTGTCCGTATAGGCGTGCTTGTCGCTGCGGATCGCCGAAACGCCAAGGCCGAAGGCCATAATAAAAGGCACCGTCATGGGGCCGGTGGTAACGCCGCCCGCGTCAAAGGCCACGGCAAGAAAGCTCTTCGGCGCGAAAAACGCCAGAACAAACACCGCCGCATACAGTGCGGTGAGCATATATCTCAGCGGCACGCCGAACAGCATACGCAGCATGGCGCCCACCAGAAACAGCCCCACGCCCGCGGCTACGCTCAATATCAGCGCCATATTGGGTATGGAGGGCACCTGCTGCGCCAGCACCTGCAGATCCGGCTCCGAGATCGTGATCATAAAGCCCAGCAGCAGCCCCAGGCCCAGCACGAGCCACAGCTTGCGGGTCTTGGTCACCTTTGCGCCGATGCGCTCCCCCATGGGAGCCATGGCCAGCTCCGCGCCGAGCGAAAACAGCATCATGCCCACGGTAAGCATACCACCGCCGAACAAAAACGCCAGCAGCACCCCGCCCGGCATGGGCGTAACGGTAAACGAAAGCAAAATCACCACGGCCATGATGGGGATCACAGCCTTCAGCGCCTCTTTCAGTTTTTGCGTCAATCGGTTTCTGTACAAAATAAGCCTCCATAATAAATCTTTTTACATTATATCATAAAATATATACGATGGCAAGAGCGGGAAATTGCAGTTTATCGCGCCGCAGGCGCGACAGCCGTTCGCCGTTTGCCGTTCGC
>CAMOVW010000175.1 GCA_946627725.1 uncultured Clostridia bacterium
GCTCGTTTTCATAATATCCTCCACATTATAAAGAATATTTATTATTTTAGCAGAAGCGATGCAAAAAATCAATGTATAATCTTACATTTTTTACTCATTATATGCATTAATTTTGCATATTTATCACAATTTACAGCCGCGGCGCAATAAAAATGCTGTAAAGCACGGCGAGAACCACCGCAGGGAGCATGTTTCCCACGCGGAATTTTTTGCCGAAAATCAAATTCAGCCCCACGGCGGCGATCATCACGTTGCCCACAAGAGAAAGATCCGTAAGCACGCTGTCGGTGAGCACCGGCTCCAGCAGCCCCGCAAGCAGCGTAACGCCGCCCTGCAGCACGGCCACGGGCAAAAACGAAAACAGGCAGCCGATCCCCTGCGTGGAGGCCATGATCAGAATGATCAGAAAATCCAGCAGCGCCTTGGCGTAGAGGGTAGAAGGATCGTGCAGAAGCCCGTCCTGAATGGCGCCCACAATGGCCATCGCGCCAACGCATACCACAAGGCTGGCGTTTACAACGGTTCCGATACCGGGCATGGGTTACCTCCCTATCCGTTCAGGCGGAATATCAGCGCAAATCCGGGCGGGTTCCCGCGTTGTGCGCGATAAAAACGCCGCCCGGCTGACAAGATAGATGATAATTACGGTCATACCGCTTGAAAAAGCGTCTGCGGGAACAAGGCCCGCAGACGCCCGTACAGTTGATTGAGATCGGGATCAGTCGGCAATGTGGTTCAGATGCATATCCATGTAATTTACGTCAACGCCCTCGTAATACAGAATATTCAGCGCCGCAACCAGCGTTTCGTAGCATCTCAGGCCGATAATACCGTCCACTTCGGAACGGAGGCTCGCATCGTCGGCATATTCGCCCTCATAGCTCAGGCGCGAGGTCACACCCGTGGTTTTATACTGCGAGAGCGCGGTATGGTTCAGCGTGTATCTTGCGAAATAATACTCGGTTTCGTAATCGTGGATCAGGTATCTGGCGAGATAATCGCTGAAGCCATCGTCGAACCAGATCTGCGTTTCATACGTATAGCCGTCAACCGTGTAAAGAGACGCGGCGCAGAAAGGACGTTCGCTGTCGGTAGGATCATAGCCGATCACATAATCGACCTCCAAACCGTCATCCGTGGTATCGGAAACCACCACGCCGTACCAGCTTCTTTCTTCGTTCAGAAGCGTGCCGTTGGTTCTTACGTAGTCTTTGAACGCGCTCGAGGGATTGCGCTTGTCCACGATCTTCGTGCCGTCTGAACTGACCTCGGCAAGCTGCACGGCGGCACGCAAAATCAGACGCGCGTCGGAAGCGGTGATCCTGCCGTCGGCATCCGCGTCCGCGCGGTTGAATTGCGCGCCGGTAAAGGATTCAATGTGTACGGCAGCCCGCAGCGCAAGACGCGCGTCCCCGGCAGTGATGCTGCCGTTAGCGTCCACGTCGCCCACCGTAACGGCGGCAAACGCGGAGAACGAGAACGCCCCTAAGAGCATGAGCGCGGTGAGAAGAACGGATATTACTTTTTTCATAAATAAAAACCTCCTGAGTTTTTAATAACCTGATTTGAGTGTTCTGCTTTTACATTTTTGTGCAGGCGGCGGATCAGTGCCAATCCGGGCAGAATTCCGCGTTATGGGCGATGAAAGCGTCCGTCAGCTGAACGGCGAGGGAATAAGAATTAACCAGCGGGTGCAGCGCGAGGGCGTCCACAGCCATGGCGCGGTCTTTCTGAAGGATGGCCTTCGCCGCCTTGCGCTCGTAATGCTTTACGCGGCGGATAAGCTCCAAAGCGTCGTCGTCAAAATCCGTAAAGCGGTGGGGCGTGCAGGCCTCGGGGGTGACGTCGCAGGTGGCTTCGATGATATCGCCGTCTTTCAGCGCAGGGATCGCACCGTTGTTTTCGGTACAGAGGATCATGCTGCCGGCGCGGCCGGAGCGGATGATCTCCATATAGTTCAGCGCCACACCCGCATAACCGCCGGCGTCTTTGGCAAAGGGATTGAAATGCCATTCGGTGCCCCGTGAAATGCCGGTTTCGCTGGCCATATAGGAGTTTTCACGCATGCCGTAGTAATGCTCGAAGATCTTCAGGCACTCGTCAAATTCCTTATCCACATTTTTGTTCCGCAGGGCGGCGAGCATCTCTTTGTTGATGCGGGCGATCTGTTCGCCGCGGGTCTCTTTGGCGTTCAGAATATTGCTGAGCGCTTTTTCGGAAGAGAAGAAGTAATACAGGTACTCGTTGGGCACGAACTGCTTGCGGCAGAGCTGCTCCTTTGAGAAATAGCGCAGATCCGTCTGCTTATAGGCGGCGTCGCTCTCTACCAGCTGCGGCAGGATGTTTTTGCCGTCCAAAGTGATCTGATTGAAAAAAGACAGATGATTGAGGCCGTAGATCTCGCCCTTTACGCGGTTCGGCTCCACGTGCAGCATATCCGCAAAAGCGTGCAGCATACCGGAGGGCGCGTCGCAGATGCCGTAGGTAAAATCATATCCCGCGTCGCGCAGCGCCTGCGAAACCAACCCGGCGGGGTTGGTGAAATTAAAGATCTTTACGTTGGGGCTGCTGTATTTACGCGCCTGCTCGCAGTAGTTGATCAGCGCGGGAATGCTGCGCATGGCAAAAGAAAAGCCCGCCGCGCCGGTGGTCTCCTGCCCCAGCACGCCCATACCGAGGGCGATACGCTCGTCCTTCACCCGCATATCGTCGCCGCCCACACGGATGGTGGTGATGATATAATCCGCGCCCATCAGCGCGTCGGCAGCGTCGGTAGTGCAAATGAATTTCAGGCGGGGATCCAGCAGTTTGCTCACCTTTTCCGCCATGCCGCCGAACACCCGCAGCTTTTCGGGGTCGTTATCCATAAATACCAGTTTATCTATATCAAGCTCGCGGGCGCGCTGAGCGATGCTCTTGGCCAAAAACATGGAGCGCACGCCGCCACCGCCGATGACTGTCAATTTCATATTTTTTCTTCCTCCTGTTGTTTTTTTCTGTCAAATACGAATTTTTTCAAAAGATAAACGCCAACGCCGATGGGGATACACACGATCACGATAAAGATGATCTTATCCATCGGGATCCAGGCGAAAACTGCGTCCCCCAGCAGCGTAAACAGTATCACACGCCAGCTTACGCCCAGCACGGAGAGCCCCGCGTATTTCGGATAGGGCACGCCGGACGCGCCGTAAAACAGGCTGATGGCGTCAATGGGGAACGCGGGCACCGCACGGATACCCAGAATCACCCCTGCTTTGGCGCCGGGGTTCTTTTCAAGCAGCTGCCGCCCCTTCTCTTTTTTGGACAGCAGTTTATAAACCGCATCCCTGCCGAGGAAACGCCCCAAAAGATAGGTTACCGTTACCTCGAGAAAGATGCCCGTAAGGTTTACGGCCACCGCAAGCCACGGCGGCAGAATGGTGCCCACCGCCACATAGATCACGCTGGCGGGCAGCACAAAAACCAACGCCTTCACCACGTACACCGCAAGGATCACGGCGCACATCAGGGGGATGCTGTCCGTAAAGCTCACCACGTCCCGGATATCGAGATTGGCCAGCTTATCATAATTTACGATCGCAACCGCAAAAAGCGCCATCGCAACCGCGGCGCGCAGCAGGATCAGAAATACGTCTTTTTTCTTCATTCTTCCGGCTTCGGCGGACGGGGCATCTCTACGCGGTAGATCTCTTTGTTTGAGATATCCACATAGGGCATATAGATGGGCGGGATACCCGCGGTTGCCGTGATGGAGGATACCAGCGCCTTTACATAGGGATAGAGCGCATCGTAGGTTTTCACGTGCAGCACCTCTTTTGCGATGCCCTGCTGCGTGGTGAACACGCCCACCACGCCGATGGTGAGGGAAAACTTATCCGCCATGTTTTTATCGGCGATCTCGGCCTTGAACTCGCCGCGGCAGGTATTGTGATTGGAATACCCCACGTTATACGAATACTTATAGTTCAGCTCCAGCTTCGCGGGGCGATCCAGTTTGTTGATGAAATTCAACTCCGAAATACGGTAGTTTTGCAGATTGAATTCTTTCATAAGCGCCTCCTTACGCAAGATCTTCAAGGAAGTTTGTTTCTTTTACGCCGCATTCCCCGATGCGGAAGGTTTTCAGCTGCCGGTGACCGACGCGGGCGGTAAAGGTATATTTGCCGCAAAGCAGCGATACGTTTGCCTCTGTATCAATGCCGGCGGTCTCGCTCAGCCGCAGGATCAGGTCGCCGGAGCCGTCTTCGCAGAATTTGAGGGCCGTGGCGACGATATTCGGCCGGTCGATTTCAATAAAGCCTTTCATCTGCGGTTCGCTGCCCTTATGGAAACTTTCGGGCACGCAAACGGGCCGCACGTTGAACTGCAGCGCCTCTCTCTGCAGCGCGCCGGTATCGGGCCCGCCCTGCAGGGTGACGCCGTATTCAAACCGCTGCATGCCTTCGTCCGTAAAATTGAACGACGCGGCGGGGCGGTGAGAATAGTGATCCGCAAAAATCACGTTGCGCAGCAGCGTGATGCGAAAATCATTGCCGGGGCAATCGTAGCTGTATTTGCTGTCGTTGAGCAGAGCGAGAGTATGTTCGCCGCCGTCTTCAAAGCAAACGGCGCCCCATTTGCCCGCGGGCTCCTCTTCTCCGTTGGCGGGGCGGGCGATCACGCTGCCGGGGATCTCGTAAAGATTGCCGTGGCTGCTGCCGCCTACGGGGAAGCTCATTTTGAGCAGCGTGAATTCCTCTCGCCAGTTGGCTTTGCACTTCACCCGCAGCGTTTTCTGATCGCTGCCGAGAATGAAATCCTGCACCAGATAGGAATCGCCGAAGGTATGGCGGGTGCGGATCACAGCGCGGACGGGGCCGCTTTCCACAAGCTCGATGCTTTCAAGCGCCATCACGCCTTTGATATCGTGGAACACGAACACGTTATGCGCCCAGGTATCGGTTTTACGGTCGTCGATCACCGTGGGTACCGCCAGCGGGTGGCCCGGCGCGGCGTAATCGTAGTTTTCGTCTTTACTGTAAAGCGACGTGATAAAGCCGGTGGCTTTGTCAAAGGCGACCTTCAGATGGGCGTTTTCCATTGTAAGCTCCGCGGCGGAAACGTCCGTGGCAGGCGAAACCTGCGGCGGGATAAAGCTGCCCTCCCACTTCATCCAGTAGGTTGCGTACCCGAGTGCGGGGAGCTCCGCCATAAAGCAGGTATCGGCGTGGGAATCGTTGGAACGGGAAGCGCGCACGTTCTGCGCGGGCACGTACTCCCCTTTGCTGTTCTTCACATATTTGGAAGCGTTGTACGTCTGCACAGGGACCTTCACCGGGAAAGAGAGTGGGTTGAACACGATCACGGGGCGGTCGAACCGGCCCGCATCCTGATTGCGCACGGAACAAACCGGGTCGCTGACGCCCTCCACCCAGGTATCCACCTTGCGGGCGATGCGCAGAAGGGCCTCGTTCAGATGCCGGTCCGCAACGGTGACGGCATGGCCGAAGGAATCGCGCACGTCGTCATACGCTTCCATTATGGAGCAGCCGCAGAGGATATCGTGAAACTGGTTAAAGCAGACGTCCCGCCACGCCTCTTTGAAGCTCTCGGTTTTTGGCTCCATACCTGCCGTTTCGACGGCGACGGTGGAAAAAGCCTCGGCAGTATAAAGCGAATTCTCCGCTCTGCGGTTCAGCGCCTTTACCATTGAGGTGGCGCTGTAGCAGCCGCTGGCGTGGTGCTGCAGATCGTCCGTCCACACGGGCAGACGATCCTTTTCCGTTTCAAGCGCGGCAAAATATTCGTCCGGCGAAGAGAACAGCAGCATATGGCCGCCCTCGCCCAGCTTCTGCAGATACTCGATATCGCCGCGGGTGGGGCCGCCGCCGTGGTTGCCCACGCCGTAGAACAGCATTACGCCCAGGTCGTATTTTTCCATATTCCGCTCGGCGGTGGCAAGGCGGTTATCGATGCTCTCCTGCCCGCTGGCGGTGTAGCTCTCCTGAATTTTGAAGGTTGGCACTGTGGCGCCGTCCGGGCTCTGCCACAGGTAGATATCGGGGATATCGGCGTTTTCGTTCGGTTGCGGGCGCATCATCACGTAAGCGTCCATGCCGCCCTGCTTCAGCAGCTGCGGGATATTGCCGTTATGCCCGAAGGAATCCACATTATAGCCGGTTTTGCAGATCCTGCCGAATTTCTCTTTGTAATACAGCTGCGAATACAGCGCCTGCCGGGCAAAGCTCTCGCCGGAGGGAATATTGCAGTCCGGCTGCACCCACCAGCCGTTTACGGGAACCCAGCGCCCCTCCTTCACCCGCGCGCGGATCTCTTCAAACATATCCAGCGCGATCTGCTCCACCCACTGATAATAGGCGGCGGAGGAACAGGTGAAAATAAAATCGTCGTATTCGTTCAAACGGTCCAACGCGCTGCGGAAGGTTTGCAGCACCTCGCCGCACCCCTCCTGCCACCGCCACAGCCAGATGGGATCCAGATGCGCGGAACCGATCAGATACACTCTCTTCTCCATGCAAAACATCCTTTCAGATCGTTTGTAATTATTGTATACGATAGCGCGAAAATTTTCAAGAATATTCATTAAAAAATCACTTGATTTTTATAGAAAGGTGTGCTATACTACTTTAGCAATCGGGGCAAGGCGCATATCGTCTGCCCACGCGCAGAAATACACCGCCGGGGTGTGGCACAGTTTGCCTGCGCTTGGGGCGCGTGAATTCTGTTCATTTTTTTTACAAGTAAATATCGTCGGGGTGTGGCACAGTTTGGTAGTGCGCTTGGTTCGGGACCAAGAGGCCATGGGTTCGAATCCCGTCACTCCGACCATGAAAACCACTGGGAAATTTTCCGGTGGTTTTCCTTTTTCAGCAAGGTTTTCCTGGGATTTCTGCGATCCGCAAATATGTGCGTTCCGGTGCCGTACGAGTGCCGTGACACACGGGGTATTTACCCTTTTGTCTTTTCGCCAACAAAGTCTTGCTCATTCTCCGACGCAATAATAAACGTTGCGGACACCTCACCGACACCCCGACACTCTCACGCCAAAATAACCGTTCTCTTCACCACCCTGCTTCCATCCCGGAGGCAGGGCTTTTTTCATTTCAAGGAAGGAGTATTACCCTATGCAAATCCTCATATACCGTTTACATAACTATTATTGTCACCTCGTCACCACGGATGAATACGGCACTCCCGGGCGTGTTTATGAATGTTATCTGAAAGAGATGACTGGTTT
>CAMOVW010000176.1 GCA_946627725.1 uncultured Clostridia bacterium
CTATCAGCAGTGAAATACCGACAAAAAACTATACGGTCAGCTTCAACGCCAACGGTGGAACCGTGTCCCCCGCAAGTAAAACCGTAAATTGTACGTTCAACAATTGGAATACTGATCAGAACGGCGGCGGAACATCCTATGCCCCGGGCGGCAGCTATACCGCAAACGCAAGCGTAACCTTGTATGCACAGTGGACAAATCCCACCGCGGGAACGCTGCCCACACCCACCCGCAGCGGTTACACCTTTGAGGGCTGGTTTACCGCGGCTTCCGGCGACACGCAGATCACGTCGGCTTCCACGGTGAGCGGCGATATTACGCTGTACGCCCACTGGAACGCGCCCAATACCTACACCGTTTCGTACAACGCTAACGGCGGCACGGGGACGCCTGCGGATCAGACCAAAATACAGAACGAGACCTTAACGCTCAGCACCGTTACGCCCCGCAAATCCTTTACCGTAGCGTTCAACGCCAACGGCGGCAGCGTTTCGCCCGCCAGCAAGAACGTGACCTGCACCTTCCGCAGCTGGAACTCGATGCCCAACGGCGGCGGCACGTCCTACAGCCCCGGCGGCAGCTATACCGGCAACGAGAGCGTGGTATTGTACGCCCAGTGGACGAACCCCACGGCGGGCGATCTTGCCGTACCCACCCGCAGCGGCTATCACTTTATGGGCTGGTATACCTCCGCTTCCGGCGGCACGCAGATCTCCGCTTCGTATACGGTTACCTCCAATATGACGCTGTACGCCCACTGGACGCCCGTTCAGGACACAAACGTCTATAACCTGGGCGAAGAAACCTACAGCTTCGCCAATTACGGCGACGCCGATTCCTCCGGCGGTCACTGCTTCGGCATGTCCGTTACCAGCGCGGCGTATTTCCTCGGCCTGCTGGATATCGGCGCCATCGGCGGCAATGCAAACACGCCGCTGTATTCCTTTACGTTCAGCGACCGGGTAAAAGCGCCCATCTGCCGCTATCAGGGCATTCAGGGCAGATATTCCTCCGGCGCCATCGTGGCGGGCGGCTCCAGCTATCTGCGCGGCTATTACGATATCTATTCGGATTGGACCGCCGTGGTGAATTACGTGAAAAGCCACGCTTACGATAATACCGGCATATTGCAGATCGGTTTCCGCAAGCAGGGCGCGGGCGGCCATGCGATCAACTTCCTGCGCTATGAAAACGTAAACGGAGAAGACCGCATCTACGCCTACGATAACAACTTCCCCAACACCGAAACGTATTTCTATATGTCTTCGGACGGAAAGGTGCGCCAGACGCCCGCGCAGACCTTTGCCGGGCCCATCGATACCATCGCCCTGCGGGACGTGCGCAAATATATGGAGCTGGCAGGCAGCTTCAACGCCAGCCGCGCCGTTTACGCGGCCAAGGACGCCACCACGATAAAGGGATATACCTTTACGTATATGGAGGGCGAGATCGACAACCGCGAATACGTGATGTATGAGATCCCGGAGGGGGAGAATACGGTAACCATCATCCCCCACGAGGATAACGCCGATTTCATCTATCTCGGTACGGAATACAGCTTCGGCGAGGTATCTTCCACCACCTACGGCGTTCTCACGCTGGAAACAACGGATGAACACGGCGCCATTTCCGAGCCCACGTTCAAAATCTACGACGACGGCGACGCTTCTCTTTCCGTCCCCGGCGACGTGGACGGGGACGGTAAGGTGACTGCCTCAGACGCCCGTCTGGCGCTGCGGCAGGCGGTGAATCTGGAAAAATACGCGGAAGACTCCGCCGAATTCCTCGCCTGCGACGTGGATCGGGACGGCAAGGTGACCGCCAACGACGCCCGCAGCATCCTCCGCGCCGCGGTGGGGCTGGAAGAGCTGAAATAACCATTCCTTTATAAAGGAGCGCCGGAAAATGAAAACAAAACGTTTTTTGCAAAACCTTGCGCTCACGCTGACCGGCGCGCTGCTGATGGGCTTTTTATGGCGGGCGCGGGGTACCAACGGCTGGGGCGCGGCATGGGGGCTGCTGAACGCGGGCTTTGTGTTCACGCTGTTTTTAACGGCGGCGCTGCGCCGCAGAAAGGGGCCGTCGCTGCGGCTGATATCATTGGCGGCGTTCTCGTTTATGCTCACCGCCCCCGCCTGGGGCACGCTGCTGCAGCAGATCACCGGCATTCTCGGCGGCGCGCCGGAGGGGGCCGCGCCGGTTTATATCTCTCCGGCGGCGGGGCTTATGCTGATGGCGCTGATGGGCTTCGGCCTTGCGGCTGTGTTCGGCGTGCTGCTGGGGCGCTGCTTTTCGGCAAAGGCGTGGCGTTGGCAGGATTATATCCTGCTGCTGGCGGTGTTTTTTATTGTGCTGTACGGGGCGAAGGCGAGTATTGCCCACCCCATTGTTCATCTGATCCAGCCGCAGGCGGCGGAACAGTTTCAAACCGGCCTTGCCTCGGCGGGCATCGAAAAAACCCCTTTCGGGGCGTATCTGGCGCATTTCAACGCGGAGGGCTGGGCAAAAAAGATCGACGGCGGCCGCCATTATTACGCCTGTATTTCCGCCGTTGCTTCCGCGCTGGCTTCCGCAGCATGTATTTTTACAACGCGCTTTTTTGTAAAGGATCGCTTTGCCGCCCGCACGGGGGCGGTCGTTTGCGGGGCGTTCGCCTGTTCCATTACGCTGGCGGATCTGTTTTTCTTCTTTTCCGCCGGCGGGTACCACGGGGAACAGGGCTTTTCGCTGCCCGCGCATTTTGCCGCCTGGAGCTTATGGGAGTATTTTACCGGCTTTTTGGCGGGCGGGCTCATCACCGCGTTTTTGCTGCGCTTTGCCCCGGCGGAGGATACCCGTGAAACGCTTCTCTGCCATCTGCAGCCGAAGCCGCTGGGCGCGGTGAGCTTTCTATTGTGCTGTATCGGCGGTATCGGCATGAACCTTGTGCGTCCCATACTGCGGCGGACGTCCGATTCCTCCTTTTTTATTCCGTCCGTTATCATCGCCGCGCTGCTGGCGCTGGGCTTCTGCCTGCTGCTGTGCAAAAAGTTCGGTTTCGCCTTTGAAAGGGCAGATCCGCACCGCTTTCCCGCGCTGTTGTGCTTTGTTTTTACAGCGTATATATTTATAACCTATATGTTCATCGGCAGACCGGAGATCGGCAATCTCGCGGACGTTCACAATCTGCTGTTCGCCTTTTCATTCGCTTGCGCGGCAGCCGTGTCGATCCGGCTGAGTATCGCATAATATAAATCCGTAAAGAACCCAAAAAATACTCCCTGAAGCAGCTCGGAGAACTCCGGTCGATTGCTTCAAGGGGTATTATTTTTAATCAGTATTGCTGCGCATATAATGAAATGGTTTACAGCGTATCGAGTTTTTTATCGACCCATGCATTCAGTTTCCGCCATTGTTTTTGCAGCGGCGGCATACATCTGTCCACCAGCCGCATCACGGGGCGTTCCAGGAAGCGGATGCGCAGCATGTCTATAAGAATACAGATCACAAAAATACCGAATACGCTGCATAAAAAATGCGCGATAAGCTGCGGCCACGGCAGGGAATACGCCTGAACTACTTTAAGCGTATCTTTCCAGAGCCACGCGCGCATGGTCCCGTTTGCGGAATGGATCAGCAGAACGCCATACACCGACGCCGCGATTTTGTTGATCGCTTTGTTATACGGGACGTTCAGATTTTTGAAGAACATAAAGGAGCTTACGCCGTTGAGCACCGCCAGAATTTTGTTGGAATCCGAAACGTGGGCGTACATTGCGCCGCCGCTTTTGATTTTATAAAGAACGGAAGCAACGGAGATCGCGGCAGATACAAGCATAACGACGCCCCAGAAAAGCCTGTTTCCGAACAGTTTTTTCGGATACGTACCGATATATGCCCCGATCAGATAAACCACGCAAAACCACGAGAGGTAATTCATTCTTACGCTGAAGGTACCGGGAAACGAGCCGAGAATGATATAGGTGAATCCAACCAACAGCAAAAGGGCGATATGCTTCTTCTCGGATAATTTGCGGATCAGGACGTTGAGAAACGGGATGAACAAAAAGAAAACGAGATATACCTGCGGAAAAGAAAAGGAGACGTCTCGCACCGGAAGAAGCATCGACTTCAGCCGATCGACGGTAAACGGAACATAACCGGAGATACAGAAGATCAGATTGATCACGATTCTGTAAAACATTGTTTCAAACAGCAGTTTCAGAAACTTTTGCAGGGTTATATTCTTTTTACACATAAAATACCCTGTGATCAAAACAAATCCGTTGATCGCGCTCTTGCCCCATGCGCCTGCCAGAAGCAGCGCCACGGACCTTACCGCTGTAAGATCGCTCAGTATCGGCCCTTCGGCTGCCGTTAAACCGGAATTAACAACGTAATGGTGCATCACGATCAGCAGCATGCAAACAATGCGGTACAGCTCGATATCCGATCTGCGGGTATTTTTAAGCAATATTGGTTTCTCTTCGGTTTTCACTCCCTGATTCTCCTTCGGTAAGCGCTGTTAAATCAGTTTTAAAGATCATATGCGTGTTATACGATCTTACTGCCGCAGTAATCGCAGGTGCCGTCGCTCTTCGGGTAGGCCGTTGCGCCGCAGTAGGGGCAGGTGACCATCGCGTTCGGCGCGGGGTTCTGCGTAGGAGGCTGCGGAGATACATTCTGCGGCGGAATATAGGGCGCGTTCACCGGCGCGGGCGCTTTATTCTTTTTGACCGTTTTCACAATCAACCGTACCGTAAGCGCCGCCGTTACGATAATACCGGTCAAAAAGATCAGCGCGGCGGCTATGGATACTTTGTTGCCGGAATCGGTGTTGTAGATCACGTCCTCTTCGGAGATCTCGTTGCCTTCGGCGTCGTAATAGTAATAGTCCACCCGGGTCATGATCTCAGGTCCGGTAACGGTAAAGGCGCGGGCGACCGCGTCCGCCACGTCCGTGGTCTGTTCGGCATAGGTATCGATATAGGTGAGCAGCGTATCGCATTCCGCCTCGCCGGTCACGGTTACCGCGTCGTCCCCTACGATATACCATGTCTCGTAATCCACGTCGTTTTCCATCAGCATCAGCACGATCAGATGGCCCTCGTCCGTATCGAAGGTATCCACATAGGTATTATATAAAAAATCGTTCACGTCGTCGTAATCCGGATGGGCGCTGCCGTTTACGCCGCTAAGCAGCATAAAATAGGGCTGTACGCCGGTTTCTCCGTAAAAGCTTTCCAAAGCGGTTTCCAGCTTTTCGATACCGGCGGCGTCCAGAAGATCGTTCCGGTCCGTTTTCACCGGGTGCGCAAGCGGTTTGCATAATTCCGACGAAAGCTTTTCCAACCGTACCGTTTCCGAAACCATCTCTCCGGTAAATTCCTCCTGTACCGTATCCGTCTTGTTCATAAATACGCCGATCAGGATAAACAAAATCGCAAACGTAACGATCATGGGCAGAAAAACCGCCGTAAATACGCCGGAAAGGCACCCGCTGCCGCCCGTACCGCCGGCCCGGTTGGGATATCCGCCGCCGGTATATACCGGGCGACGACGATACCCGCCGCCTGCGCGGTAAACGCCTGCGTTTTGGCTGCCGGAAAACCCCGTATTTCTGCTGCCGCTGCCGAAGCTGCCGCTGTGGCTGCTGCGACTGTTGCTATGACTGCCGCTGTGACTGCTGCTGTGACTTCCGCCGAAGCTGCCGCTGTGGCCGCCCCCGCTGAATCCGCCGCTGTGACCTCCGCCTGCCGAACCCGGCATAAGAATCCCTCCTGATAAAATAGAATGATATCGCGGATATGATAACATAAATACCGTGAATTGTAAACCTCGGTTTTCGGCCGGATCAACACCTGCCCGAAGAGGTCAGTTCAGTTCTTCCGCTTCTTCCCCGCGAAATACACGGATCGTGATATTGTTATAATACGCATCGTTATAACAATGAAATGCTACAGGGTACGGTTCCAATGTCATTAAGTTAAGATATGCGAAGCCTTCATGAAAGATAACGGCAACCCTATGCGGCGCCTGTGAAATCCTGTAGGGACGATTATCAATCGTCCGCTTGATTTTCGAATGCCCCTTTACGGGGCGTGAGAAAATCAAAAAAGCCCGCCCTCTCAATTGGTGCGCCGAAAGCAGTATTCATTGCCCCCAACCGCGTTGGGGAGAGAACTGTATTCCGGCGGACGATTGATAATCGTCCCTACAGTCGCGCACCAAAAAACGAATGTTACCCCAGAGCTGAAAAGATATTCCGGCCTGCTCCCTGCGGAACAGGCCGGAAATTGCGTTTATTCTTCCGTATCTGCTGTTTCTTCGGTTTCCGGTTCTTCGGTAAAGGTCTCTTCCGGTTCTTCGTGTTCGCCGTCGGGCAGGGGAGCCGTTTCGGCGGGCTCATCCGGCGTTTTCTTTGCGGTGGTAACGGCGATCACCTTATCGCCCTCGCCCAGCTTGATCAGCCTTACGCCCTTTGCGGGACGGGCGCACTCGCGCACGTCCGCGCCGGAAAGGCGGATGATGATGCCGGCGGAGGAGATCAGGATCACGTCTTCGTCGTCGTAGATCTTCTTTACGCCCGCAACCTTGCCGTAAACCTCGCTGCGGTAGTTCATGGAGCCGAAACCGCCGCGGCTCTGCACGCGGTAATCGTCGTACACGCTCTTGCGGCCGGTGCCGTCTTCGCTTACGGTGAGGATGCGGCCCTCCGTCTCGTTTTCGCCGATCACCTCCGCGCCGACCACGTAATCGTCATCGCTCTTAAAGGTGATGGCCTTCACGCCGCGGGCGGTTCTGCCCAGAACGCGGGCGCCTTTTTCGGTAAAGCGGATGCCGAGGCCGTTGTGGGTGGCGATAAACAGATCGTCGCCGCCCCGGGTGATCAGCACGTTTTCAAGCACGTCGCCCTCGTCGATATTGATGGCGATGATGCCGTTTTTGCGGATATTGCGGAAATCGTAAAGCGAAGTGCGCTTGATCACGCCCATGCGGGTGATCATGCTCAGATATACGTCGTCCTCTTCTTTGGGCAGCATCAGCATGGCGCTTACCTTTTCGTCCGCGTCCATGGGCAGGAGGTTTATAAGGTTCATGCCCTTGCTGGTGCGGCTGCCCTCGGGGATCTCGTAGCCCTTCAGCTTATACGCCTTGCCCTTTGTGGTAAAGAACATGATAAAGGCGTGGGTGGAGCAGGTGAACATGGTATCCACCACGTCCTCTTCGCGGGTGGTAAGGCCCAGCTT
>CAMOVW010000177.1 GCA_946627725.1 uncultured Clostridia bacterium
ACCGCGCTACCGGGGTGGCAGCTTTATTGCGGAAGCTGTGATTCTTGCGAACGGCAAACGGCGAACGGCGAACGGCAAACGGCTGTCGCGCCAACGGCGCGATAAACTGCAATTTACCTCAGCGTTCTACCCACCGTATGCCTGTAGTAGATCCTGAAGCACACCAGCAGGGCCATGTTGTTGGCGATCATGCAGCCCCATGCGGCGGTGAGGCCCAGCCCGAAAACGCGGGTGCACAGCAGGGTTCCGCCGATGCGCACGCCCCACATGCATATGATGTTGAATATAAAGGGCATGCCGGTTTTGCCCGCGCCCTGCAGCATGCCTTCGGTTACAATGGAAACGCCGTAAAATGGCTCGCTGAGCGCTACCATGCGCAGTACGGCCGCCCCCAGCGCGATCACTTGCGCGTCTTTGGAAAACAGCTTCACCATGCCCGGCGCAAAGGCGAACAGCACCCCGCCGGAAATGATCATCATGCCCACTTCCAGCAGCACGATCACGCGGGAGAGGGCCTTCTGCCTTGCCGGGTCCCTCGCCCCGATGGCGTTGCCGGTAAGGGTGGCCGCGGCGGTCTGCATACCGTAGCCCGGCACGTAAAAGGCGGATTCCACCGTGTTTGCCACCGTGTGGGCCGCGGTGGCGATCTCACCCAGCGCGTTGATGCACCCGGCAAACACCACGTAGCCCAGCGACGTAAGAAACCGCTGCCCCATGTTCGGCAGGGCGATCTTCAGGCAGGGGACCAGCACGTCCTTCTGGGGGCGGATGCTCTCGCCCCGGGGCGAAACCGCGGGGTGCCGCAGAAAGGCGACGGTGATCAGTATGCCGCCCAGCGTAAGGGCCGCCGCGCTGGCAATTGCGGCGCCGGTCACCCCCAGGCCCGCCCCCGGTACGGTGATTTCCGCGCCGAACAGCGTCTTCTGCCGGGTGGGGTAGATCAGCAGAAAGTTGAGGGCCACGTTTACGATATTTACCAGCACGCTCGCCCGCATGGGCGTTTTTGTATCTCCCGCCGCCCGCAGCACCGTGCCGAAGATGATCTGCGCCGTGCGGAAGAACATGGGCAGATACAGAATGAAAAAGTAGGTGGAGGCGGTCTCCCGTATGCTCTCATCCGCCTGCATCCATTTCGGTATCACGCCGGCAAGAGAGAGGGTGACCGCGGTGGTAAACGTACCGATGATCAGCACCATAAGCACGCTCTGGGCCGCCGCTTTCTTTGCGCGGCGGGTATCCTGCGCCCCCAGCGCCTGGGCGATCACCGCCAGAAAGCCGATGGCCAGCGCATGGATCGCGCTTCCGATCAGCCAGTTTACCGTGGCGGTGCATCCCACCGCCGCCGTTGCCAGCGTGCCGAGGGAGCCCACCATAAAGGTGTCGATATACTGTACGGCGGTTTGCATCAGCTGCTCCAGCATGGTGGGCCAGGCCAGGCGCACCACGTCCGGCAGGATCTGCTTTGCGCTCACGGTGTTGTTTGTTTCCTTTTCGTTGTTGGTTGCTTTATCCGTATTCATGCGTAATACAATACCACAAAAAATCGCGCCGCGCAAGAGAAATACGCTTTATGCCCGTGAAAAATCGCAAAAGGAAGCGCGGCAACAAAAAAAATAAAATTGATGCTTGATTCGTGAACCCATATATGTTTATAATAGATTGTGATAATATTTTTCAATATTATTCGTCAAAGCACACAAACAACGGAGGTTATTACCATGACGAACACATCTGTAAAAAAAGCTGTCAGCTTGCTGCTTTCCCTTCTCACGGTCTTTTCCGTATTGGGCGGGCTTGTTCTTACCGCCGCAGCGGCGGACGCCGACCCCGCGCAGATCGCGGAATTTGAGCAGTGGAAAACGGACGTGAAAAACGCCTGCGATTCCCGCGCCCTGCCGGGCGACAGCGACGCCTGCAAAACGCTGATCATAAACGCGAAGAACGCCGTTGACGAGTTGGAGTACGATACGTCAAAATCGCTGAATGAGAACAAAAGCGCGGTTTCCGCCGTGCTCAGCAAACTGAATCAGGATCTTTCCGCCCAGCGTTCCGACGACGTTACCGGTATCTGCCCCTATTGCGGCGAAAAGCACAGCGGCAGCCTCATCGGCCTGCTGCACGCGATCATTTATGTGCTCGAAAAATTCTTCAATACGCTTTTTAACGTATGAAAACGCTGGTGTTCGGCTCCTGCAACCTTGATTATATCTATCGGGTGCCCCACATTGTTTCGCCGGGGGAAACGGTAGGTGTGGATGCGGTTCGCGTCAGCCCCGGCGGCAAGGGGCTGAATCAGGCCATCGCATTGAAGAAGGCGGGGCTGGACGTGTATTTCGCCGGTAAATGCGGCGCGGACGGCGCATTGCTGCGTTCCACGGCGGAGCAAAACGGTGTGGATATCACTTTCTTCGGAACTGCGGACGGCCCTTCCGGCCAGGCGCATATTCAGGTGACCCGTACCGGCGAAAACGCCATCCTTCTGTACCGCGGCGCGAACTACGAGATTACCCGCGATATGATCGACGATACCCTTTCACAGTTCGGCGCAGGCGATCTGCTTGTGCTGCAAAATGAAGTGAGCGAGCTGGATTATATGATCCGTGCCGGGTATCGGCGGGGCATGCGCGTGGTGCTGAATCCTTCGCCCATCGACGAAAAAATGCGCGATATCGATTATTCCCGCGTGTGGCTGGTTTTTATCAACGAGGTGGAATTGGCCGGACTTGCCGCGGGGCGCGCAACGGACGCGTTTATTGCGGATATGCGCAGGCTTTATCCCGCCTGCCGCTGGGTGATCACCCTCGGCGAAAAGGGGAGCCTGTATTTCGACCGGGATTCGTTCTTCCGTCAGGAGGCCGTTCCCGCAAACGCCGTGGATACCACCTGCGCCGGAGATACCTTTACCGGTTTCTTTACGGCCGCCCTCTGCGGCGGCGCGGATATCCCCACCGCCCTGCTCCACGGCGCGGCCGCCGCTTCCGTAACCGTTTCACGCGTCGGCGCCGCAGGGGTGATCCCCACAAAAGCCGAAGCGGAAGCCGTGCTGCGCAAATTAACGGAATAAGAAAACGGGAAACTATTATTTGCAATAACCAAAAAAAATCCGCCGGTCCGCTGCAAAACGGACCGACGGAAAATTATTTGATTACATAATCTTGCGGTAGAGTTCTTTCAGCTCTTCCACGTTGGTGTCTCTGGGGTTGCCGGGGCGGCAGGCGTCCGCGTAAGCGTCGGCGGCAAGCTGATCCAGGTCCTCTTCGCGCACCTTTTCGTTCTTGGAGGGGATGCCCACGTCGGCGGCAAGCTGCTTCACGGCGTTTACGGCGGCGGCGCGGTATTCCTCCTGCGTCATGTCGTCTACGCCCTTCACGCCCATGGCGCGGGCGATCTCGCGGTATTTTTCACCGGTGCAAGCCTGATTGTATTCCATTACGATGGGCAGCATCATGGCGCAGGCCACGCCGTGGGGGGTATCGTAATGCGCGCCCAACGTATGGGCGATGGAGTGTGCGATGCCGAGGCCTACGTTTGAGAAGCCCATGCCGGCCACGTACTGCGCCAGCGCCATGCCTTCGCGGTCCTCGGGGTTGTTCTGCACCGCGCCGCGCAGGTGCTTTGCGATCAGGCGGATGGCTTCCAGATGGAACATATCCGTCATCTCCCATGCGCCTTTGGTGGTGTAGCCCTCAATGGCGTGGGTCAGGGCGTCCATACCGGTGGAGGCGGTCAGGCCCTTGGGCATGGAGCTCATCATATCCGGGTCTACCACAGCCCATGCGGGGATGTCGTTTGCGTCCACGCATACGAATTTGCGCTCTTTTTCCACGTCGGTGATCACGTAGTTGATGGTAACTTCCGCTGCGGTACCGGCGGTGGTGGGCACGGCGATGGTGGGCACGGCATGGTTCTTGGTGGGGGCCACGCCCTCAAGGGAGCGCACATCCGCAAATTCGGGGTTGGCGATGATAATGCCGATGGCCTTTGCGGTATCCATGCTGGAGCCGCCGCCGATGGTAACGATGGAATCCGCGCCGCAGGCCTTGAAGGCCTCTACGCCTTCGGTCACGTTTTCAATGGTGGGGTTGGGCTTGATGCCGGAGTATACGGTATAGGGGATCGCGGCAGCGTCCAGCAGATCGGTGATTTTGGCAGTAACGCCGAACTTCACAAGATCGGGGTCGGAGCACACGAAAATGTGTTTGAAGCCCTGCTCCTTCGCAATGTTCACGATCTCTGCGATCGCGCCCTTGCCGTGGAACGAAACGGGGTTCAGGATGATTCTGTTGGCCATAAAATAAAAATCCTCCTCGGAATATTTTTTGTCGTATTAAATAATAGCTTTGAAACTATAAATTAACCTTAACTGCGCTGAATAATATCTTTTATTTTCTCCCCGCGTTTGACATCTCTCTTCCGATTTGCTATGATGGATACCGAAAGAAGCGGCGGGCTCTGTTCCGCCGCGCGGGGAGGATAATGTATGAACGTAAAAACCGTTGTGATCACAGGCGCCAGCTCCGGTATCGGCAGGGCTGCGGCGGAGCTGTTTGCGGCGAAGGGCTGCCGTGTGTTTGATCTGAGCCGCCACGGCGAGAGTACGGCGCATATCACCCATATCGACGCCGACGTTACCGAGATCGATACGCTGCGTTCGGCCTTTGCCGAAGTATGCCGAAGGGCGGAACGCATCGACGTGCTGATCTGCTGCGCGGGCATGGGGGTATCCGGCCCGGTGGAGTTCATACCCGAGGCGGATATGAAACGCCAGTTTGAGGTCAACTTGTACGGCGCCGTCAACACCGTAAAAGCGGCGCTGCCCGTGATGCGGCCTGCGGGCGGCGGCAGAATTTTGTGCGTGAGCAGTGTGGCGGCGGTGTACGCCATTCCGTTTCAGGCCTATTATTCCGCCTCCAAGGCGGCGATCAACGCTTTTACGGCCGCCCTACGCAATGAAGTAAAAACCTTCGGCATACAGGTTTGCGCCGTGATGCCCGGCGATATCGCCACCGGCTTTACGGACGCCCGCAAAAAGACCGTGCTGGGGGAGGAGGTCTATCCCCACGCCCGCGCCGCGGTGGAAAAAATGGAACAGGATGAGCGGGGCGGCATGCCCCCGTCGGCGGTGGCGGCGCTGCTGTATAAGCTGGCGCAAAAAAAGCGGCTCTCCCCCTTGTACACCGTGGGGCTTTCGTATAAAACGCTGGTGTTTCTCAGCCGCCTGTTCCCGGCGGCGTTCGCCAATAAAATCGTAGGCGGCATGTACCGGTAAGGCACATGCCGTCTTTTCAAATGAATTCAGATTTTCTGATCGGGTGAGAACTGCGAAATGGACATGAAATCCACCTTTTCCAGCTTGGTGCGCGGCAGCGCGTCCACATAGCGGAAATCCCGCGGTACGCTGAACTTGTTCAGCCTGCGTTCGGTTTCGGCACAGATTTCGGCCTCCACCTTGGCCTTGTCGATATCCGCCGCCGCGGGGGCGATAAACAGCCTTATAATGGGCTTGTCGCCGTCAAAGCCCTGTACGGCGCAGCACTCTCTCACCTCCGGCAGCGCTTCGGCGATCTTTTCGATATCCACCGGAAATACGTTGTAGCCCGAGATGATCACCACCCGCTTTTTGCGGCCCGCAAAGGTGATATACCCGTCTTCATCCATGCTGCCCAAATCGCCGGTCAGCACCCACGGCGTACCTTCCGCGTCGTAATACAGGCCTACGCCGGGTCTGCGCTCGGGGGTGAGGTAACCGCTCATCATGCTGTCGCCGGTGATCGCGATCTCGCCCACCGTGCCTGTGCTCACCTTGTTGCGGTCGTCATCCCAGATCTCGATCCTGAGGCCCGGCAGCGCCTTGCCGATGGTACCGAATTTGTTTGCCCACACGGGGTTCACCGTACAGGCCGCGGCGCACTCCGTAAGGCCGTAACCGGCGCAGAATTCCGCTTTCGAGCCGTGCTTGCGCAGCAGCTCATACATTTTATTGCACAGGTCGGCGCTTACGTAATCGCCGCCCACAAACATCTTTTCCACGTTGCCCAGAGCCTCGCAGTCAAAAGCGGGGGTCGCAACCAGCTTTTTGTACATGTTGGGCACGCCGTTGAACTCCAGCACGTGGTTTTCCTGCATCAGTTTAACAAAGGCGTCCGCGTCGAATTTGGCGAGGAAAATCACCTTGTGCCCCATGTTGATGGCGGAAAGCCCTCCGGCGCACAGGCCGAAGGCGTGGAAGAAGGGCATGCAGCAGATCTCGGTGTCTACGCCCACATGGGCGGTGGGGATATTGGGCGCGGCAAGCATATACACCTGGCTGTTGATCGCAAAGTTTGAAAGAATAATGGTTTTGCTCTCGCCGGTGGTGCCGCCGCCGTTCATGTATACGCACACGTATTCTTTGCCGTGGGGGATGGCGGGGGTACGCTTGTCTTTGTACGCGGCAATGATCTCGGGCAGGCCGTACCAGCGCACGCCGTTTTCATCCAGCAGCTTTTTCGTGTTTTCATCGGTAGCGCAGGCGGCGCAATCCGGGTAAACGTACTCCTTCGGGTTGATCACCACCGTGGGTACGCCCGCGTTTTTCAGCAGCGCCAGATGCTGCGGCACAAACATATCCATCATCACAAGGCAGCTGCTGCCGGTGAAATCCATAATGCTCTTCACTTTATCGGAAGAGAGCAGCGGATGCACAAAGTTCACGATCACACCGATCTTGTTCAGCGCAAAAAAGTTGATGATCCCTTCAACACAGGTGGGGATAAACACCGTGGCCACGTCCTGTTCCTTCAGCCCCAGCTCCAGCTTGTAAAACGCCGCCAGCGCCTCTACGTCTCTGATAAACTGCGACCGCGCGTGGGGCGTGCCGTAGTGCGAAAATACGGTATATTCGCCGAAATTTTTTGTGTTTTCAAGGTAATACTCCCATACGCTGAAATCGCCCGGTTTGCTCATCAGCGGCATGGCGGAGCGTTCATAATCTGTTAACATATCCATTCTCCGTTTCTTTTATGTGCTTGCTGCATCGATCGCGCGAAACCGACATTCCGCGCAAAAGTCAACACGCTGTTGTTTTTCTGTATTGTACTACTTTTTTTCCGGGTTGTCAATATGGGAGACGGAGGGAAAATTGCAGTTTGTCGCGCAGTCAGGTAGGCAGACATGGGGACGGCTTCTATGTCTTCGCCCGTCGCATAAACGCCTGAAGTTT
>CAMOVW010000178.1 GCA_946627725.1 uncultured Clostridia bacterium
GCGTCAACGGCAAGCGCATCATTGACGGCCTGATCGACGCCTGCCTGCAGGCGCCGATGAACTGCCGCATCCTGATCGAAATGGGCAAGGTTCTGGGCCGCGAAGCCGATACCAAAGGCCTGCAGGAGGAGCGCGACAGACTTCTGAAGGTGGTAAACGAAAAGCTGTGGGACGACGATACGGCGTTTTATTACGACCTGTGGCGCAACGGGGAGCTCAACTTTGTAAAGCACCTGGGCGCATACTGGGCGCTGCTGGCCGAAGCCGTACCGGAGGAAAACGCACAGCGGTTCATCGCCCACCTGACCAACGAGAAGGAATTCGCTACGCCCTGCATGCTGCCTGCCCTTTCCGCCGATCATCCCTCGTTCGATCCCGCGGGCGGCTATTGGTGCGGCGGCGTATGGGCGCCCACCAACTACATGGTGCTGAAGGGCCTCGATACCTACGGAGAATATGCCCTGTCTCACAAAATCGGCTTGAATTACCTGAATAACGTGGTTTCCGTTTTCAACGACACCGGCACGGTTTACGAAAACTACGCCCCCATGCCCGGTGAAGACGGCAAGCCCCGGCAGGGCAGCATATCCCATGCGGATTTTGTTGGATGGACCGGCATTGTGCCCATCTCGGTGCTGTTTGAATACGTTTTCGGCATCAAGCCGGATGCGCAGCACAACACGATCCGCTGGAACATCGATCTCACCGACCGCTTCGGCGTGGAGCAGTATCCCTTCGGCACGGACGCGACCCTGTCGCTGATGTGCGACGCGCGCAGCAGCGCTTCACAAGAGCCGCACGTAACGATCACTTCGGATGAACCGGTAACCGTGCAGATCTATTGGGACGGCGGCAAACAAACCAAAACGATCACCGTGGACGGGAATCAATAACAATAGAACGGGAGAGCACCGTAACAGCAGCGCTTTCCCGTTGTTTTATATGGGAGGAAATCAAATGCGTGAAGACAGAAATCTCTGGCTGAAGGCCCTGCGCGCGATCGCGGAGCCCGTGCTGCGGCACGGCGCTGACGGAACGCTGAAAACCGCCATGCCCCTGCGCGGGGCGGACCTGCGGGGAAAGGAAGAATGCTCTTATCTGGAGGCGCTTGGAAGAACGCTGTGCGGCGTTGCGCCGTGGCTTGCGCTGAAGGATCCGCCGGAGAATGAAAAAGAACTGCGGACTGAATGGCAAACCCTTGCCCGCACCGCAATAGCAAGAGCAACCGACCCGAGCGACGCCGCGTTTCTGCCCTTTTTCACCGCGCCGCAGCAGCTTGTGGACGCGGCCTTTCTGGCGCAGGGCATTCTCCGCGCGCCGGAGGAGCTCTTTGATAAACTAAACGATACCGCAAAGCGGAACCTGATCGCCGCCATGGAATCCACCCGCGCAACCATGCCTTACTTCAACAACTGGCTGCTGTTTTCGGCGGAGATCGAGGCTTTTCTGCACCGCGTGGGGCGTCCTTTTGACGCTATGCGTGTGGATTACGCCATCCAACAGCATGAGCAGTGGTATCTCGGCGACGGCGTTTACGGCGACGGCTCCAGTTATGCATGGGATTACTACAACAGCTTTGTGATCCACCCGATGCTCTGCGACCTTGCCGCCGAATTTGCGGGCGGCAAGTGGGATTCTTTTTCTGCAAAGATCAGGGCAAGAGCAGCCCGATACGCTTCGCATCTGGAGCGGATGATCATGCCGGACGGAAGGTATCCTGTGATCGGGCGATCCTCCGCCTACCGTTTCGGGGCGTTTCACGCGCTGGCGCAGTGCGCATTAAACGGGAATCTGCCCGGCGATCTCTCCCCTGCCGCCGTGCGCTGCGGGCTGACAAAAGTGATCGACCGCGTGACGAACGCGAATATCTTCGACGAAAACGGCTGGCTGAAGATCGGCATTACCGGCGATCAGCCCGGCATCGGCGAGGGGTATATCTCCACCGGGTCGCTCTATCTGTGCTGCGCCGTATTTCTGCCCCTGGGTCTGCCGGAAACAGATCCGTTCTGGAGCGCGCCGCCGGAGCGCACTTCACAGGAAAAGATCTGGAACGGCGAGGATATTCCCTGCGATCATGCGCAGGCGTAAAACCGTTTTGCAGTATTCCGCAGAGCATACAATATCGATACCCATCCTGCAAAAAGAACCGGGCAGAACCCGGTTCTTTTTTGTTATGATGCACATCAATTTTTGATGAGATCGGTGAAAGACTGCAGATCCATCGACCGAAGACGATTTCTGTTCCCCTTAAACGTAAAAACAAGATTTTGCGGCTGAAAGATCCGCCCGGCGCAGCGCATCACGTCCTCTTTTGTGATTCCGGTATAAATACCGAGGTCGGGGGTGGAATAATCGATCTGTTTCCCGCCGAGGATATGATTATCATATGCGATATTCCAGTTATGCGCTTCCGCATTATCCCGGTCGGCCTCCAGAGCGGCGATCCCTTTGCTTACGGTACGCCCGAGAGAAAAATCGCCGTTTTTTACGGAATCCAACACCGCAAAGGTTCGCCGGATGGCTTCGGGAACATCCGCTTCATTTACCTCAAAGCTGAATTTGAGCGCCGAGATATTGGCGTATTGCTCCGATCTGCTGTCGTAAGAATAGATCAGGCCTGCATTTTCGGAAAGGGCAGTGTAAAGAAGCGCGTCGTCGTTGCAGAACAGAATCAGATATATGAGATTGAGAATTTCTTTCGGGCATTCCCGTGCGGATATGTCGAAAGAGAACGAGACCCTGCACCATTCGGCGTTCTGCACATTCAGCCGGAAGCTGCGGCAGCCGAACGCCGCGGGCGTTGGCGCGGTATTGAGCCATTGCGGCATTTTGCGCGGGCTTCGCAGCGTGCTGAGGCCGGAAAACAGATCGTTTTCGCCCGCCTCGCCCGTATTGCCCGTAACACAAAAGAAATAAGCGCTCTCATCCAGAAGATGCCGCTGCCACGCCTGCACCTGCCGCAGCGTGATCTTTTTCACGCCGGTGGCCGTACCGCTGACGCTTTGCGCAAGGGACGTATCCCGCCACACTCTGCGGTCGGTAAAATCGCGCAGCGTATGAAGATCGTCGTCCTCGCGGATCTCGGCAAGCACCCGTTTCTTTTCCGCGGCGAAATCACGGGGAGAGATCTCAAGAAGATCCAAAACAGAGAGAAGCACATCCACGCCGAAACGGATCCCCCTCGGCAATCCGGACACGGTAAAGCACAGAAACTCTTTATATGTGCTGCCGTTGAACCAAACCCCGTTTTCAGACAGAAGCTCGTAAAGCCTGCCGTGATATTTCTGCTTCACATTTCGGAACACCATATGTTCGAGCAGATGTGTGATACCGTTTTGCACCGGCGATTCGTACATGGAGCCGGCGCGGATGTATAACCCGATGCAAAACTGGTGCAGATGCGGATCTGTTTGCAGATACACGGGAATACCGTTTATGATTTCCGTCCGTTCACCGTTCAAGCATATCGCCTCTCTTTTATTTGCGATATTTATTATTCTACGCCGTTTTCAAAACGGAGGATGCGCTTTTCGCCTTCTTCGGCAAGGCTGCGGAATTCCTCGATATTGGCCTTGAGCCGCGGAAGGGCCTCCTGCTTATAAGTGCTGATATCCTCCAGCGCCTGCATGCAGTCGTTAAACGAATTGCGCAGGGTTTCCACCGATACGCCGGATTCTTCCGCCTGCCGGTGGATCTCGGCGCCCTGCTCTTTGAGCAGCGTGCTGGTGGCCTCGATCATGCGGTTGGTTTCGGCGTTCAGGGCGTTCACCTTTTCCAGCACGATCTTCTGATCGTACAGCGCGCCCGCCACGGTAACGGCGGTGCGCAGGGCGGAAACGGTTACCAGCTTCGCGCGGTCAACGGAGCGGATCAGCTCTTTGTTATTGCGGCGGATGATCTCCATTGCGATGATGCCCTGCTGGTTTACCACCTGCAGCTGCTGAAAATCCTGCGTTTTCTGGCGCAGCGGATAGAGAACCTCCTCTTGCAAAAAGGTTACCTTTTCTTCCTGCCCGCCCTCGGCCTGCAGGTTTGCAATGCCGTTTTCGATATAGGCGTCCATTTTTTCGGCGATCTCAAGATTCTGCGTGAGCTGTACGCCCAGATCGCGCATGGCGCCCTGCTCAAGCTCCAGCGTTACGTTATCGTTCTGCAAATTCTTTTTGCCCAGATCCAGCGTTTTTACGATCTCGGCGATCTCCTGATCCGCGGTTTTGTATTTCTCAAAATACCGGCGAACGGGGTTGAACAGCTTGCCCAGCGGGCCGCTCTTCAGAAAATCGACCTTAGAGGGATCCAGATCGCGCATTTTCAGCGTGAGATCGGTAAGCCCCTTCGATACTTCGCCGGTCTCGCCGCCGGCCTCGGAAAACTGATACATCCGTTTTTGCAGGATGGCGTTTTTGCTTTCGGCCCGCTTTACGGTATCAACGCCGAAAGAATCGATGGCGGCAACGCAATCGTGCCGGGATTGGGTGGATGAGAGATCCACATTTACAATGTTGTCACCGGTACTCTTCACAAGGGCGGTGATCTTGTCTTCCGTTTCGGGCGTGGGACGAACCTCCTCCTTCACCTTGGCGCGGATTTCTTCTTCGTTGGGCAGTTCCAGAATAAAATCACTCATATTATTATCTCCTTTCGGTAATTGATTTTACATATTCGCGTTGAACAGCTGGCGCAGCTGATATGCGATATCGTCGGTGCCGGCGTTGATGCACACGGCCTCGTTGATTTCGGAGATCTCTTTCAGCGCGTCGATGTTGGCGTTGTAGCCGATGGTGTAGATCGGCATCTGCAGGCCGACGATCACGTCGCGGATCTCGCGAAGGTCATGGCCGCGGTTGGTCTCGCCGTCGCTCAGCACAAAGATCATGGGCTTGGCGTCGGGGATCTCTTCCAGCTTATCGAGCACCATCTGCATGGCCACGCAGATCGCATCGTAGGTGGCGGTACCGCCGGCGGCGGTAAGCGAATTCACGGTCCCCAGGAAATACGACTGCTGGGTAAGATCGAACTTGCCGATAGGCAGCTCGATGCGCACGTTCTGATTATAGGAAACAAGGCCGATATAGTTATCGTTATTGATATACTGAATGGAATTGCTGAGGGAATCCTGCAGGGATTTGAGTGCGGCGCCTTCCATACTGCCGGATACGTCCGCCACAAACACAGCGACAATGGGACGCACGTCTTTATTCTCTTTATACAGGGCCTGAGCGGCAACCAGTTCGGAACCGGAATAATTTGCCGTCATCTCTGTATAGCCTTCCGGCATGGTGTTGAAGCCGTTGCGCTTCGCAAGGTCCTGACCGTTCTTTTTGCAGTAATCGGCGAAGAGCCGCAAAATCGCTTTTTCCTCTTCGGGAGCGGAAGAGATCATCGCCAGCGGATTTTCGTGCGCATAGCCGAAGGGGATAAAACGGTAATTCTTAGAAAGGGATTTATCGTTTATATACGTCTGATATTCCATCACAAACGCGCCGAAGGTGCCCTTTTCGGCGGCGGAACGCATCTGCTGCGTGGTCATGGCCACAAAGGGGATGTTTTTCTGGAAAGAAACAAATCCGTCGATGGCCTTCTGAGAATTGATGCTGCCGGAAGCATAGCTGTCGAGCAGCGAAACGAGAAAGTTCATCCCTGTTGCGCTGGTAAAGGGGTTCGTATACCCCATGATCACCTTGTCGTCCGCCGTGGCCTTTGCCAGCGTCTGCACGTTGGCTGCGCCGTATTCCTCCACAAGGGTGGAATAGGTGGAATTGGAAAGCACGATGCCGGCATAGTTCATCACAAGGCTCTCGGCGGCGAATTCGGTATTCACGCCTTTGGCGTTGAGCATCTTTACGGAGAGGGTGCTGGAAGGAGAAATGGCGGCAGGCACGTATTTGCCGGAGGCCACATAATCTACCTGCTGCCCGGAGGCCACCGTACGCAGCTGCACGGAAACGGGATTGCCGTCGATCTGCTGCCCGCTGTTATTGAATTGGGTTGCCATCTCGCGCAGATAACCGTCGGTATCCGCGCCGGTTTTTTCGGATGAGGCGAAGATCTCTGCATACAGCGTAGTGTTGGGACGCACCACAACAGAGGAATCCGTAAGCTCGGGCAATTCCTGGAAGGTGGTATCGCCGCCGGTGAAATTCACCTGCCCCTTCACGGGGGTGCCGGTTTCGGCGGCAATATCTTTTACAAACTTTGAAAGCGTTTTACGGGCGTCGGCTTCGGTGATCTCTTTGCCGGATTTACCGACGTTGCGCACCAGCGCAAGACCGCCGAACACCAAACCCACAACCAATACGACGATCAGTATCAACCGACCGGTATTCTTTTTCATAACAGTTTCCTCCTCTGTTTATTTATAATATTTCAGTTCTTCCGTAAGGTTTGCGATCTCATCCAGAAGCATGTCCGTTCCGGTATCTTCTTTTGCGGCGGCGTCGCTCATCTCAAAGGCAAGGGTATCGAGCTTCAGGATCAGGTTTTCATTTACGGAGACGGAATGACGGATAAATTCAAGACTTTTATTATACAGCCCAAGCTGCTTAACCTGAATATCGTCGGGGATATCGTCGTTTTTATAATTGAGCAGGCGGGCGTATTCTTCATCGCTGAAAACAGACATCCTGAGCGCGATGGTTTTCATGTTTTCAACGGCTGCGTTTTCGGCGGCGGCAACAGCCCCGCCGTAACGGGAGGCGGACATGCTCCCCTTCTGAAATTTCATATGGATCGCCTGATTGGCTCTGGCGGCGGATTGCCGCAGCCTTGCATACTGATCCACGCCGGTTTTTGCCAAATCGCCGAAATAACGGGAACCCGTAAAAGATCTGAGCGTGCTCTCGATCTGGGAGGCGCTTTCCAGCTGCGTGGTCTTCAGGGGTTTTTTGCCCTGCAGAAGCTTATAATTGCCGCCGATCAGCGCGGCGCCGAGCCCGAGCCCCACCAGAATAGACAACCCTGCCTTCAGCAGACTGGGATCCGTCGGCCGCAATCCGAGAAACCCATCCGCATAGCACACAACCGCCGTTACAACAATACCGATATTCAATAAGATCATCTTCAGTGTTTTGCGCACGGCAATCATCTCCTCTGAGAAATACTGATATATTTATTTTATTATAATATAGCATAAGGGTAAATGGATGTCAATTGTTTTCCTTACCTGTAATTATACC
>CAMOVW010000179.1 GCA_946627725.1 uncultured Clostridia bacterium
CTTTCAATTATTACACGAAAGAATATGAAAAGGGCTTGCAGCTCTACTCTAAAGGCGTATTGATTACAGATAAATGTGCAGATCTGCTCCCGGATTATTTCAACTTTGTACGCGGTTTGGTTGACAGTGAAGATCTCTCACTTAATATTTCAAGAGAAGTGCTTCAGCATGATCATCAGCTCAAACTGATTGCTAAAACGATTGAAAAGAAAATACGTTCAGAGCTGTCAAAAATGCTCTCAACCGACCGTGAAAAATATGAAAAGTTTTTTGATGCATTCGGCAGCTCTTTGAAGTTCGGTATATACAACGATTACGGTATACACAAGGATGATCTTCAGGATCTGTTGCTGTTCAAATCGTCAAATGAAGAGAAATATGTTACGCTTGCCGAGTATAAAGAGCGTATGAAGTCAGACCAGACCGCTATTTATTACGCAAGCGGAGAAACGACAGATAAGATTAAAATGCTGCCGCAGACAGAAGCGGCGAAAGATAAGGGATTTGAAATACTGTATCTTACGGATTACGTTGATGAATTTGCGATTAAAACTATGATGCAGTATGCGGAAAAGCCTTTTGTTAATATCTGTTCCGCAGATGCCGATTTCGATTCGGCAGAAGAAAAAGAAAAGCTCAAAGAGGATAATGCTTCTTACGAAGACATGTTCGGTTTTATGAAAGATGCATTGGGTGGCGCTGTTCAAACGGTAAGATTTACCCATAAATTGAAAACGCATCCCGTGTGCCTTTCAAACGAAGGAATGCTTTCTGCCGATATGGAACGCGTTCTGAATGCAATGCCCGGAAATGAGGGCGTAAAGGCCGAATTTGCTTTGGAGATCAATGAGAATCACGCTATCGCAGAAAAACTGAAAGCACTGTATCAATCAGATCGTGATAAGCTTACAAAGTATACAAAGCTTCTGTACGCAGAGGCGCGTCTGATCGGCGGTATGCAGATAGAGAATCCTACAGAGTTTGCCGCCTTGGTTTGCGAATTGATGTAATATAATAACTGAAAAGGGTCGGTTCAGGTTTTATGAGCCGATCCCTTTCATTTTTAATTGAATGTAAACATCGCCGGTATCGGCTGTTGTTTTGATTTCCGTAGGCAAATGCAGTTCAGAAGAAGTTTTATCTGTCATTACAATAGTTTCTCGGTAGTTTGCCGTATTGATACCATACGGAACGTCGCCGCGGCATATCAGATAATCCGCTTCGTTCAGTTCTTTATCAGATAAGGAAAAATCACTTGCAGGGTAAAAGCAGAATACGATTTTTACGTTTTCATTCCGCAGAATCGCAGCTGTATATGCAGGAGTGTTATAATTAGTATACGTCAATCCGTTTCCGAAAGATAAAGAAAACCTTTCTGCAAGATAGATATTACGATCGGAAAACTGAAAAGTATAATTCTTGTCACCGATGTAGATGTTTGTTGCGGAATCTGTATATTGTTCAATATTCCCGGCTTCTGCTTCCGAGAGGCGTGGGACGATAAGCGCATCGGGGCGATATACACCGATGTGCTTAAAATAATCTGTCATTTTTTTAACATCATTATAGGCTTTTCCTGTTCCGATCAGAATGCATTTTGTGCCTTTGCCGGTATTCACGCATATATTTGTACTGTTTTCGCCGGACGGAATGAACACTTCCGCTTGATCGGATTGTAAAATGTTTTTGATACAGACCCCACTGATCAGCAGAGACAATGATAAAAGCAGAGGAAGCATTGTTTTGTATGCATTTCGGTATTTCAGATAACAGCAGAGCATTACAGCTGACGTACAGAGATACCAAATCAAAAGAAGCACCGGATTGACAGGGACCACTAAATACTGCAACTGCGACAAATGCTGTATTGCAAACGAAATGCCTTTACAGGAAAGATTCGTCATGTAAAGTGAAATCTTTTCCAATGGTGGGATAAACCCGGTGCTCAGCCCTATAAAGGTGCTGATCATTGTAATCTGAACCGGCAAAGTGCAAATCAGCGAAGAAACAGGCGAAAGAAGCGATACGCATCCGAAAAAGAACCCGGATATCGGAGCCGTTACCACCAATACGAGCAAAGATAAAATCGTTACGTTAAAGAGATTCAATAATTTTTGTTTCAAAGAGCGGCGCCTCTTTGTTTTATACTTTATTTCAAAGATCGGGTAAACAGCAACGATTGCGAACGTTGCAAAAAAAGACAATAGAAACGAGATATTTCCCGCCAGATATATATTGAATATCAGCAGCAGTATTGCAGAGAGACAAAGTGAATTTAACGGATCAGCCTGTTTTTTCACTAAATTGCCTATGTATATCGTTATTAACATAATTCCTGATCGCAGAACGGAAGGTGAAAAACCTGTTAACGTCATATAAAATAACACAAACGCCGTTGCAATTATATAAGGTGAATTCCGTAGTTTGGCTATTTTTCTCAGCCCGAAGAACAATACTGCCGACCAAATGGATAGGTGCATTCCGGACACGGCAAACAGATGAGAAGCGCCTGCAATTCGTAAATCTGTTTTAAATTCGGATGATAGCGCGCTTTTGTCTCCTATGAGAAGCGCAGCGGCAATAGCGCCGTTTTCACCTTCAAGCGCATCTGTTAAGCTTTTAGTGATATCGTTCCTGAACTGTTGCATTTTAATATGTAAAGAGGTATCTCTTGCACCGGTTTTTGATGCGTCTCCTGTATAAGCGCGCAACCATACACCTGTGGATAATGTATGATAGTAAAACTCATTTTGTTCGGCTGCTGCAAATATATCTGCAGCGTCCGCAATAATGATATCTCCGATCGAAACGGGATCGGTTGCCCTGCAATAAAGGTTCATTTTTAGTTTTGTTGTTTTTTCGTTAATTTTACAGTCCTCTATTTTTATCAGCGTGCTGTTTTCTTTCTTTACAGGGGATTCATAAACAACGCCGCTGATCGAAACTGTTGTATCGATCAATTTCTCTGTTGGCTTTACAATACAGGATTCGTTGTAGAAAAACAATATCGATGCAACAACCGCTGCGAGTGTCAGCAGAACCGTAAACCGGCACGCGGTGTGCGCATGAATTATGCAAAGAATAAAATCCAACGCAAAAAGTATGCATATCAAGATATTAGGGATGGTATCATACGTAAACATATAAAGAAGTGTGAACATAATCATAGACAGGCCGATAATACATAGCGGCCTTTTAACTTCTATCTTGCTTACGGAATGATTCATAGTCTTTAAAAAACCGCTGCGGAACGATAATTGCCACAGCGGTTCTGGGAGAGAGTTTTTGTTTATCTGCCTTTAAATCCGTTTACGATTTGAGAGATTTGTTCAAACAGCAGTTGCAGTTTCTGGGCAAATGCGGTAAAGAAATCCATAAGCTTTTCATACCAGGGTTTGTTTGCTGCAACATCTGCAGAGGTGTACGGAGCTACGGTCTTTGTTTCTCTGTTGTACTGCATAAACTGCGGATATTCGTCATAAGTATCCACGGTTGCCTGAAAATCGGTATAAAGAAGTGTGTCAATCATTTTTTCAAGCGGAGCATTGGTCGCATGCGGGAAATTTTTGAAGAACCAGGTTTGTTCAGGGAACAGACATGTGCCGGCGTCAATCGTTTTATCAGGAGATACAAATCTCATATCTGCATTGGAAAGCTGTTCTTCCGAAAGCGTTTTACCGTAAGGCGCAACCGTTGCTCCGAATGAAGAGGAAGCCGTATCGATTACGCTGTCAGACATCGAGTTGTAAGAAGGGATCAGTGGGATGGAAGAGTATCCGTACCTTGTAAAAACATACATATAAGCGTCTTCGTTGAGTTTTTTCAGTGTTTCAGTTTTGTGTGCGCGAACAAGTCGATCGTAATTGTCAAGTTTCTCAATCAGGCCCGAGTAATCAGTTTTGCTGTCTTTATATATTGTGTTAAAAATATAGTCTCTTGAGCTTTCAACGTATTCATCCGGGACCATTGCCCAAATAGAAGGCATGCCGGCAAACAGCGGTACAACTACGGCAGGCAGGAGTTTGGGACTGAGTTTTTCAAGTGCAACATTGCCGAATTCACAAATGAAATCAAGAAGCCCCAGTTCATTGGCTGCTTTAATGATGCCGTTCAGGATTCTTTCCTGATCCATCCCTTCAAAGGCATAGCGAAGATAATATTCAACGGCGTCTGCGGTAAGCGTCATCTGCCCGGAAAGAAGTTCGCCGGTGTAGCTTTCTCCGTATACCGCGGTAGTGTTATAAACGACGCTTTTCAGTTTTGCATCTCCGTAAAGAGAGATGTAAGATGTTGTAACTACGCCGCCTAGGCTGTGACAGGTTAGCGTTACCTGCTCGGCGCCGGAGCATTCAAGTACATAATTAATAAAATCATTTAGCTCTTCTGCGCACTGAAGAGGATCGGCGCGCCAATCATAATCAAAATCAAGTTTCGAGTCCTTTTTGATTTGTGAAGGCTGCGGATATGTAAAATCAACGCCCGAATTTCCGGCAGGTGTGCCGTCCGGATTTCCGATGCATCCGTCAAAGAAATCGAGGGCAAGCGGTATCACTGCATCTGCCATTGCATCCCAATCAGACAGGAAAAAGTATTTTGCAATCGGTACGAGAGCTTTTTTTACAAAATCAATGATCTCATCTTCACTCCACTGCCAAATATACCCTTGTGAGGGATCGTCTTTATCATAGAGGATGTCGGAGGCAATAAAACCGTGTACTACAATTTCAGGACAATCACGGTTGATTGTTTCCGGCGCAGAGGCTGCTGCGCCAAATACAGAAAAGAACGGCACACAAAGCATAACCGAAGCAATACATACAGAAAGAATGGTTTTTGCTAATTTCATTCGTAAACACCTTCTTGAATTATTTTAAATTATAATACCATATTTTTATTCAAAAGTAAACAACATTCTGTAATTCTGCAAAAAAATAAGACTTTATACAAAATATTTATTGAAAATGCCGGATTTTCAATATATAATGGTTTCAAAAAACGATAGGAGGATGAAATGAAAAAACGTATCCTTTTATTAACCGGCTTTGTGATAATTATGACGTTCATTCTTTCGTGTTCACGGAATACGACGGATCGGGGGGCGACAACGGCAGAATCAACAGAAACCGCCACTGTGCTTACCGACGGAAATGGGAATGCTATCCCTGTGTATGATGATGTATCTTTAACCGAATTGGATCCGTCGCTGTTCAAAACAGACGAATACGGAAGAATGCTCTATGCAGATCCTTCTGTTCCCTATTATACCGGGATCGACGTGTCTGTTCATCAGGGGGATATAGATTGGGAAAAAGTGAAAGCGGACGGTATTGATTTTGTGATGCTGCGGGCCGGTTGTCGCGGGTATGGCCCCAGCGGTTTAATTTATGAGGATGAAAACTTCAAAAAGAATTGCGAGGCCGCAAATCTTGCCGGCTTAAAGGTAGGCGCATATTTTTTTTCACAGGCAATTACTGTGGAAGAAGCCGAAGCTGAAGCAGATTTTATGATCGATATTCTTAAAGATCAGACCATCTCTTTCCCGGTCGCATTTGACTGGGAGTCCATATATTACGATACCGCCCGTACAGACGGCCTTGATAATGAAACGATTACGCAATGTGCGCTTCGTTTTTGCAATAAGATGGAATCTGCAGGATATCGGCCGATCATATATTTCAGCCTCGATATCGGTTACTTCAGTTATGATCTATCCATTTTAAAAAACCATCATTTCTGGTTGGCTGAATATAAAGATACGCCTTCCTTCATCTATAATTACCGGATCTGGCAATATACAGAAAAAGGCAGCGTTGACGGTATCGCCGGAAATGTGGATATGAATATTGCAATAACAAATTTTTCATGATAAGAAAGGACTACATATGAAAACTGCATTAAAAGATAATTATGAAGGTATTTACTCTTTGATGCTTACGCCTTATTTTGAAGATAAAAGCATTGATTACAAAACGTATGAGGAATATACTGAATGGCAGGTGCAGCAAGGGGTTGCGCATCTTTTTGCCGTATGCGGAAGTTCCGAAATGGCACAATTGACTTTGGATGAGCGCATCAAACTTGCCGAATTAACAATCCGCCACAAGGGGGACGCTACTGTTGTCGCAACTGCTAATATGGAAGATGATTTCAATGCGCAGATTGAAGAAGTCAAAAAAATGAGCGCGACAGGGGTAGACGGTATTGTATTCACTACAAAAGGTATGGGGGACAGGGAAGATGAACTTGTTTCATATATAAGAAAGCTGAAGAGTTACACATCTCTTCCTGTATTTATGTATGAATTTCCCGGGGCAAAACCGCATTTGATTTCAGGGCATACTTACGGCAGACTTGTGAAAGAATGCGGTATTTGCGGAATTAAAGACACAACGTGTTCCATAGAGCAGATCGGCGATAAAATCAAAGAAAAAGGAAATTCCTGTGTGATTCAGGCAAATATGCCATACCTGTATGATGCATTCGTTTTAGGTGCGCGCGGCGTTATGGCTACGCCCACATCCTGTGGCGGCGCTTTTTTTCAAAGGTTTTATGAAGCTTTTGTTTCCGGCGATCTGAAACTCGCAAAGCAACGTTACCATGAGATCATATTGCTGGATGATTCCATTGACAGCGGTTTTAACAATTCGGCAAAATACCTTGTGCAGCTGCAGGGGATTAAAGGTATGCGTCCGATCAATCGTGGGCCTAACACTCTTTCTCCGGCGCGCATGCGCAGCATCAGAGCTTTTCATGATTGGTGCGTTGTAAATAATCTGATGCAATAAAAAATTTTTAACTATTTTTTCATTTTGCACTTGAATTCTCCGCAAAACTGTGATAATATATACACCGTTGCGGAAGTAGTTCAATTGGCAGAGCGTCAGCTTCCCAAGCTGAATGTTGCGGGTTCGAGTCCCGTTTTCCGCTCCAAAGACTCCCTGCCGTTGCTTGGCAGGGAGTTATTCTTACCATTGATTTGATCATAGTTTTTCTGTTTTGAAAAATTTTGAAAAAACGAAAAAAAACTGTTGACAAACAAAAAAGTGTATGGTATAGTATTAAAGCCGTAAGGGAAACAGGGCGTCAGCCCGAATGTGGGAGTATAGCTCAGCTGGGAGAGCACCTGCCTTACAAGCAGGGGGTCACAGGTTCGAGCC
>CAMOVW010000180.1 GCA_946627725.1 uncultured Clostridia bacterium
GAAGAGTTTTTCATCGCGGGCATCAAACTCACCGCGGCGTTCGTCATCCTTGCAAAAACAAATATACTGCTTACGCTTATGGTATTTGCGGTCGTTCCGGTGATGATTCCGATCTGTATGAAGGTCAATCTGAAAATGCGGGACGCATTCGCGCTGCGCAGACATCAGACCGGCGAACTCAACGCCCGTATCGAAGATTCCCTTTTAGGACAGAAAGTAGTAAAAGCGTTTACAAACGAGGACGTTGAGCGGGAAAAATTCAAGGAAGACAATATCAAGTTTTTTGACTATAAAAAGCTCTCTTATAAATATATGGCTTCTTTTCAGATCACGGTCCGCATTTTTGAGGGTGTGATGTATCTTGTCGTCCTGCTTGGCGGAGGCGCGTTTCTGCTGAATAAAATGATCACCCCCGGCGATCTGGTTGCATACATCATGTACGTTTCGACCCTGATCGCCACGGTTCGCCGCATTGTTGAGTTTGCAGAGCAGTTCCAACGCGGAATGACGGGCATTGAACGCTTTCTCGGCATCATGGACGCGGATATTGAGATCTTTGACAGCGAAAACGCCGTTCCTCTTTACAATGCAAAGGGAGAGATCCGGTTCGACAACGTCAGTTTTTCGTATCCGGATGACGAGAATACCGTTTTCACATCGCTGGATCTTACGATCCACGCCGGGGAAAAACTGGCGATCGTCGGCCCCAGCGGCGGCGGCAAAACAACGCTTTGCAATCTGATCCCTCGTTTTTACGACGTTGACAAAGGCACGATCCTGCTGGACGGAAAGGACGTCAAAACCTATACGTTAAAAAGCCTTCGGCAGAATATAGGCATGGTACAGCAGGACGTGTACCTCTTCTCCGGCACGGTTTACGAAAATATCGTTTACGGCAGACCGGACGCTACGAGAGAAGAAGTGATAGATGCCGCAAAAAAAGCCGGCGCGGACGGATTTATTTCCGAGCTGAAAAACGGCTATGATACCTATATCGGCGAGCGGGGCGTAAAACTCTCCGGTGGGCAAAAGCAGCGGCTTGCCATTGCGCGTGTATTTCTGAAGGACCCGCCGATCCTGATTCTGGACGAAGCTACAAGCGCGCTGGATAACGATTCCGAATACGCCGTGGCGCAAAGCCTGAAAAAGCTCTCCAGCGGACGGACGACGCTTACCATCGCCCATCGGTTATCCAGCATCGTGCATTCCGACCGCATTCTGGTGCTTACCAAAGACGGTATTGCCGAAGAGGGCAACCACGAAACCCTGATGGCGCAAAAAGGCATTTATTACGGTTTTTATACCAGAACCAGCGAAGTTAAATAAATTGAAAACATAAAAAGAGCTGCTGCGAATTCCAAAACGGGCGTCGCGGCAGCTCTGTATTTTATTCTTTTATTAAGGTACTGCCGCCGCGCTCACACGGTCAGAAAGCCCGGGGGTGTAAATGTCATCACATGAAAATTTCCATACTGTAAGACAATCGGAACCGTTTCCGTCCACACGGCGGCCGACGGACTAAAGATCAATCAGTTTTATATCGCTTCATTCTTGCTTTTGATCCCCTGCAGCAGGATGCCGCCTACAATCAATACCAAAGCCGCAGCCGCGGCAAGCGTTATCTTTTCTTTCAGCACCGCAGCGGAGAGCAGCAGAGATAAAAAGGGTACGATATATGCGAGATTTGCCACAAGAGCGGTGCTTTTCGCTTTCTGCAGCGCAAGCCCCCATGTAAGATATGCGGCGGCGTTCACAAACACACCGAGCCAAAGAAGACCGATCCACCGCATTCCTTTTACAGGCGTCCATGTTTCAATCAAAGGTCCGAGCACACAGCAGCATACCGTAACGGTGAACCACACAACCGTAAGAAGTACGGTTTGATCGAAATCTCTCTTTTTGCCTAGTACGCAGTAAAGCCCGTAACAGGCGGCCGCTATGATACACGCCGCCATACCGATCCAGCGCGCCGCGCCCTTTTCACTTGATCCGCCGAATGAGATCAGCATAACGCCGGCAAAGGAACAAAGCAGTGCTGCAGCTTTTTTCAGCGTCAGCTTCTCTTTCAGAAGAATACAGGAAAACAGCACGAGCATCATCGGCCACAAGTAGTTGAGAATACACGCCTCCCCTGCCGTCAACGGCCCCAGCGCGTAATAATACAAAGCCGAATATACAAACAGACCCAAAAAGCCCAACCCCGCCATTTCCGCATACTGTTTAACGGAAAAAGTTTTCAGCATTTTATACTTCCCCGTTATAAACAGCGCCGCCAACATAAACAGAAAAGCGAAAGCGGAAGAAATTCCGAGCGTTTCAAGATCGGGCAGATCGTTGAGCACAAGCTTCGCCACTGTGGAAAGCGTCGACCATATCGCAATTGACGCTATCGCAAAAAGAATACTCTTTTTTGTTTCGGTAATTTTCATGAAATATGATCCCCTGTGTGCCGCTCTGCAAGCAAGGCTTTTTTATCATTCCATTGATTTCCGTACAGCGGATAAAACTTCATGCCTACAGCGGAGAGGATCAGCAGAACCGCGGGGATCGCCATCCACGCAACCAAAATGCCATGCTTCGCCAAAGCGCTTTGCTGTCCTGCGGCAAGCGCGGTATCATATCCAAACCACTTTGCAATCATAAGGAAAGCGGCGTTTGCAAGGCTGATTGCCGGTTTTGTGATCAAAGAATTAACGCCTGCATAGATGCCTTCCCGTCTGGCGCCGGTACGGATCTCATCATAATCGATCACGTCGCCGTTCATAATCGGAACCAGATACATACCGCCCGCAAAGCCGACGCCCGTAAGCAGAAAAACAACCAGCGCAACAGGCGTAAGCTGTCCGAAGAAGCACATGGCGGCTGCTGCGGCGGCAAAAGCGATACACATTACGGCAACGCATTTTCGCACCCCCCAGGGGCGCAGCATACGTATCCAGAGGATGATGCCGCCAACAGCGCCAAGCCCAAGGGCGCCGTAAGCAAGCGGCATCGGCGTGGTAAACTCATCAAAATAGTATATCACGCCCTGCATCAGGATCGTTTGAATAAAGATTACCGTAAAAGAAAGGATCTCAAACATCACAAAGGCACGGTTTTTGAAACATTCCGCAACGCTTTTAAAAATGCCGGGCTGGCTTTCGGATTCATCCTGTACTTTTTCTTTATAAAAGAAAGTAGAAACAAAAATCACAAGAAACGATACCACGCCGATACAGGTCATAATAATCTGAAAACGTGTGGGATCGCTGCCTACTTCCGGTTTTATCAACGGAAAGACCACCAGCGGCACAGCAAGCGTGATCAGGCTGAAACCGATCTTCCAGATGAAAATGCCGCTGCGCGCTTTGTTCGTTACAGCCATTGTATACGGCATTACATAAAGCGACGTTGCAATGGCGGTATAAAACATATCAAACAGGAACAGAGTAACCAACATCTGAACAAACAATACCGTCTGGCTGCCGCCGAAGGGCCACTTGAACCATGTTGCAACAAAAATCAGCGCATAGAAAAAAGAACCGTAGCGGATATACGGTATACGTCTGCCAAGCTTAGATTTTGTACGGTCCGAGATATACCCGAAGAGCGGATCGTTGAATGCATTCCAGACGCCGAAAAGAATCCATACCGTACCGGCAAGCCCTTCGTCAAGACCCATAAATTTGGTAAAGAAATAGGTCATACCGCCGCCGGTGAGCAGCGAATTGAGCGTCCCGCAAAGGCAATCGGCAAAACTGAGCCAGAATTTGCCGGAAACTGGAACCTTCTCCTCTGTTGCGGAAACGACTTTATCTTTTTTCATTTTCAAACACCTCTTATAATCCAAGATATCACATTTCTCTGTGAAAGGCAAGTATTTTAATTTGGGATTGAATTCAATAATAATTCATGCTAAAATGAATATAATTTCAAAATCTGAAATTACAGGGGTTGAAAAAACAGTATGAAGATCGTATTGGAACATCTCACAAAAAGATATCCGAACCGGAACCGTAAAATCAAAACGGAAGTGATCGCGGCAAGCGACCTGAATCTTGAGATTCCGGACGGGCAGCTGATCGGTCTGCTCGGCCCTTCCGGCTGCGGAAAAAGCACCACGCTCAATCTGATCTCGGGATTGGAACCTCCTACGGAAGGAAAACTCTATTTCGGCGACAGGGACGTTACCGATCTTCCTCCCGAGAAGCGCGGTGTTGGGCTTGTTTTTCAGAATTACGCGCTGTATCCGCACCTTACCGCGCTGCAGAACATCATGTTCCCTCTGCAAAACCTGAAGGGGGAAAACCGTCCTTCGAAAAAAGAAATGGAAGAACGCGCCGTTGAAGCAGCAAAGCTGGTACAGATCGATCACCTTCTGGAGCGCCGCCCCAAAGAGATGAGCGGCGGACAGCAGCAGCGTGTAGCGATCGCACGGGCGCTGGTAAAAAGGCCCGGCGTTCTGCTTCTGGATGAACCTCTCTCAAACCTCGACGCACGCCTCCGCCTTCAAACAAGAGAAGAGATCCGCCGTATCCAACGTGAAACCGGCATAACCACCGTATTTGTGACCCACGATCAGGAAGAAGCCATGAGCATCTCCGACAGCATCGTGGTTATGAAGGACGGAGAGATACACCAGATCGGCAAACCCCAGGAGGTATACGACGAACCTGTAAATCTTTTTGTTGCGAAATTCCTCGGGACCCCGCCGATCAATGTATTCCACGGCAAGGTGCAAAGCGAGACTCTTTACATCGGGAAAGAAAACGTACTTTCCGTTCCCGGCGCGCCGGACGGCGCAGTAAGCGTCGGCATTCGTCCCGAAGGCTTTATTCCCGACGCCGACGGCGCGTTCTGCTGCGGGTTGGACAGAGTTGAGATCATGGGCAGAGACACCAGCGTCGTTTTCAATCATCCCGAGCTTGAGGGAGAACAGGGCCGCGCGATCGCAAGCGCAGAGGCAAGCGCATCCCTTGCGGGGGAATCTGTTCGCTTTACACTGAAACCATCAAAAACTTATATCTTTAACGCCGACGGCGCTCGCATCCGCTTCGGCAAATAACGGAGGGCCGCATGAAAAAGAATAACGTGAAGGCATGGCTCTACCTGTTGCCTGCAATCGCCTTTTTAGGTATCTTTATGGTGTACCCGCTGATCGACGTTGTGATCTATTCTCTGGAAGAAGGTTATAATTCAGCGTCTCAGTCTTTCTTTGGCGTAGGGCTTTATAATTTCTCATACGTTCTGCATGATCCCTACTTTCTTCAGGCTTTGAAGAACACATTGATCCTTGTTGTGATCACAGTTCCAGTATCCACCGGCCTTGCGCTGCTGATCAGTCTCGGTCTCAATTCGATCAAGCCGCTCAAGAATCTGTATCAAACTGTTTATTTTCTTCCTTACGTAACAAATACGCTTGCCGTTGGCCTTGTTTTTATGATCCTTTTCAAAAAAACCGCTTATTCCGAAGGACTTGTAAATCTGCTCATCAACTTTTTCGGCGGCAAAAGCGTTGATTTTATCGACGGTCCTTATTCGGCAAAGATGTTGGTGATGTGCCTGTATACCGTTTGGATCGTTATGCCATTTAAGATATTGATCCTTACGGGCTCTCTCGCATCCGTGAATCAGGATTACTATAACGCCGCAAAAATCGATGGCACTTCCAGGTGGCGCACCTTTTGGCGCATTACCCTGCCGATGATCTCCCCCATGCTGTTTTATCTGATCATTACGGGTTTTATCGGCGCTTTCAAGGCATATTCCGATGCGGTAGCCTTATTCGGCACAGACCTGAACGCTTCCGGGATGAACACGATTGTGGGTTACGTTTACGATATGCTATACGGTAATTCCGGCGGATATCCCTCCTATGCGTCCGCAGCGGCGCTGCTTCTGTTTGCCATCGTTTTCACTATCACCTGTATCAACCTGCGCACCCGCAAAAGGTTTCAGTTCTGAGGAGGAGATATCAATGAAAAATGATCAGAACAACCGCTTCGGTAAAAACCTCGGCAAGTTCGTAACCTATGCGCTGTTGTCCGTATGGGGCGTTATCGTGCTGTTTCCGTTTTTCTGGATGATTCTCTCCTCATTCAAGAGCTACGGCTCCTACAACGCAGAATACGTACCGAAGTTTTATGTATCCGACCCCACTTTGCAGAATTATAAAGACGCTTTTACACAGGTTCCTCTTGCGAAATATTTCGGCAACACGCTGATTTTTACAATTGCAACAACCGCGATCATGCTTTTGGTGATCGTGCTTGCCGCTTTCGCTTTTTCAAGACTCGAATTTCGCGGCAAAAACGCCGTATTCGCTCTGTTCTTATCGCTTATGATGATACCGAACGAACTTGTGATCATAACCAATTTTGTAACGATCACAAACTGGAATATGCGCAACACCTTCTGGGGGCTGATTCTTCCGAGCGTAACCTCGGTATTTTACATTTATCTGCTGAAAGAGAACTTCGAACAGATACCGGACGAACTGTACAAAGCGGCAAAAGTTGACGGTACAAGCGATTTCAAGTATCTTTATAAAGTAATGCTGCCGATCTGCCGCCCTACGGTGATCACTGTGGTTATCCTTAAGGTGATCGAATGCTGGAATTCATATGTATGGCCCCGTTTGATCACGGATGATCAGGCATATTTTCTTGTTTCAAACGGGATCCAGGAAATCCGTGAAAACGGATTCGGGCGGGAGAACATCCCCGCGATGATGGCTGCCGTTGTTGTGATCTCACTGCCGCTGATCATACTCTTCCTTATCTTCCGAAAGAAAATCATGAGCGGCGTTATGAGAGGGGGCACAAAAGGATGAAACGCTGTATCTCCGTCGCGCTTTCTGTGCTGCTCGCCTGCGCGGGTATCATGCTGCTTGCGGGATGCCACGGAACCAAAGGGCCGCAGGAAGTATTTGCCGTTCCGGAAAGCTTTGATAGCGATAAACATTACGAGATCACCTTTTGGGCAAAAAACGATACCAACCTTGTTCAGGCCGGCATCTACAAAAAGGCGATCGCTTCATTTATGGAATTATACCCGAATATCACCGTCAATCTGCGCCTGTATATTGATTACGGCAAAATATACAACGACGTCATCACAAACATCGCCACCGATACCACGCCGAACGTATGCATCAGCTATCCG
>CAMOVW010000181.1 GCA_946627725.1 uncultured Clostridia bacterium
GACGACGATATCGCGCAGGTGAAACGAACCCTGCTGAACGTGTGCGACCGGCATGAGCTGATCCTGAAGGAGCCCGCTCCTTTCGCACGGGTGTCGGGGCATAAAGACAGCGCCATCGAGTATACGGTGCGCGCCTGGTGCAAAACCGAAGATTACTGGGACGTGTATTTTGACCTGTATGAGCAGGTGAAAAACGCTTTCGACGACAAGGGCATCACCATTCCGTTCCCGCAGGTGGACGTCCATAATAAGAATTGAGAATATCAATAGTGCACAAAAACCAATCTTTAGATTTGGATAAATTAAATATAACAGAAAATTTACATATTATTTAAATATTGCTATTGACACTTTGTCATTTCTCTGATAATATATCCGCAGAGATTTTGAATGACAAAGTGTCATTTTTTTAAGATTGATTTCAGAAAGGAAGGGGAAGCTATGTCTGACGCGCAGGAAAGAAAGCTTGAAAAAAAGCGCAGGATCCTTGAAAACGCGTATCAGTTGTTCAAATCGAAGAATATTTATAATACAGCCGTCGATGATATCGTAAAAGCGTCCGGCATCGCCCGGGGAACCTTCTATCTGTATTTCAAAGACAAAAGCGATCTGATCGAGCAGCTGCTGTTTTTCAAGAGCGCCGAGAGCATGCTGGCCGTGGTGCACGAAATGCGCGATAAGGCAGAGGAATATCCGGATCTTGCGGGGTACGTAAGGGCGTTTGTTACTCTGTATATCGATTTTCTTGTGGAACAGAAAGAGGCCCTTGCGGTTGTGGAAAAAAATATTTCCGCCTGCATGCGGGATATGCCCGATTTTTATGATGAAGAGGCAAAAACATTGTATAATGATATTATAGATAAGTTCGTGCAAAACGGTTTTGACGAAGCCGAGATCCGCAAAAGGATCTATTTTACGGTTTCCATGATCGGCTCCGTGTGTTCGGACGCCATCCTGTTCTGCCGCCCGTTCGATATCTCGGCCATTCGCGAAACGCTTACCGACGCCGCGCTGCGCACGCTTGACGTCGCTTAGACCTGAGGGGGAGTTTTACCAGATGAAACGTAGATTAGCGAAATATATTGCTCTTTTGCTGAGCGCGGTATTGTGCCTCGGCATGTTTGCCGGTACGGCGTCGGCCGCGGTCACGATGCCCGCAAATATCGAGAAAAGCCGCATCGAGGCTGCGATCCCGAAAATGGAATCCATTGTGGGCGCGCTGCTCAAAATGAACGACGATACGGCGGATCTGCAGGGCACGGTGCATGAGATGCTGTTTTCCGATGAAACGCTGAATCAGATCTTCTCCGCCGTTTATTCCGAATTTGACGAGCAGGTTCCCACCTTCTCCGCCATCGGCGTGGATATTTCGGTGGCGGGCGTCAGCGCAAAGCTGGGCGATTATCCCGAGGTGCAGAAGGCGCTCTCGGGCAAAGCCACGTGGAAAGACGCCTTTGCCGGCAAATTTGATCCGGCTTGGAAGGTCGCTTCCCCCAAGGGCTTCGGCTATGCCCTTTCCGCCATGTTCTCCCCCCTGAACGAACTGCTCTATACGCTGCTCTGCGGGGCGACTTACCGGCCCAATCTGCTGGTGTCCATTCAGGGCGCAAACGGCTATCAGAACGCGATCGTTCCCATTTTCCGCGCATTGGGCACGCCCGATATCCTTTCGCAGGAGGCCTTCTCCGCCGATGCGAAAAACGACCGCGATACCATGGTGGAAAATATCGCCGCCATGCTGCTTTCCGCCGTCGATCAGATTCTGGCTTCTCCCGTTACCTCCGTTTGTAAATATCTGCCCGGGATCGCCCAATTTCTTACCAGCGGCGGGCTGAGCAGCGCTCTTACCACGCTTGTGGAACCCTTAAAGGTGCGCGTGGGCCTGATCTCCCTTTCCGGCCTCGATAAGCTCACCGCAAACCTGAACGTGCTCTCTTCTTCCGCCGATCTCACCGCGATGCTGCAGGATATGGATACCTCCGCCCTGTTCGGCAGCAATGTGGATCTTACCCTGCCCAAGATCGACCTCGAACTGCTTGCCTCCTGCGGTACGCTGCAGGGAAATACCTTTGTTGCGGATCAGGCCGAGGCCTTCGTGGTGGTCTTCCGCTGGCTGATGGACGCCGTAAAGCAGAATTCCGCAAAGCTTTCCGAGATCACGGGGCAGGATCTGAGCGGCGCAAAGGCGTTTCTTGATAAGTTTTTGGCAAAGGATAACGATTCCATTCTGAAAATGCTGCTGGATCTGCTGGATCTGAAGCCGACGGATACCGTTCTGGAATATAACTGGACCTATGCGCCCTTTACTCCCGGCGTTGTGAATTACACGCCGAATCTCACCCGTGATAATTACGTGCGCGTGCTGGAAATGATCGACGACACGCTGAACGAGTTTCTTGATGAGTTTACCGAAAACGGCACGCTCTCCGGCATTCTTGCCGCCCGTATTTATTCCAATTCTCTTGTGAGTCAGCTGGTTACCGGCGTTTACGGCGCGCTGTATACCGAGCAGACCGCCGGCGCGCTGGCGATGCTGGGGCTGGACGCCTCTCCCGCGGGGCTGGCGGACGCCATTTCGGATTCCTATCCTTCCGCTGCAAGAACACTGCGCAATTACTCCGCCTGGGATAAGGTGAACGCCGCTTCGCTTTCATGGGGCTTTTCCAACGGCAGCAAGGCGGGCTTTACCAATGCCCTTACCGCGGTGCTCTCTCCCTTCCGGCCGTTTCTTTCCATGCTGCTGGCGGAAGGCGAGCTCAACCTGTTTGATACGATCAGAGTGAGCGGCTCCAACGGCTACAACACCGCGGTGATCCCCCTGCTTGAAGCGCTCGGCTGCGATCCCGCTTCCGTAAAGAGCTATGCCGATTATAAGAAGACGGCCAATTCCAACGCTGCCGTAACAGATATTTTAACGCCCATTACCGGCATGCTGGACCGTCTGATCGAATCGCCGGTGGCCACCATGTGCGCCATATTGCCCAATATCGTTTATTTCATCAATAACGGCGGTTTGGGGCAGTGCGTCGATAATCTGCTGTATCCCGTAAAGGTGCTGCTCAAAACCATCGACGCCGAAGACCTGCTCTCTTCCGAGCTTACAAGCGCTTCGCAGATCGATCTGAATAAAACCATCGGCGATATGATCGCGAATTCCGGTCTGGATATCAAGCTTCCCGCGCCGGATCTCAGCCTGCTGGCCTCTCTCGGTCAGCCCGAAAACAGAGTGAGCAAACGCACCTATAACGGCGTTCCCGCAAATTATGTGTATATCACCGCGGATTCTCCCGCCGTGCTGATCACGGTGCTGCGCTACGTCGTCGGCGCGCTGGGCAGCGAAGAGAACGCCGAAACCTTCTCCGGCCTGCTGCAGCAGGATCAGACCGAAGAGGGCGATATGATGGCCATGTACACCGGCAAGGTGGCGGAACAGCTGAAAACCATGAGCACCGATGAAACAATCGAATGGCTTTACGATTTGCTGTTTGCCGAAACGCCGAAACGCGAAAACCCAAATAACGGCGATGATTATATCCCCACCGTCATTTATCAGGAAAAGCCCGATCATACGGCGCGTAACGCCACAGTGATCATCGTGATCGTTGTGATCCTTCTGGTAGGGGGCGTTGTGATCCTCTCACGTGTGGATATCGGCGCGTGGCGCGAGCGTCGCCAGCGCAAGCGGCTGAAGGCGAAAACCGAAAAAGCAAAGCTGAAGACCGGCGCGCAGCGGCCCGCCGGAACCGCGAAACCCACCGCTGCCGCGAAACCTGCCGGAACCGTGAAATCCGCCGGAACCGTGAAACCCACCGTAACGGCGAAACCCGCCGGAACTGCAAGACCCGCAGCGCCGGAATCCGCCGCAAAACCGCAGAATACCGCCGTTCCGAAAACCAACGGTATGACGGAAAAAGAGCGGCTCAAACACGAAAAAGAGCTGGTAAAAATGAAGATCCGCGAAACGAAGGCACAGCAGAAAGCCTACCGCCAGACCAAAAAGGCGGATAAGTATTATGAGCAGGCGCTCAAAGAACAGAACAAAAAGCACTGAGCAGGAGGGAACCGGAAATGCTGATATTAAAAGATATAATCAAAGATTACCCCACCGGTGATACCAGTGTGCGCGCGCTGAAGGGCGTCAGCATCAATTTCAGAGAGAATGAGTTTGTTTCGATCCTCGGCCCCTCCGGCTGCGGCAAAACCACGATGCTGAATATCATCGGCGGCCTTGATAAGTATACCGAGGGCGATCTGATCATCAACGGCAAATCCACCATGGAATTTACCGACGGCGATTGGGATACCTACCGCAACCATTCCATCGGTTTTGTGTTCCAGAGCTACAACCTGATCCCCCATCAAACGGTGCTTGCCAACGTGGAGCTTGCGCTTACCCTTTCGGGCGTATCCAAAAAGGAACGCCGCGAGCGCGCCGTTGAAGCCCTGAAAAAGGTTGGTTTGGGCGAGCAGATCACAAAGCGTCCCGCGCAGATGTCCGGCGGCCAGATGCAGCGCGTTGCCATCGCCCGCGCACTGGTAAACAACCCCGACATCATTCTGGCGGATGAACCCACCGGCGCCCTTGATACCGAAACCAGCGTGCAGATCATGGATCTGCTCAAAGAGGTGGCCAAGGATAAGCTGGTGATCATGGTTACCCACAACCCCGATCTGGCGAAAGAGTATTCCACCCGTATCATCAGCTGCCTCGACGGCAAGGTGATCGACGATACCGATCCTTTCACCCCCGGCAAGCAGGATTTTGAGGCCGAAAAGGTGAGCGCGGAGAAAGAGCGCGCCAAGGGCAAAAAGCCCAGTATGAGCACCCGCACCGCTTTCGGACTGAGCCTCAGAAACCTGACCACCAAAAAGGGGCGTACCTTCCTTACCGCTTTTGCCGGCAGTATCGGCATTATCGGCATTGCGCTGGTGCTGGCGCTTTCAAACGGTATAGAGCGGTATATCGATAAGGTGCAGAACGATCTGCTTCTTGCGTTCCCCGTTTCCGTTGAGCGGCAGGCCATCGATCTGAATTCCGTTATGTCCACCTTTACGGATATGACAAAGAGCATTATGGAAACCGATCACGATCTGGACGCCATCTACGTCAACAACAGCTTCAACGATATGATCAACACCTTCGTGAAGCAGGCCGCCTCCAACAACCTGAAGAGCTTCCGTCAGTATATCGAGGATAACCGCGATAAGTTTGAAGATCTCTGCAACGATATCCAGTATAAGTATTCAACGCCGTTAAACATCTATAAAGCGGATACGTCCGACGGGCTGGTGCAGGTGAACCCCAACACCATCACGGCCACCCTGATGGAATCCATGGGGGGTTCTTCCTCTACGTCCGCCGCAATGACGGATTCCATGTCCCAGATGTTCTCCTCTTCCATTACCGATACGTGGATGCAGCTGGTGGGCGATAACGATCTGCTCTCAAAACAGTATGAGGTGATCTACGGCCGTCTGCCCCAGGCTTATAACGAAGTGGTGCTGATCGTTGATAAGAACAACGAAGTTAACGAGATGATCATGTACGCGCTGGGCCTCAAGAATCAGGATGAATTCATGAGCAGTATGATGAGCGTGATCGCCAACGGCGACGAGCTGAAAAACGTGGATATCACAAAGTATTCATATGACGATATCCTGAATATGAAATTCAAGCTGCTGCTCAATTCGCAGTTCTTTGTGAAGGACGAAGAGACCGGCCTGTGGTCCAGCCACAAGGATAACGCCATTTACGTAAAGCAGCTTGTGGAAACCCAGGGCGTGGATATCAATATCGTGGGCATTCTCCGCCCGGATAAGTATAACGTGATGAGCGTGGGCACCGGCAGCATCGGCTACACCGAAGCGCTGATGGATTACGCCCTTTCCGAAACACAATCCAGCCCCGCCGTGCAGGCGCAGCTGGCGGATCTCACCCACGATATCATCACCGGCAACGAATTCTCCAATCTTACCGTAAACGATTTCAGCCTTGCGGACGTGGATCTGAGCATCATCGATTTTTCTCTGCTCGATCTCTCTCCCTTTATGCGCATGCTTGAGGATATCGATATCTCCCAGATCGACATTCTGAATTTCGATATCACCGATTTTATCGATTTCTCCGATATGAGCGCCCTGCAGAAGCGTATCGTTGAAGGCTATCTGGACGACGATCAGGTGCTGGCCATCAAGCAGGCGTACGTGGATACGCTCAATAAGCAGTGCTCGCTTGAAAACACCTATACGCAGCTGGGCTACTCTATGGAAGACAGCCCCACCTCGATCTACCTGTACCCCAGAAGCTTCGAGTATAAAGATAAGATCAACGATCTTGTAAATTATTACAACGAGCAGATGGACGCCATGAACCTTGAAGGCTACACCGTAACCACTACAGACTATATCGGCATGCTGATGAGCAGCATCACCAACATCCTTAAGATCGTTACCTACGTGCTTGTTGCCTTCGTGGCCATTTCTCTGGTGGTTTCCTCCATCATGATCGGTATCATCACCTATATCTCCGTGCTGGAGCGCACCAAAGAGATCGGTATCCTCCGCGCCATCGGCGCATCCAAAAAGGATATCTCCAGCGTGTTCAATGCCGAAACCGTCACCATCGGCCTCGGTGCGGGCTTGTTCGGTATCCTTGCAACGCTGATATTGGAGATTCCCATCAACCTCGCGCTGCAGTATTTCACACAGACCGGCGCGGCCGCCTCGCTGCCGTTCCTCGCCGCTGTGATATTGGTTGGCATCAGCGTATTCCTCACCTTTATCGCGGGCCTGATCCCCGCCTCCCTCGCCGCGAAGAAAGACCCCGTGATCGCCCTTCGCACCGAATAAACCGCAAAACCGTCGGTACCCCCGGCGGTTTTCTGCTTGTGTGATAAGTTGCAGTTTGTCGCGCTGTTGGCGCGACAGCGATATAAGAACCTGACTTCGTCAGAACCTTGTTATTCGCTTCGCTCATAATGTGATCCTGACGGCTCCGCGATATGTTCGCTGAACGCGATATGCCTGCGGCGCGATA
>CAMOVW010000182.1 GCA_946627725.1 uncultured Clostridia bacterium
ATAAACCCGTTGCTTTTTACAACGTCGGTATCCTTTGAGATCTCATCGGAAGACGATGTTACCGTATATGTAAAGGTCGCTTCCGCTGCCTTATGATCCGAGCAACTGAGGCCTTTTGCATTTAAGACGTCAACATATTCAAACTGCGTACAAGCAATGGAAATACCGCCGCCGTCTTTATACATAAACCGCTCAACGGAATCCCATACGCCCCATTTCCCGGTCCAGCCGTTTCCGTAGGTTTCGGTAAAATATGAGCAGTCGTTATAATTACCGCCGTTTTTCACTTCAACCCATGCGTCTTTCAGGCCGAGACCGTCTACAAGCGTTTCTTTCAGCAAGCTGGAATCATTAAAGAGATACGCATTGAAATCACCGGTCACGATCACAGGTCGGTCGATTTTTCTGTTGCGGATCAATTCGGCAAGCTGACGGAAATTATCCTGCCGCGCAGCAAGCGAGCCCGCATCGCCATAGGCGTCCGCGTGAATATCATAGAAATCAATGTATACGTTCTCGGATATCTTCAGGCATACATACGTAATACCTTTCTGAGAAAACTCATCCGCGCCGTCGTCTGCGATACCGTAAAGCTGATCCCACACAATATGCTCCTCATTATAAATAGGAAACCCCTGTGTAAAAACGTTTGTACCGTCACCGTAGGGTACGCCGCCGTGATGATACGTTTGATATGGATAACCGGTAAGCGCGCCGACAAGATTATCATGATAACCGAAATCTTCTTGTGTGGCAAAAATATCATATTGTTTCTGGCTTACAAATTTTGCAATACTGACCTGATTATTGATAACATTCACAGGCTCGCTGCCGGTAATAAACCCGATATCGGGCAGCCCGGCTACATTATAGCATAACGCGGTAAAAGAACCGGATTCGGCGGCGTGTGCAGTATGAATAAATCCGCCGCAAGCCATCAGAAGCATAAGCAATGAGAGGAACAAAGAAACTGCTTTTTTCATTTGAGAACACTCCTTTTTTTGCATCACAAAACTTTATAAACGAACCTGATTCAGATCACGTTTACGCCGATCACAGCGTGTTCCCCATTAATATCCCATTCTTTCACATGATCAGAGGGCGTTCCAAGAGATACGCTGTCTGCAAGTACGTCTCCGGCGATATCACCGGCGTAACGTTCGATCATCGCCCGGATCTTATCGCTGCCGTCGATCACGACTGCGATATGATCGGTAACGTTGAAATCGCAATCTTTACGCATGGTCTGGATCTTAGAGATCAGCTCTCTTACAAATCCCTCATCGATAAGTTCATCCGTAAGCTCGGTATCCAAAGCGACCGTAACGCCGTTATCCGAAACGGCAAATGCGTTACTCACCTGTTCGGTGGTGATCAGAAGATCCTCTTCCGTCAATTCAATTTTGCCGATGGAAAGCGCAAGAGAAACGTGACCGGATTGGTCTAATTCTTTCTTTGCTTCCGTACCGTTCAGAGAAGCAAGCGCATTTCTGATCTCGCCAAGGGCTTTTCCGTATTTCGGACCGAGTGTTTTCAGCTGCGGTTTGAAGGTATAAGAAAGGAGACCGTCGGAGTTATCCGCAAATTTAACGTCCTTAACGTTGAGTTCATCGCGCACGATCGCGGCGAACTCCGGAGAAAGCTTATCAAGCCCAACAACTGTAATACTGCTTAACGGCTGGCGATTTTTAATATTTGCGCCGTTTCTTGCGGCACGGCCGAGTTCAACGATCGAGCGAACCTCTTTCATTGCCGCTTCCAGCGCCGAATTCACATAAGCTTCTTCTATTTCGGGGAAACTGCAAAGGTGTACGCTCATCGGAGCGGATGAATCAATTGAGCATACCAGATTGCGATAGATGTCATCCGCCATAAACGGAATAAACGGTGCGGCAGCTTTTACGGTAGTAACCAACGCGGTATAAAGCGTCATATACGCATTGATCTTGTCCTGCGTCATCCCCTGAACCCAATAACGCTCACGGCTGCGACGAACATACCAGTTTGAGAGCTCATCGGTGAACGAATCCAGCGCGCGCGCGGCTTCGGGGATACGATAGTTCTCAAGATTCTCATCCACCGCTTTCACCATTGTGTTCATCCGGGAAAGGAGCCACCGATCCATTACGGTAAGCTTATCATATTCCAGCGCATACTTTGTGGCGTCAAACTGATCAATATTTGCATACAGCACAAAGAAAGCATATGTATTCCACAGCGTACCCATAAACTTACGCTGTCCTTCCATAACGGCTTTTCCGTGGAACCGGCTGGGCAGCCAGGGGGCGGAATTGGTATAGAAATACCAGCGGATCGCGTCTGCGCCGTAAGATGAAAGCGCTTCAAACGGATCAACGGCATTCCCCTTTGACTTACTCATTTTCTGGCCGTTTTCGTCCTGCACCAAACCGAGAACGATCACGTTTTTATACGGCGCTTTGTTAAAAATCAGCGTAGATATGGCAAGCAGCGAATAGAACCATCCGCGGGTCTGATCCACAGCTTCGCTGATAAAATCAGCGGGGAACTGTTTTTCAAATACATCTTTATTCTCAAAGGGATAATGATGCTGTGCAAAAGGCATGGCGCCGGAATCGAACCAGCAATCGATCACTTCGGGCACACGCTTCATTACTCCGCCGCACTGCGGGCATTTCAGCGTAACAGCGTCAATATAGGGCCGGTGCAATTCAATATCATCTGGGCAATTATCGCTGAGCTCTTTCAGTTCTTTGATGCTTCCCACACAATGTCTGTGACCGCAGCCGCATTCCCAAATATTCAGAGGCGTACCCCAATAACGGTTTCTGGAAAGGGCCCAATCCTGTACGTTCTCAATAAAGTTTCCAAAACGGCCTTTGCCGATGCTTTCGGGGATCCAATTGATGGTATTGTTATTGCGCACAAGATCATCGCGCACCGCGGTCATCTTGATATACCAGGATTCACGCGCGTAATACAGCAGCGGCGTATCGCAGCGCCAGCAGAAGGGATAATCATGCTCAAATTTCGGTGCGCTGAACAGCAGCTTTTCGGCGGAAAGATATTCAAGGATCAAAGGATCGGCTTTCTTTACAAACAGCCCCGAAAAAGGCGTTTCTTCCGTCATTTCTCCCTTGGGATTTACAAACTGAATAAACGGCAGATCGTATTTTCTGCCCACGTTTGCGTCGTCCTCACCGAATGCAGGCGCGATATGTACGATACCGGTACCGTCGGTAAGGGTTACATAACCGTCGCAGGTCACATAATGCGCTTTCTTCTTCAGCTCCGCAGCCTTTTTGCCTGTGCATTCAAAGAGAGGTTCATATTCTTTATATTCCAGCGCGGAGCCCTTAAAGGTTTCAAGGAGTTCATAAGCTTTCTCTCCGTCTTTTGCAAGAGGCCCCAGCACTTTATCCAGCAGTTCGCACGCCATATAATAGGTATAACCGTCCGCAGCTTTTACCTTGGCGTAATCATTCTCGGGATTGACACAGAGCGCAGTATTGGAAGGCAGCGTCCAGGGGGTGGTTGTCCAGGCAAGGAAATAGGCGTCCTCCCCTTTTACCTTAAAGCGAACCACGGCAGACCGCTCTTTCACATTTTTATAGCCCTGCGCCACTTCGTGAGAAGACAACGGCGTACCGCAGCGGGGGCAATAAGGTACGATCTTAAAGCCCTTATACAGCAATCCGCGATCCCAGATGGTTTTCAGCGCCCACCATTCGGATTCGATATATTCATTATGATACGTAACGTAAGGATTCTTCATGTCCGCCCAAAAGCCGACGGTTGAAGAGAAGTCTTCCCACATTCCTTTATATTTCCAAACGCTTTCCTTGCACTTCTCAATAAAAGGCGCAAGGCCGTATTCTTCGATCTGTTCTTTGCCGTCAAGGCCAAGCAGCTTTTCAACCTCGATCTCCACCGGAAGGCCATGGGTATCCCATCCGGCTTTTCTCGGCACCATGCAGCCTTTCATGGTACGGTAACGGGGGATCAGATCTTTTATACAGCGCGTAAGAACATGCCCGATATGCGGTTTACCGTTTGCCGTAGGGGGACCGTCATAAAAGACGTAGGATTCATCTTCTTTATGCGTATCTATGCTTTTTTCAAAAATATGTTCATCTTTCCAGAACTGCTCAACCTTTTTTTCGCGTTCCACGAAATTGAGATTGGGTGATACTTTTTCGTACATATCATTGCCTCACTATATAACATAATATAACTATTATATAATAAAATAATCGGTCACTTTTGTCAAGGGGATTTTGGAGATCGACGAACCGTTTTTATGCTTACGCATATACTGACAACAAGGAGGTCAAAACGTAATGGATCAAAAGAAAACTTATTCTGTGATCGGAGGAGACACCCGGTTATTTTATACTGCGTCTTATCTCGCAAAAACAGGACACAGCGTCAGTATTACGGGAATGGACCTGCTTGATCTGCATGATACATCCGTAAAATCGGAACTGATATACAATACAGCTAAAGCCGACACGCTGATTCTCGGTCTTCCCTTCTCAAAAAACGGAAAGACGCTTCATGCGCCGTTTGGCGCAGACACTATTTTATTGTCTGAATTACGTTCCCAACTGCACCCGGGGCAAATCATATTTGCAGGAATGCTGTCGCCCGCTTTTGAAGCAGCAATCAAATCGACGGGCGCACATGCAATTGATTATTTTAAAGACCCATCTCTTACGCTGTATAACGCTTTACTTACGGCCGAAGCGATCACGGGCATACTGATCAAAAAGCTGCCATGTTCTGTATTCGGCGCAAGAATCGCCATAACCGGATACGGAAGGATCGGCTTTTATCTTTCACGAATGCTTCATTCGCTCGGCGCTGACGTCCATGTGTTTGCAAGAGATCCCTTGCAGATTTCAAAAGCCGCTGCAAACGGTGCGAACGCTTTTCATCTTTCAGATTTACACAAAAAGCGACACCATTTCAAGGCGCTGATCAATACAATCCCGGCACCGGTCATCGATCATAATGCATTGCGCAATCTGAACCGTGACTGTATGCTGATCGAAACCGCCAGCGCTCCATACGGTATTGCAGCCGACGACGCGAAAGAATTCAGAATGACCATCGACCTGGAATCGGGACTTCCCGGGAAATATGCACCGGAAACCGCAGGGATCATAATCGCAGAAACAATACTACGCTTAGAACGGGAGGTGACTGAACATGGAACCTCTTAACATCGGATTTGCGCTTACCGGATCGTTTTGTACTTTTCAGAGAGCGATAACAGAACTTGAAAAACTGGCAGCCGCGGGCCATAACGTCATCCCGATCATGAGTTTCAACGCATTTTCTTTAGACACAAGATTCGGAAAAGCAGAGGATTTCAGAAATAAGATAAAACAGATCACGGGAAACAGCATCATCTATTCCCTTCAAAGTGCGGAACCAATCGGCCCGAAAAAGATGCTGGATATACTTATTATCGAACCATGCACAGGCAACACGCTTGCAAAACTTGCGCTTGGCATCGCGGACACTCCTGTTACAATGGCCGCGAAATCCCACCTGCGCAATCAACGGCCGTTATTGATTGCAATTTCATCAAACGACGCGCTTGCGGGAGCAGCTAAAAACATCGCCATGCTGCAGAATTACAAAAATGTATTCTTTATTCCTTACAAACAGGACGATCCCACAGAAAAACCGAATTCCATTGTTTCTGATTTTACAAAAACAGAAAGCGCTGTTCTTGCCGCGCTCGACGGCAGACAGCCACAGCCGATCTTGATCTGATCAAACAACAAAGGATCTGCTACCGAAACAAACCGGTATGCAGATCCTTTATCTGATAATATAAACAGATTACGCTTCAAACTCCGGAAGATCACTGGCATTGGGAGAACCCGCAGCGTCAGACGGATTGCCGGACGCATCACCGGGTACAGCAGACGCTCTGTTTTGAATCAAAGAGGCAGAACGCCAGGCATAGAAATTCGCAAACGTACAAAATTCATAGGGAGATACCCAAAGAATACCGATCCCGAACGCAAGGCTGCCAACGATTTCCCAGCCAATAAAACTCAGCTGCAAAACAAAGAAACGAAATTTGAATCCACGCATAATGGCTTCGCTTTCATTCAGACATTGCCGCCATGTATAATCGGGATGCTCAATTTTCACATAATACGCCTGACTGTACGCATATGATTTTACGATACCGGGGATCAGGAACAACAAAGACCAGAGTATGATCCGCAGCGCTCGCATAAAACCGAGGAATACAACGTCTCTGTATTTGCGAAAACCGGAAAACAATGAACCGATTTTTATTTTCTCCGCGCCCATCACAAGTTCAAGGAAACAAGCGCTCAATCCGTATTGCAGCGGTTCCATAACAAAAAGACCGAAGAGAACGCTGAACAGAATCGAACCTGCATACATCGCAAGAAACACCGTAGACATCTGAACAATCGCATCAGTTGGTAATTCTTCCTGCAACAAAAGATCAGAAGAGTTCAGGAATGAACCGGATGCAATCATAACAGACGCTGATATAACAGAGATGAACGAGAACGCGGCATAAATGCAAGATGAAAAAATCATACAGGCAACAAGCCCCAGCAGCCAGTTCTCAGAAAAAATACTGTTGCCAAGCTGAATTTTAGCATTACGTTTCAGCAGTGATCTGTCCATTATAAAACTCCTTTAATCAAAAGGAAGGATTCTCCGTCGCAGAAGCGGGTGCAGCAGGATTCTGCGCACTGAGGCACGCATAGAAATTAGCGCGGGTACATTCCATATAAGGGGCAACCCACAAAGTACCTATACCGAGCGCAAGCATACCTACGATCGTCCAGCCGATAAAGCTGAGATCGAGAACAAAGAGTTCCGCCTTATGGCCGCGCATCATCGTTTTGCTTGCGTTTAAGCACGCCTGCCAATCATACTCCGGATGATCGACCTTGATATAAAACGACATAGCGTAACTATAGGTTTTGATGATACCGGGAATAACAAACAGCATGCTCCAAAGGAAGATAAA
>CAMOVW010000183.1 GCA_946627725.1 uncultured Clostridia bacterium
TGACACACGCGGATGAAAATGAAGCGCAGTTCTTTTCAGACTATTTTTCTCTCATGATACAAAAATATGAAGCAGCGGTAACCAATGAGCCAATCAAAAACACGGTGCTTAACCGCATGTGCGAAGAATCTTTACTTGAGAGCATAAAACAAGACCGGCGAAACGCACCCGCGCTCACCGATCCCTCTACCGCATATCGTACGGTCGTCAACAACGCTCACCGACAAATGGAAAACGCAGCTAAACAGCTTCTGAAATAGCTCTTTCCGCTGCATACCTTAACCGGATGCTGCTTTTCTTATTTCCCTGATAATATCGATTCCGATACATAATGACGCCAACAGAACCGATACCGTTCCAACTGTTTTTGCTGTTTTGTATGCTCTGCCAGCGAAACGTACCAATCTCAGATCCCTGTACAGAATAGATCTCCGCATTTTCATGAGCCGCCTCCTTTTGCGACAAGCAAAACAGCATGCGTAACAGCGGGGATCGAATCCCCCTGCAGGGCGGAAAGCGGGCTCATCAACGCGCCGGTTCCTGCAAACAAAACTCTTTTCAGCTTGTTCTCTTTCATCTGCGGAATGATATGAGAGCAAACAACACTTGCGGAGCAGCCGCACCCGGATCCGCCGGCATGCGCATCCTGCACCTGCGAATCGAATATCATCTTTCCGCAATCGGCGTGTACGTTATTTATATCAACGCCGTATTCTTCCTGCATGATCTCAAGAAGAAGATCTGAACCTACGCTGCCGAGATCGCCGGTAAGGATCATATCATAATCCCCCGGCTGCGAATGCGTATCTTTCAAAAAATCTGCAATCGTTCGCGCTGCTGCGGGCGCCATTGCCGCTCCCATATTAGCGATATCCTTAACGCCGTAGTCAGTGATTCTTCCGATCATACCGTGTGTGATATATACGCCTTCGCCTTCCGGGGCAACCAAAGCCGCACCTGCGCCGGTTACGGTTCTCTGTGCGGTCGGCGTACGCTGTCCCCCGTACTCAAGGGGAAAACGGAACTGCTTCTCGGCGCTGCAGAAATGAGAAGACGCCTCTGCCAATGCCAGCCGTACGGCCCCTGTATCCACCGCCGCGGCGCACATAAACAACGCAAGCGCAAATGTGGAACATGCGCCGAATAATCCCGCAAGGGGAATATCTGTGTCACGAAGGCCGAACGTACTTGCAGTACATTGATTCAGCAGATCTCCCGCAAACGCAACGTCGATATCCGGCATCTTTACTGCAGCCTTTTTCACAGAGGCAGCCACAGCCTGCTTTACAAGAGAAGCTTCTGCGCGCTCCCACGTACTGCTTCCGATACCGTCATTTGAGTTTACACAGTCGAAACACTGCGAAAGAGGACCCTCCCCTTCCGCTTTCCCTACGCTTGACGCAGCAGAAATAATAACAGGCAGAGAATCAAATGCAACAACATACCTGCCTCTTCGTTTCATATTTTCACCTCTGAATAAAAAAATAAAAAACAAAACCGTATAACGATGCCGCCGAACAGCCGTAAACGATTACAGGACCTGCGATCGTGAACATTTTTACGGCAGTACCGAGAACACGTCCCTCTGTCTGATATTCAATCGCAGGCGCAGCTACGGAATTTGCGAATCCCGTAATGGGTACCATTGTGCCCGCCCCTGCATGCTTTGCGATTTTATCAAAAACACCGATGCCCGTAAGCAGAGCTGTTATCATAATCAGTGAAATACAAACCCATGCCGCAGCATTCCTGTCGCTGATATTAAACTCAGTAAAAGCCGTAAATAACGCTTCGCCTATCAGGCAGATCAAACCGCCGAAGAAAAACGCCTTAACACAATTCTTAAGCAGAGGTGAGGCTGGAGCAGAAGCCTTCACTTTTTTTGCATATTTTTCCGGTTCCATCGATCCACAATCCTTTCGATACCATTTTGCGCTGAAACAAGAAGAATATACAAAAAAATCACCGCAACCAGTGCGGTGAAATCTTTTTCTTAATGCTTAGTCGCTGATATAAGGAAGCAGCGCAAGCTGACGTGCACGCTTGATCGCAACGGTGAGCTCTCTCTGGTGCGCAGCACAGGTTCCTGTTACTCTGCGGGGCAGGATCTTAGCTCTTTCGGAGATGAAGCGACGGAGCTTGGCAGTATCTTTATAATCGATAAACTCGCTCTTCTCAACACAAAAAGTGCAAACCTTTTTACGGCTCTTTCTGTTCATGGGACGCGCGGGCTTTGCATCTTTTTTATCGAAAGCCATGAAATATTCCTCCTGTTAAAATAAAGTGGGATTAAAACGGAAAATCATCGTCTTCCACAACTGTGGAAAAATCTGCCGTATCCGCATTTGAATACGCTGCGGCATTGGCAGTAGTACCGCCGACAGGCGCTCCTGTGCCGGATTCCGCTTTGGAACCGGTAAAGCTCACATTGTTGGCCTGTACTTCATAGGTGGTACGGTTCTGACCGGTCGTTTTATCCTGAAAACGGTTCATACGCAACTCGCCCTGAACCGCAATCATAGAACCCTTGTGGAAATACTTGCTCACGAATTCCGCCTGCTGTCGCCACGCGACAATATTGATAAAATCCGTCTGTTTTTCCTCGCCGGGTTTGGCAAAACTACGGTCAACCGCGATACTGAATCGCGCAACAGAAATCCCGCTGGCGGTTGTCCGCAGTTCGGGATCAGCTGTTAATCTGCCCATTAAAACAACACAGTTCAGCATGTTTTTTCCTCCGGTTTATCTTGCTACGATAATGGAACGCAGAACGCCGTCGGTGATGTTGTAAACACGCTCAAGCTCTGCGGGGAAGCTTACGTCGGCTTCAAACGTATACAATACGTAATAGCCGTCGGTTTCGTAGTTGATGGGATAAGCGAGCTTGCGCAGCCCCCACTCATCAACAGCCTCCATCGTTCCGTTCGCTTCGATCAGCGCCTTGAATTTCTCAACCAGCGCTTTTGCCTTTTCTTCGCTTTCTTTTACGGAGAAAACCGCTACAGACTCGTACTTCGACATTTATGATGCACCTCCTTTTGGACTTTGGCCCCCATAAGGGGCAAGGATATTGTAAACAAATTACAACAAGAATGAATTATAACCGATAAAATGTGATTTGTCAAGCAGTTTTTTATTAGGTAATATAACAATTATTGCCAATTATTTTTTATTTGACTCTTGACAGCCTTATTAACGATACAGTAAACTGAAATTATGAATATTATATCACCGGAAATCATTCATCTGATCAAACAATGCACGTCTATTAAAACAGACGTGTTTTTGCAGTTGCGTTCCATGCCGGCTTTTTCCGATTACACGATTCTTGCCAAGGAACTTGATTCATGCGTTGTCGTATTAGTGCCGGGAACTGTATATTCTTTCGGCAGATATAGCTATGATCGTAATACGGATGACAGAATACCGTCCGGCGCAGGCAACAACCTCATTTTCATGGATGTACGGGACCTGTTCAATGACAATGCGCCTGTGTTTTTTCAAACAACAGAATGCACGAATGTATTGCTTCCTTTCTATGAATGCGCAGATCCCGCAGAATACGGATATAAAATGGCTTACGGATGTCTCTCCAATTTACGCGCCTCGCTTCCACGTGCGATCCATATTACAGGCATATCCCGCGGCGATCATCTGTGCCCAGCCGTATTTGACGCGCTCGGCACTGTTGATTACATCCTCGCCGGTGAGGAATACAAAAACACCTGTTCCGCATACCGCGCCGTCAGTCATAACGCTGCGATGTATTCCGTTGCGGATCAATGTGAAAAATACCCTTTGAAAAAGATTATTGTGGAATGCACCACAAGATCATATGCGGAATCCTTAAACGCCTTTCTGTTTCGCAGGAACACAAGGTCTGTTCTGTTTCACGGAGGCAGAACGATCGAGCAAAACAGAAGTTCGCTTGAAGCTTTCAGCGGCGGATACTCTAATATTCTGATTGCAACAAAATCACTAATACCGTCTTATCCGTTTTTACGCGCAGATAAAGTGTTATATTTCGGTCTTCCCTATTCTGTATCCCATGCAGACAGGTGCGCATCGTTGGGAAACGACGGAAGGCTTACGTGTATCTACAGCGATGAAGATATACTCTTGAACAAACGTCTTATCCTGTCATTTCAGGATGCGCTTGGCATAAACGACCCTGATTACGCAAAAACCAGAAATAGTATGCTGCAAGAATTATTAACAAATTTTATAGATATCTGATATTTATAAATTCTATGCAATATTTTTCTCTGCGCAGTTGACTTTCATATATATATATGATAAAGTAAGTAATTAATATTAATAAAATCGGAGTAAAAACATGCAACCGAACAACCAAAGAAAACTCACCGGAGCAAGAATACTGATCGAAACGCTGATCGAACAGGGTGTTTCGGATGTTTTCGGCTATCCCGGCGGACAGGTTGTAGATATCTACGATGAGCTGTTTAAGGCGCGCCGCCGTATCCGGCATATTTTAACGGCCCATGAACAGGGTGCGGCCCATGCGGCGGACGGATACGCCCGCGTTTCGGGCAAAGTAGGAACGGTAATCGCAACCTCAGGCCCCGGCGCCACAAATCTTGTAACAGGCATCGCTACAGCAATGCTGGATTCCGTACCCATGGTCATCATTACCGGCAATGTTCCGACGCGCCTGATCGGAAGAGACAGCTTTCAGGAAATCAACATTACCGGTATCACTTTTTCCATTACCAAACACAATTATTTTGTAACAGACGTTAACGAGCTCGCCGATACGGTTCGTGAAGCGTTCCAGATTGCAAAGTCCGGCAGACCGGGGCCTGTACTGATCGACATTCCGAAAGATGTGCAAACAGCAAAAGCTTATTATTCCGCAGCGCCGGAGATTCAAGCGATCCGGCAAGATCCCGCCGACGATCAACAAATCGAAAAAGCGGCGGAAATGATCGGGAACGCGCAGCGCCCTCTGCTTTATATCGGCGGCGGCGCCGCAGCAACCGATCTGGGTGAGGAACTCATATCATTCGCCGAAAAAACAGACAGTTTTATTACCAGCTCATTTATGGGGCTTTCCGCAATTCCCAGCGAATGCGAACGCTTTCTCGGTATGGAGGGAATGCACGGCAGATATGCTTCCACAAAAGCTACCGTGGAAGCGGATCTTATTATCGGTATCGGCGTGCGTTTCAGCGATCGCGCCACCGGAAACACAAAAAGATACGCAAAAAACGCAAAGATCATTCAACTTGACACAGACCTTTCCGAGATCAATAAAAATGTGATCGTAGATCTCGGTCTTGTAGGCGATCTGAAAAATACATTCCGCCTGCTCGCCGATCACGTCAGCCCTGCCGTACATACAGCCTGGCACGAACGGGTGTCCGAATTGAAGCGCGAAGGACGCATGATTTTTGATAAGATCAACGAATCATCCCGCAGCAGCGTTTCTCCGAGAACGTTTTTTGACGTCATAAACGATCTAAAACAACCGGAAACCGTAATTGCCACCGACGTCGGTCAGCATCAGATGTGGACGGCGCAATATATAAAATTTGAACAACCGCGCAGATTTGTCTCATCGGGCGGACTCGGAACCATGGGCTACGGAATGGGCGCCGCCATCGGCGCATCAGCAGCGACAGGCAAACAAACGATTCTGATCACCGGAGACGGAAGCTTCGGCATGAATCTGAACGAACTGGCTACGGCGGTAACGTATCGTACCCCGCTTGTGATCGTACTGATGAACAATTCCGTACTCGGTATGGTCAGACAATGGCAGACGCTTTTCTTCGGCGGTCGGTATTCCGCCACAAAGTTGGACAGGAAAACCGATTTTGTAAAGCTTGCGCAAGCGTTCGGCGCTAAGGCGGAACGGATCTCTTCCGCCGAGGAATTCCGCGCCGCATTATCACGTGCGTTAAAGCAGAATGGACCGTATCTGATCGACGTACCCATCGATAAAGACGAACTTGTTTTGCCGATGATCCCGGCGGGAGGCTCGCTTGAGGATCTGATCACTACAGACGAAAGGAAAACGCAGCAATGAACAGATACGTATTATCGGTATATGTTGAAAATAAATACGGCGTTCTTACGCGCGTCGCCAGCCTGTTTATGCGGCGCGGTTTCAACATCGATTCCCTTACGGTGGGCGAAACGGAAAATCCCGAATATTCGAGAATCACCATTACGCTTCGCGGGGACGACTATACCTGCGAACAAATCATCAATCAGCTGAAAAAGCTGCACAATGTAAAAAAAGTGAAACTGCTTGCGGAAGGCAACAAGGTAGAACGGGAACTGATGCTGATCAAAGTACGAAACACACCTGAAAACCGCAACGATATTATGGCGGCAGCAGAAATCTTCAGGGCAAAGATCATAGATTATTCAACCGAATATATGTGTGTTGAGGTTACGGGGGAACCCAGCAAGATCAACGCCTTTATTGACGTGCTGCAGCCTTTGGGCATTGTGGAAATGTGCCGGACCGGCGCCGTTGCGCTGGAGCGCGGCAGTTCTATTTTAGTAAAATAATTTGATAAGATAAAGGAGTATTATTATGCAAAGAATTTTTTATCAGCAGGATTGTAATTTGGACAAACTCTCCGGAAAAACGGTTGCGATCATCGGCTACGGCTCACAGGGCCATGCGCACGCGCTGAACCTGAAAGATTCCGGCGTGAATGTGATCGTAGGCTTATACGAAGGCTCAAAAAGCTGGGCAAAAGCGGAAGCGCAGGGGCTCAAGGTCATGACCGCCGCCGAAGCCGCCCAAAATGCCGATCTCATTATGATCCTCATCAACGACGAAAAGCAGGCAAAGCTGTATAAAGAAAGCATTGAGCCCAACCTGACCGAGGGCAAGACCCTTGCATTTGCCCATGGTTTCAATATTCATTTCGGCTGCATCAAGCCCCCCAAGAATGTCAACGTCATCATGATCGCCCCCAAGGGCCCCGGCCACACCGTGCGCAGCGAGTACCAGGCGGGCAAGGGCGTT
>CAMOVW010000184.1 GCA_946627725.1 uncultured Clostridia bacterium
TCAGATATCTTGCGAACGGCAAACGGCGAACGGCGAACGGCGTTTATCGCGCAAAGTGCGCGATAAATTATAATTTGCATTGACCCCGGTTTTATCTTGCGGTATAATGGCATCAACGGCAGGCAAGGGGGGGGAAAAAAGAAAACATGGAAAAGGCTGCATTGCGGCGGCTGTTATCCGAAAAGGCGAACGCGATACCGTTGGCGGATCGCAGAACATACAGCGCGGCGATCGCCCGCGAAGTGCTCCGCAGCAGCGTATGGCAGAAGGCGGGCAGCGTGTTTCTTTATCTCAGTATGCCCACGGAACCGGATACCTCCGCTCTGATCGCGGCGGCGTTTGCCGCGGGCAAACGGGTTTACCTGCCCAAATGCGTGGACAGGCATACCATGATCGCTGTGCCGGTTGCCGATCTGAACGGCCTTGTTCCGGGGGGATTCGGTATTCCCGAACCGGCTTTTCTGCCGGAGGATACCGCCCCGCCGCAGATCGATCTCACCGTAGCGCCCTGTGTCGGCGCGTCCGAAAACGGTGGCCGTATCGGCCACGGCGCCGGATATTACGACCGTTTTCTTGCAGAGCGCCATACGTTTAAGCTGTGTTTATGCTTTTCGGAATTGCTTACCGCCGGGATCCCCCTTGGCGAACATGATATACGCATGGACGCGGTGGTCACGGAAACAGGCGTTTACCCGCCGTGGAATGCAATTGACGCCTATCGTTTCTGAAATATGATATCTTTCTGTTTATATCAATCTGTTTCAATTGACAGGTATCTGTAAAATATGGTATAATTAAAAAACGCCGGAGGCAGCAGTCACCGGCGTTTTGAGGTATGGAGGAAAATATGAAAAAAATTGCGAACGTCATTCACTTTGTACGCAGTGTGGAACCCCGCACCGACGACGATTCCTATTTGTTTGATACGCTCCGGCAGGAGCTTGCTTTGGGGGAGCGGTACGGTTTCCCCTGCACGGTGCTGCTGCAGTACGACGCCCTTGTAAAGCCGGAATATACCTCGCTTGTAAAGAATACCCCCAACGTGGAACCCGGCCTCTGGCTGGAGGTTGTTCAGCCCCAGGCGGAAGACGCGGGCGTGCCGTGGCGCGGCCGTTACGTATGGGATTGGGACGTGCGCTGCACCTTCCTTACCGGCTATACCCCCGAGGAGCGAAAGAAACTGATCGATACCGCCTTTGAAACGTTCCGTAAAACGTTCGGTTTTTACCCCACGGTGGCGGGCTGCTGGACCATTGACGCCTTCTCGTTGAAATATATGAAAGAAAAATACGGTCTTGTCGCTTTCTGCAACTGCAAAGAGCAATACGGCACGGACGGCATCACCATGTGGGGTGGCGTACCCTTCGGCGCCTATTATCCGAGCGCAGCCAACGCGCTTCTGCCCGCCGTATCCGCCGAAAACCAGATCGGCCTGCCGGTGTTCCGTATGCTGGGCGCCGATCCCGTAGACCAATACGATCTCGGGTTGGGCGATCCCGAGGCCGATCAGCAGGTCTGCTCGCTGGAGCCGGTGTATCCCTTCGGCGGCGGCAGCCCGGAATGGGTGGATTGGTTCCTGAAAGAAAATTACGGCGATAACGTCCTTTCGCTGGCCTACGCCCAGTTCGGGCAGGAGAACTCCTTCGGCTGGACGGATATCTCCAAAGGCCTGCCCATGCAGTTTGAAAAGCTGAAACAGCTGCAGGATTCCGGCGCGGTGGAGGTGCTCACCCTCGGCGAAAGCGGAAAATGGTTTGCAGATACCTATGCCGCAACCCCGCCCAATACCTGCGTGGTCGATTCCGACGCAAAAAAACAGGGCCGCAAAACCCTGTGGTACGTTTCAAAATATTACCGTGTGAATCTGTATTACGAACGCGGTACGGCGTGGATCCGCGATCTGCAGCTGTATGCCGACGCCTATGCGGAGCCCTTCCTGAACGGGCATAACACCTCCCGCCGCTGCGGCCATTTCGCCCTGCCGGTGATCGACGGCTTCCGCTTCTCCGCCGGAAACGTGCGCGCGGGCATTTATCCCTATGCCGAAAACGGGCGGATGTGCACGGAAGCGGCTTTTGAAGGCTGCGCCGTATCGCCGGACCGCGCGGAAGCGAAGTGGGGAGAGGTATCCTTCACCGCGGAGGAGACCGCCTTTACCGTCGCCTGCGCCAACCCCGGGTTCCGTCTGCAGTTCCGCTGCGGGGCGGTAGAGCTGCCCTATGTAAAATGCGAAGGAGATACCCTTTATTGCAGCTTCCGCGATTTTACGGATACCCCCTTCCCTTACCGCCTGCGTCTGACCGCCGGCCGTTTCGCCCAAACCCCCGAAGGCGTGGCCGCATACCCGGACGAAACCGGAAAAATCACCTTCCGCTGCGTGGCGGAAACGGAGAATACGAGGGAAAGGGAAGAACTGTAATTTGTCCCCAATCCTTATCCCTCTCCCAACGTCGTCGCCTCTTCTGCGTCGTCCGGGGCTTCTACGCTGCGCAGGCTTTTGCGGATGATGCTGTTGCGGTGCTGGGCTTCCTCCAGCTTTTTGCCTGCCATGTCAAGATTGCGCTGTACGCTGTTCAGCGTTTCCTCAAATTTATCGTACTGCGCTTTCGCGGCGCCCAACAGCTTCATCACTTCGCCGGCCTTCTGATCCAGCGCCACGGTGCGAAAGCCCATGGCAAGGGAGGAGAGCAGCGCGGTGATCGTGGAGGGCCCCGCCAGCAGAATGCCCAGCTCGCTGTGCAGCCGGTCCGCCGGATTCGCTTTGGAGGATACCACCTCCGCGTACAGGGAATCCGTGGCAAGATACAGCACGGCAAAAGGCGTGGTGCGGGGCGGATGAATATATTTATGCACTTCTCTCGCTTCGGCGAACACGCGGGCCTCCAGCGCTTTCTTTGCCGCTTTCACTCCCTCCGGGTCGCCGGCGTCGGAGGCGTCGCACAGCCGAAGGTAATCCTCCATCGGGAATTTGGAATCGATGGGCAGATACACCGGTTCGCCGCCGGCCTCCGCCGGAACCTTCACCGCGAATTCCACTACCGCGCCGGAATCGTCCGGCGCGTAGTTTTTTACATACATGCCGGGTATGATCTGCTCCAGCAGGCTTTCCAGCTGGGTCTCCGCCCAGTTGCCCCTTGTTTTTACGCCGGAAAGCACCCGGTTCAGCGACGTGATGCCCCCGCTGATCTCCTGCATCTCGCCGAGGGAGCGGTATACTTTCGCCAGCTGCTCCGATACGGTCTGAAAGCTGGCGTCCAACCGTTGGTTCAGGGTGCCGGTCAGCTTCTCATCCACAGTGGCCCGCATTTCGTCCAGCTTTTTTTCGTTGGACGCCTGCAGTTTTTCTATGGCGGCAGCCACCGCGGCGGCGCTCTCTTTATCGGAAGCGCTCATTTTTTCCTGCAGCGAAGCAAGGCTGTTCGCCACCCGCAGCTGGGTCTCGTAGCTCTGCCGGGTGAGGGCTTCCGTTTTTTCGCTCAAATCGTTCATCGCCGCGGTCACGTTGTTTTTCACCGTTTCGTTGCCTGCGGTGAGGCCCCGTTCCATTTTATCGATGTCGTTCCTGGTTTCCCGCAGCGCCTGCGCCAGCAGCAAAAGCTGTTCCCGGTCGCCCTCCGTCCCCTTTTTGCGCAAAAGCAAAACCAGCGCCGCCGCCAGCATCACCGCGATCACGCACACAACGATCAGAATTACCGTACCCTGCTGCATAAAAGATCCTCCGCATTTCAGATATAACTATATTATATAACATAAAAACAAACTGTAAAGACCATTCATGGTACTGCGGCGGCGTATGGGAGGTGAAAATTGCAGTTTGGCGCGCATTCAGGTAGGCAGACATGGGGACGGCTTCTATGTCTTCGCCCATCACGTAAAAGCCCGAAATATATAGTCGATACGAAGACATAGAACCGTCCCCTTGTCTGACGGTCGGTGCGGATAGGGCCACTTTTTCATACCGACAAAAGCTAATTTCTTCGCCTTCCGCAATGAGATTTGCGGGCAAATTCCAGACACGGGGACGGTTCTATGTCTTTTTGTTATTCCAGCTTGCCGATCTTTGCAAACTTTAAAGACATAGAAGCCGTCCCCATGTCCGGGCGCCTTTTTTGCAAACCAACTGCTCAATGCTCAACGCTCAATGCTTCTCGTCAAATTATAATTTGAACCTCCCAATCATTATCAAATACACAAAAAAGGAGCGACCATGCCATGATCCTTGCCATCAAGCGCATTTTCTGCATACTGATCTCCATGCTCAATATCTTCAGCATATCGAACATCAAGGACGACAGCTTCTTCCGTTTTGTGAAGAACGGCGCGCAGGACTTTGTTCAGACCGCGGACGTGTCGCTGGCGCTGCGGCCGGATAAAACCTACCAGACGATCACCGGCTTCGGGGCATCCGCCTGCTGGTGGGCGCAGGACGTGGGCGCGAGCGCAAACGACGAGGCCGTTGCAAAGGCGCTGTTCAGCAGCGAGGGGCTTGGCCTGAACATTTACCGCTATAATCTTGGGGCCGGTGAAAAAGAAAATCCGGATTCCCGCATCTCCGGCAACCGGGCCACCGAGAGCTTTTACGTGTATAACGAAGAAACCGGCGCGTGGGAATTCGATTTCACCCGGGACGCCGCCGCGCAGCATATGCTGGAGCTTGCCCTCTCTTACGGCTGTGTGGATACGGTGGTGCTGTTTGCCAATTCGCCCCATTATTCCCTCACCCGCACCGGGCAGGGCACCGGCGGCAAAGAGGAGTATTCCTCGAATCTGCCCGCCGAAAATTATCAGGCCTTCGCCGATTACTGCGTGGCCTGCGCCCGGTATTTTATCGGCAAGGGCGTGCCGGTGAAGTATATCAGCCCCATCAACGAACCCCAGTGGAGCTGGGGCGGCGGCTGGGTAGGGCAGGAGGGCTGCCATTACGAACCCAACGAGATCTTGCAGCTGATGCGCGTGTTTGCGAAAACCGTCAAAAACAGCGGCCTCAACGTAAAGCTGATGGGGCCCGAGAGCGGCGAGGTGAGCGATACCACGCTGGAGTGGTTCTCCATGCTGGCAGCGGACCCCGATATCGCCCCGGTGCTGGGCAGCCTTGCCTACCACAGCTATTGGTGCGACGGCAACGCCTACCGCAAGTATGCCTTCGGGCAGGCGCTTACGGAAAAGAATTATCCGTATACCGTGGATATGACGGAGTGGTGCGAGCTGCCGCTGCAGCACGATATCGATGATTTCGGCGGCGCCATGCGTACCGCCGACGTCATCAATCAGGATCTGCTTCTCTCCGGCGCCAATTCATGGAGCGCCTGGACCGGCGTAAACAATTATTCCCAAAACGAAAACGGAACCCTCTGGTCCGACGGGCTCTTTGCCATGAACGGCGACGCCTCCGTTGTGAAGCAGGCGCAGCGGTATTGGGCGCTGGCACATTTCTCCCGCTTTATCCCGGCGGGCAGCGTGCGCATCGACGCCGGCGTTGACGTTACGGACGTAAACTATCAGATCGGCTGGGACGGCGCCGTGTACGACGCGCAGCTGGGCTTTTCCGCCTCCGCCTTCCGCACGCCGGAGGGCAGATACGTGGCCGTGATCGTAAACGAGGGTGAATCCCGCACCTTTACCGTCACCGCGCCGCTGGCCTTCCGGGGCGAGGTATGGCAGTCCACCGCCGAAGCGCAGATGCAAAAGATCGCAAGCGGGTTCTCTTCGCAGCTGATCAAAGTACCGCGCAGCAGCATCACCACCGTAATTTTATATTAAGTTTAAGCTTTTTGTGTTATGATCACAGTGAAAGGAGCTTATGATTATGAAAAAATTATTGTCCCTTTTCCTTGCGGCCGTGCTTGCAATGTCTGTGTTCGGCCTCGCGGCCTTCGCCGCCCGCAACGGCGATCTGGATTCAGATAACAGAGTTACCGCCGCCGACGCCCGCGCCATTCTGCGCGCCGCGGTCGGTCTGGATAAACTGAACGCTGCCCAGCAATCCTATGCCGATCTGGATATGGACGGCAAAGTCACCGCCGCCGACGCCCGTATCGCGCTGCGCATCTCCGTGGGGCTGGAGCGCACGGTAAACCAGTTTTGTCAGAACGAATACGAGGTTCTGCGCAGCGGCAATTATTACGCCGAGTTTACCTTCTTCAGCGATAACGTATCGCAGAAGTTTACCTCCGCCGTCACCCCTATGACCCGCTACAACAGCTTTGTGTTTGCCGATGAAGAGGGGCTTCTCTCCGATGCGAAAACCAACGTCTTCCTTACGCTGCTTTACGGCGAAGACGGCGGCCTGTATCTTATAGATCACCAAAAGAAGCTCTACGGCGATTGGGACGCCCTTCTCGAATTTATGGCCTCTATGGGCGGCGAAGAGGAGGAACTGGACCGCGAAGAGTTCATCACGGATTTCTTCCCGCAGTTCTTCTCGTTCCTGCGTCCGCTGAGCGAGGCCGAATCCGTGGGTACCGAGAGCATGGGCGGCCGCCCCTGCAAGGCATATACCTTCCGAGATGAAACCGGTTCCTACAAGGTCTATCTTGACGGCAAAACGCTGGTATCGATCATGGTGTACGATACCAAGGGCGGTCTGGTCAACGCGTTCGGCTTCTCAAACGTGGATTTCAACGTGCCGGTGCAGTATTGCGCCATCCCCTCCGATTACGAAGAGGGCGACGTTCTTCTGATGATGTTCGAAATGCTCGGCATCGACCCCAACGAAACGTAATATCAATCCCCCATCCGCCGTTCCCCACCCCGGGAGCGGCGGTTTTTTGATATGACGGAAAAGGAGCGGCGAGGGAAATTTTTAATTTGGCGAGAAGTTATTTTCACGGTTTGCAAAAAGGCGCCCGGACATGGGGACGGCTTCTATGTCTTTAAAGTTTGCAAAGATCGGCAAGCCGGAATAATAAAAAGACATAGAACCGTCCCCGTGTCTGGAATCCGCTCGCAAATCTCATAGCGG
>CAMOVW010000185.1 GCA_946627725.1 uncultured Clostridia bacterium
CGGATTTCACTTTTTTGCGCAGCAAAAAAATTTCACTTTATAATTTGTCGCACCGTTCCGAAAAATTCCGGGTTATTTATACATCGGCCCGTAAGCGGCGCAGGCGCGGTAGTCGGCGCCCTCAAGGTCTTTGGTGCCGAAGGCGTTCCACGCGGCGGGGCGGAAGATCTTCTCATCCGGCACGTTGTGCAGGCCAACGGGGATGCGCAGCATCGAGCACATGGTGATCAGGTCCGCGCCGATGTGGCCGTAGGTGATGGCGCCGTGGTTTGCGCCCCAGCAGTTCATCAGGTCGTAAGCGGAGCGGAAGGGGCCCTTGCCGTTCACAATGGGGGTAAACCATGTGCAGGGCCAGGTGTAGTCCGTGCGCTTCCACAGGATATCGCTCACCTCGTCCGGCAGGTTCACGGTGTAGCCCTCCGCGATCTGAATGGTGGGCCCAAGGCCCTTTACAAGGTTCAGGCGGATCATGGTGGCGGGCATCTCGGCGCGGGTCAAAAACCGGCTGGAATATCCGCCGCCGCGGAAGTAGCCGTTGTCGGCGGCGCACCACTCGGTGGCCTTCAGCATGGCTTCAATGTCCTTTTCGGTCACGTCGTACCAGGGCTTGATCACGGGGTTGCCGTTTTCGTCCTTCACTTCGCCGCAGGCGTCAAGGCAGCAGGCGCCGGAGTTGATCAGGTGGATAAAGCCGCCCGCCTCTTTGGCGCGGCCCTCGATCTCGTAGCCCGTTACGCGCTTCACGGCGGCTTCGCTCCAGAAGGTGCGCACGTCCGCAAACATCTGGGCGCGGTTGGTGAGCAGCTTCATAAACAGCATCGAAAGGCCGTTCAGCGTGTCGTTTTCGGTGGCAAGGATATAGGGCTCTCTCGCGCCGTTCCAGTCGAAGCTGGTGTTGCACATGGCCTCGCCGAAATCACAGTTGGGGTAGAAGTCCGTCCACTGGCGCTGGCCCTGGAAGCCCGCCGCAATGGCGTTGTGCCCGGCCATCTCTTCTTCGCGGCCCGCGGGCAGGTTGGGGTTGCCGTTCATCAGGTCTTTGATGATCACCATCATCTTCACCACAAATTCCCAATCCTTTTCCTTCTGTTCGGGGCTCTTGCGTACAAAATCGGGGTTCTTATCAAAGCCTTCGGGGCAGTTTTTCTTTGTCCAGGCGTAGGCCTTCTGATACTCGGCCTCGTCGTAGATGCCCTCGGTCATGCGGCGGATGATCTCAACCTCGTCTACGCTCTCTACGCGCATACCCAGGTATTCCTCAATAAACTCGGGGCTGATCACGCTGCCGCCGATGCCCATGCAGATGCTGCCGATCTGAAGATAGCTCTTGCCGCGCATGGTGCAAACCGCAACCGCGGCGCGGGCGAAGCGGAGCAGCTTCTCTTTTACGTCCTCGGGTACGGTGGTGTCGTCCGCGTCCTGTACGTCGTGGCCGTAAATGCCGAAGGCGGGCAGGCCCTTCTGGGCGTGGGTGGCAAGCACGCTGGCCAGATACACCGCGCCGGGGCGCTCGGTGGCGTTAAAGCCCCACACGCCCTTAATGGTCATGGGGTCCGTATCCATGGTTTCGCTGCCGTAGCACCAGCAGGGGGTAACGCTCAGGGTGATATCCACGCCCTGCTTCTTAAAGAACGCGGCGCACTCCGCGGCCTCCGCCACGCGGCCGATGCTCTTTTCTGCGATCACTACCTTTACGGGCTCGCCGTTGGTGTATTTCAGGTTCTCTTCAAACAGCGCCTTCGCGGCCTTGGCCATGTTCAGGGTCTGCTCCTCCAGCGATTCTCTCACCTTCAGCGGCCCGCGGCGGGCGTCAATAATGGGGCGAATGCCGATCACGGGATATTCGCCGATCAATCTGCTTTTTGCCATTTTGTGCATCTCCTTTTTTCGGTTTGATTCCATGATAGCACACACAGGAAGCAAAATCAATTCTTTTTTCTGCAAGCGCGGCGCCGCAGAGATATAAAGCGGAGTTTTTCCCGTTCTTGACAATCATTCTTTCGTATGTTAGTATTTTAATGAAAATAATTAAAAAGAGGGATTCTGTATGAAAAAACGAGTATTTTCAACTCTCGTCGCTTTATTTTGCGCCGGGCTTTTTGTTTTGTTCACACAGGCGGCGTCCGCACAGTATTACGGCGATGTTGACGGCGACGGCCGCGTTACGGCGGCTGACGCCAGATCCATACTGCGCTATTCCGTGAATCTGGAAACGCCTTCCGAAACGCAGCGCGTGATCGCGGATCTCGATAAAAGCGGCGGTATTTCCGCTGCGGACGCCCGCCTTGCGCTGCGCATCGCCGTCGGGCTGGAAGATATTGACGAGTATATTCTCACCCCTGCCGAGATCAATGCGGTGGTAACCTGCCGCGTAACAGACGACGCATATTTCATTGCGGGCAAAACCAAGCTGCAGATCTCGATCACCCCGGACGGCAACTGCGGCGAGGCACAGATAGAGATCATCGGCGGCGAGAATGAAAAGGTGTTCTCCGCTTCTCCGAAAAATCTGAAGAAGGACGAAGCCACCATTGTGGAATGGGACGGCAAACAGGGTGCGGATTACGTTTCCACCGGCCTTTATACCGTAAGGGTAACGGTCGCCGGAAAAGAAACCGTATTTGAAAACGTTCCGTTTGCCAAAACGTCCCCCTTCACAGGCGGCACAGGCTCACAGAAGGATCCGTTTCTTGTGGCTTCCATAGAACAGTTTGACCGTATTCCCGACTTCCCGAAGGGCTGGTTCTTGCAGACAAACGATTTCGATTACGCCGGCGGCTCCTGCGCGCAGAAATTCACAAAAGACGCGCCCTTTGAAGGCGTATACAACGGCAACGAAAAAACGGTTTCCAACGTGTCCTCCGGCAATCCGCTGTTCAATTATATCGGCAGCAGCGGTACGGTGAAAAACCTGCGGGTGGAATCCTCCAGTTTCACCTGCAGCAGTGCGCTGGTAAATATCAACAACGGCAAGATCACCGATTGCTCTGTCGACGCCAACGTATCTCTCACACAGGAATATAACGGCGATCTTACCGTGGGCCTGATCGCGTCTGAAAACAGAGGTGTGATCAACAACTGCGCAGCAGCGGGTAAAGCCGCCGTAAGCAACACCTACGGCTACAAAAATGCGATTGTGGGCGGTATCTGCGGCAAAAACAGCGGCAAGGTATTATCCTGCGTTGCAAACGTATCTGTTTCCGCCGCATCAAAATATTCCGGCGAGTATACCAAGGCGGGCGGCGTTACGGGGATCAACCAGACCGGTGGTTTTGTTCAGAACTGCGAAGGGAAAGGTGTGATTAACAGCTGTAACAAATACGCCGGCATTGCCGCGATAAACGACGGTCAGGTGAACAACTGCATTTATACCGGAGATTCTTATGTGAATTACGTTTCCGGCGGCAGCGGAATCCTGTCTTCCGAACGGCAGAACCCCTCCCCGGCGACTGTTCCCGGCAGAAACGCCGATGTAAAGGTACAGATATCGGATAACGGCTGGTTTGTGGCCGGCGTGAACACGCTGGATATTGAGGTTACCCCGAAAACGGGCGTCGCGCAGGCAACCATCCGTATGATCAACGGCGCAGACGATACGGTTTTTGAAACCACGCTGAGCGGCCTCACCAATAATACGTCTGCGGTTTATCAATGGGACGGAAAGAAAACAAACGGCAGTTTTGCCAATTCCGGCGTATATTCCGTTACCGTTACAACCGGAGACGAAACGCTTACCGTAAAAAGCATCAGATTTATGGATAAAAACTATTTCTCCGGCGGCAACGGAACCCAGGAAGCGCCGTTTGAGATCAGCCTTCCGGCGCAGGTCAAGGAGATCGTCCGGTTCCCCGGCGCATACTTCAGGCAGACTTCGGACCTTGATTTCAGCGCCGACGGTTTCCATCACATTTTCACGGAAGATTCTCAGTTCTTCGGCGTATACGACGGCAACGGCAAAAAAATAACGAACGTGCTTTCCAACGACCCGATGATCAACCATGTGGGTAAGGACGGCGTTGTGAAATCGGTGACCCTTGAAAACGGCAACTTCACCTGTCACGCGGCGTTGGTATATAAGAACAGGGGCAAGATTACGGATTGCACGGTAAATGCGAACGTATCCTATACGCGGGAAAATGACGGCGATCTTACCGTGGGCATGATTGCTTCCGAAAACAGCGGTGTGATCAATAACTGCGTCACCTCCGGCAAAGCGACGGTGAGCAACACCTACAGCTACAAAAACGCGATCGTGGGCGGCATTTGCGGCAAAAACAGCGGCAAGGTACTGTCCTGCACGGCAAACGTATCCGTTTCCGCCGCATCGAAATATTCCGGCGAATATACCAAAGCAGGCGGTGTTGCGGGGATCAACCAATCCGGCGGTTTTGTTCAGAACTGCGAAGGGAAAGGCGTGATCAGCAGCTGTAACAAATATGCCGGCGTTGCCGCGGTAAACGACGGTCAGGTGATCAACTGTATCTATACCGGCGAATCTTATGTAAATCTTGTGCATACGGGCAGCGGTATCACAAACTCCGAGCGGCAGATTCCTTCTGCGGTCACCGTTCCGGGAAGCCGTGCGAGTCTGCGGGCGCAAATATCGGATAACGGCTGGTTTGTGGCAGGTGTGAACACGCTGGATATTGAGGTTACCCCGAAAGCGGACGCCGCGCAGGCCGTCATCCTCTTTATCAACGGCGCAGACGACGTTGTATTTGAAACCGTACTTTCCAACCTCACCAAAGATACCGCCTCGGTATTTCAATGGAACGGTAAAAAAGAAAACGGCAGCTTTGCAGGCTCCGGTATTTATTCTGTGAACGTAACCGTCGGCGATGAAACGCTTACCGTAAAAAACATCAAATTTATGGATAAAAACTATTTCTCCGGCGGCAACGGAACCCAGGAAGCGCCGTTTGAGATCAGCCTTCCGGCGCAGGTCAAGGAGATCGTCCGGTTCCCCGGCGCATACTTCAGGCAGACTTCGGACCTTGATTTCAGCGCCGACGGTTTCCATCACATTTTCACGGAAGATTCTCAGTTCTTCGGCGTATACGACGGCAACGGCAAAAAAATAACGAACGTGCTTTCCAACGACCCGATGATCAACCATGTGGGTAAGGACGGCGTTGTGAAATCGGTGACCCTTGAAAACGGCAACTTCACCTGTCACGCGGCGTTGGTATATAAGAACAGGGGCAAGATTACGGATTGCACGGTAAATGCGAACGTATCCTATACGCGGGAAAATGACGGCGATCTTACCGTGGGCATGATTGCTTCCGAAAACAGCGGTGTGATCAATAACTGCGTCACCTCCGGCAAAGCGACGGTGAGCAACACCTACAGCTACAAAAACGCGATCGTGGGCGGCATTTGCGGCAAAAACAGCGGCAAGGTACTGTCCTGCACGGCAAACGTATCCGTTTCCGCCGCATCGAAATATTCCGGTGAGTATACCAAGGCGGGCGGCGTTGCGGGGATCAACCAGTCAGGCGGTTTTATACAAAACTGTGAAGCCATGGGCGCTGTCAGCAACTGCGATAAATATGCGGCCATTGCCGCGGTGAACGACGGGCAGGTAAACAACTGTTTCTACACAGGGTATTCCTATGTAAAGCTTGTGCACAGCGGCAGCGGCATCACCTCCTCCGAGCGGCAGATCCCCGGCGCGGTAACTGTACCCGGCAGCAACATGACCGTGAAGACGCAGGTCTCCGACAACGGCTGGTTCGTGGCGGGCGTGAACACGCTCGATATTGAGGTAACGCCGAAAACCGACCTTTCGCAGGCCGTGATCCGTATGGTCAACGGCGCGGACGACGCGGTGTTTGAAACAACGCTCACCGGCCTTACCGAAAATACCGTGGTTGTGTTCCGCTGGGACGGCAAAAAGACGGACGGCAGCTTCGCCGGTTCCGGCGTTTACACCGTAACGGTCACCGCGGGCAGCGAAACGCTTACGGTTAAGAACATCAAGTTCATGGATAAAAACTATTTCTCCGGCGGCAACGGCACCGAGGAAGCGCCGTTTGAGATCAGCCTTCCGGCGCAGGTCAAGGATATCGTCCGCTTCCCAGGCGCATATTTCAAACAGACCGAGGATCTGGATTTTGACTATGAGGGCTTCCACAATATCTTCATGACGGATTCTCAATTCTTCGGCGTATATGATGGCAACGGCAAAAAGATCATAAATGTTCTTTCCAATGATCCTATGATCAACTGTGTTGGTAAGGACGGCGTTGTGAAATCGGTCATCCTTGAAAACGGTAATTTCACTTGCCACAGCGCTTTGGTTTATATCAATAACGGTAAAATTACCGATTGTACGGTAAATGCAAACGTATCGATGACGCGGGAAAATGACGGCGATCTTACGGTCGGCGTGATCGTGTCTGAAAATAAGGGTGTGATCAGCAACTGCACAGCCGCAGGCAATGCAGCCGCAAACAACACCTACAGCTACAAAAACGCGATCGTAGGCGGTATTTGCGGCAAAAACAGCGGCAAGGTATTGTCCTGTACTGCAAATGTGAATGTTACAGCCGCCTCAAAGTATTCCGGGGACTACACAAAAGCCGGCGGCATTTGCGGCGTCAACCAGACCGGGGGGTTCGTACAGGGGTGCGAGGCAAAAGGCGTGATTAACATCTGCAATAAATACGCCGGCATCGCCGCAGTAAACGACGGTCAGGTGGCAAACTGCGTTTACACCGGTCCCTCCGCGGTAAGCCTTGTAGCCTCCGGCAGCGGTATTGTTTCCTGAAAACAGGATCCGGGATTTTTACATTAATATTCAAAAAGGGGCTGTTGCATTAAGCCCCCGCAAAAAAACGACCGGGCAGCCCGAAAGGGTTGCCCGGCCGCTGCTTTCACAGTATAATTTAATCACCAAGTTAAGATATGCGAAGCCTGCATGAAAGATAACGGCAACCCTATGCGGCGCCT
>CAMOVW010000186.1 GCA_946627725.1 uncultured Clostridia bacterium
CGACTTATTTCCAGTCCTCGCCGCGATTACCGGATTCTACAATTGAATTCAACCATATTCTTACCTCCCCAATTTTTTCTAACCACAATAGTAAATCCAAATCAAGGGACTTGCTTTATATTTAGAGGCGTTTAGAGGTTTTAGAATCTGTAGGGACTCTTGGGCTTGAGGGCTTTAAGTTTGCTTTTGTGGGATTGAAATCTTGAAACAATAAACTCTTTATGTATTATAATGTGTTAAGGTATGTCCTAAGTCTGTCCTATAACTGTTTTTCCGCAATAGTTCAAATCAGCAAAATGGAGAAAACCCCTTGAAAATGCTATAATCAAGGGGTTTTCTATTGTTTTTTTGGTTTGACTTGAACCAACGACCATGAGTCCGTCCACTTTATACCCGTCAGCAGCAATGGGAAAAGTCCGTCCTATACCTTTGAAAAACACCTGAAATGTTTGTCCTATAGGTTTTTTGAGTAATGTGTTCGGCACCAAAAAAATCAAGGTGTGTCCTAAATCTGTCCTAACTTCGATTTTCCGAAAAAGTTCAAGTGATTTTTCCAAAGGAAAAACCCTTGAAAACTCAGTGTTTTCAAGGGTTTTCGACTGGTTGCGGGAGAAGGACTTGAACCAACGACCTCCGGGTTATGAGCGGTAGCAGGGGAGTCAGTCCGGGCGTTTTCGGCGCTTTTCGGCCCTTTCGACTCTGGTTCTCATTCCGTTTAACGCTCTTGTTCCCGTTGTCTCCGCCCCCGTTTTTCCTGTTATGGGTCAGAATATGGGTCAAAGCGCTGGCGCATCGGTATATCTGGTGTGCAGATACTGCTCAATCGCGGCAACGATCACTTTTGCGTCGTCAAGGTATCCGTTCGTGGCATGCAGGGAAAAATGAACGGTGATATTGTAATCGCTGTCGCCGCGAGCTGTTTGTAACTGCTCAATCATACGGGAAAACGAAATATCAAACGTTCCTGTTTTGATATAGTGCTGCTGGAAATACTGGATCACGCCTGTATGCCGTTTTGAATCAAAATTATCAAGCGCCTCAATCGCTTTCATTGCGTGGAACACAGCATAGTAAGCGCGATTTACAGCGGAATTATATGCTTCGAGAGAGATCAAAGCCGCAGACTCATTCAACAACGCCAGGGCGCGCTGCAGCTGCATCTGGGAAAGTTCAATAAACTCCCTGTCAGGCAATTTTGATTCCCTCCCTTTCAACGTTCTCAAAATACGGAAGATGGCGACGGTACCGGTGGAAGGTCTCGGTATCCACAACGGAAACGGACACCATAACGTTATATTCAAGAGAGAGACCGCTTGCGACGTCGGAAAGGATATGCCGGTAGTTTTCCAATTGATCCCTTGTACAAATCACACGGACCATGATATCGATATCGGAATCATCGTCGTAATCGCCGCGGGCATAGGAGCCGTAAAGCACAACGGCTTCCAGTTTAGCACCAAGGCGATCCTTCGCTTCATCCGCAATCTTTTGCGTGATGATATGAAGCTGATTCTTTGTACACATAAAGCAACCTCCCTCCTGTTTTTCTGTTTATATTATACCACAAATGATATCGGTTTACAACAGTTTTTCGGTATTATTATAAAGCCATTTTACTTGTTTCTATGAAACAGCGCGGTCAAATAATTGGTCCTCAGAAACAAAGAATAACCGTCCGTGCAGTGTGGAAAACCATGCTGCTTTTTTTGTTGGGGATGTTTATGGATGAAGAAAAGAGGCCCTTCCGATGCTGCTCGAAGGAGCCTTTCCCAAAACAGCAAAAAACAGTTCCTCATCATTGGCTGATGAGGTACGTCCGGAGAAAATGATCGCCGGGCGACGAAAATGCGATCCGGCGGTTTGAGGGGTCTGAAATCCCACAGGCAGGGAAATACCTTGCAGGATACCGAAAAGAAGTTACAATCTTGCAATCATTACAAAAAAACGCTTGACAAAAACGTTTTTTTTTGATATTTTAACAATGGAAGCGGACTGGAAACGATACCGGAAACGATACCGGAAGACTTTGTCAGTTTTTCGACACTTCCCGGCAAAACCGTTCATTTTTATGCCGCTTTTTATTACGGAAGGTGGTTGGCTTTGAACATTAAAACGCTGGCAAAGCTCTGCGGCGTTTCCGTCAGCACCGTTTCGCGCGCCATCAACGGGCATCCGGACGTGAGCGAAGAGGTACGGCGGAAGGTGCTTGAGACCGCGCAGCAGGTCCACTATATCCCGAACGACGCGGCGCGCGACCTGGTCAGCCGCCCGTCGGACGCCATCGGCCTCGTGGTCAAGGGGATCGGCAACATTTTTTTCACCGCCGTGATCCGCGCCATCGAAAAGACCGCCGAGGAACTGGGCTACACGCTGGTGCTGCACCAGATCAACACGGATGAGAGCGAACTGCTGGCCGGGGCGACGCTGGCCCGCAGCAAACGGCTGAAGGGGCTGGTGCTGCTCGGTGGAAAGTGCGATTATACCGCGGCCGATACGGCGCTGCTGGGCGTCCCTTTCGTGTGCTGTACCTACCGCAACAGCTTCGGCGCGCTGGAAGACACCGCCTACTCCTCCGTCACGGTGGACGATACGGCGACCGCCTTTGCCGCCACTGATTATCTGCTGCGCAGCGGCCACAAAAAGATCGCGATCCTGCTGCCGGACCGGCAGGACGGCTCTATCGGCGCGCTGCGGTTCGAGGGCTACAAGCGGGCGCTGACGGAAGCGGGCCTGCAGCCGGAGGAAACGCTGATCGCCGAGACCGCCAGCTATTCCCTGCACGGCGCCTACAACGCCACCCGACGGCTCGTTGCTTCCGGTACCGCGTTCACCGCGATGTTCGCCGCGGCGGACACCATGGCCGTCGCCGCCATCCGCGCGCTGTACGACGCGGGCGTGCGCGTGCCGCAGGACTGTTCCGTCATCGCCATCGACGGCATCTCCATCACCCAGTACACGATCCCTGCGCTCACCACCATGGTACAGCCCGCCGAGGAGCTGGGCCGCGGCGCCGTGACCACGCTGATCGACCTGATCGACGGCAGAAGCGGCAACCGGCACATCACGCTGGAGGCCGTGCTGCGGGAGGGCGAAAGCGTGCGGGACGTCCGCTGATCCCATTCGATTTTTACGCCTGCTGGCGTGGAAATATATCATCATTCGAAAGGAAGAATTTTTCATGAAGAAACTCCTTGCAATCCTGCTCGTTCTGAGCATCGTGTTCGCGTTCGGCGCCTGCGCCGGCAAATCGGGACCGGAAACGTCCACGGACGCCCCCAACCCCGCCAATACCGCCACCGGCAAGGTCTACTACCTGAACTTCAAGCCCGAAGCGGATCAGGCCTGGCAGGATCTGGCCAAGACCTACACCGAGCAGACCGGCGTGGAAGTCAAGGTCGTGACAGCCGCCTCCGGCGAATACGACAACACCCTTACCGCTGAAATGGATAAGGACGCCGCCCCCACCATGTTCCAGATCGGCAACCAGGGCGCCGTGGAGACCTGGGGCGAGTACGCGCTGGATCTCTCCGACACCGATTTCGTAAAGGAACTCACCACCTCCGATTTCAACCTCTATGACGGCGACAAGCTGGTATCCGTCGGCTATTGCTACGAGGCGTTCGGCATCATCGTCAACAAGGCGCTGCTGGAGCAGGCCGGCCATTCCCTCGATGAGATTACCAACTTCGATTCCCTGAAGGCCGTCGCCGACGACATCCACGCCAGAGCAGCCGAGCTGGGCTTCGACGCGTTCACCAGCGCCGGTCTGGACGGCTCCTCTTCCTGGAGATTCTCCGGCCATCTGATCAATATGCCTCTGTTCTACGAGTTCCGTGACGACGGCGTGAAAGAGCAGCCCGCCGAGATCAAGGGCACCTACATGGACAACTTCAAGAACGTCTGGGATCTGTACATCACCGATTCCGCCACCACGGGCGCCGCGCTTGCCAGCGCGACCGGCGACCAGGCCGAAGCCGAATTCGGCGAGGGCAAGGCCGTGTTCTATCAGAACGGCACCTGGGAGTATGCGAACCTTACCGCGGCTGATAAGTTTGCCATGGATCCCGCGAACCTGACCATGATCCCGATCTACTGCGGCGTTGACGGCGAAGAAAAGGCCGGTCTTTGCTGCGGCACCGAGAACTGCTGGGCTGTGAACGCCAACGCCAAGCAGGAAGACATCGACGCGACGCTTGCGTTCATGAAGTGGGTCGTCACCTCCGACGAGGGCACCACCATGATGGCAGAGCAGTTCGGACCCTGCCCCTTCAAGAACGCCAAGACCCCCGAGAACGTGTTCTTTGCCGCTGCCAACGACTACACCGCCAAGGGCAACTACGTCGTAACGTGGGCCTTCAACTGGGAGCCCGCCGTTGACGATTACAGAGCTGCCGTTGTGGACGCCATGACCAAGTATTCCGCTGGCCAGGGCGAATGGGACGAAGTCGTGAAGGCCGCCGTGGACGGCTGGGCCACTCTGTATGCGAAGGATCACGCCGAATAATCCGATTCTTCCCGCACCACTCCGCTAAACCAGGGCGGGAACGGGGTTTCCCGTTCCCGCCTTCCGTTTTTCTTCACCAACCGAATATCCCTTCGGAATTATTTTGGAAAGGAGAACCGCATGACTTCCAAAAAATCGCTTCCCGTCAGGATCATCCTGTGCGCGGCGGGCGGATGTCTGCTGCTGGTGGGGCTGCTCGCTTCGCTGAACGTGCTCACCCGGCTGCCCTTTACGGGCACGCTGCAGACCTGGTCCTACGCGCTGGAGGACGCCGGCTCCTGGTGGCGCGCCGCCATCATGCTGCTGGGCCTGACGATGATCGCCGTGGTGCTCAACAATGTGGACAGAAAAGCCGCCGACGGCAACGCGCTCAACTCAAAGCTGGTGCGCCGTCCCATCAAGCGGATGTTCCCGCTGTTCCTGCTGCCCACCTTCGCGGCCTTCTGCATCGGGTTCCTGTACCCCTTCGTCAAAGGCCTGTTCCTCTCCTTCACAAAATTCAAGCTCACCCGTGACTGGAAGTGGTCGGGCTTTGCCAACTATAAAGACATTTTCACCGACGAGGGCTTCCGGCACGCCTTTTGGTACACCGCGGTATTCACGCTGGTCAGCCTTGTGGTGATCAACGTGTTCGCCTTCGCGGTGGCCTATGCCCTCACCCGGGGCATCAAGGGCTCCAACGTGTTCCGCACCGTGTTCTTCATGCCGAACCTGATCGGCGGCATCGTGCTGGGCTACATCTGGTCCACCATCTTCGAGGGCATCCTGATCCACTTCGACACCTCCCTTGTGCTGGAATCGAAGTTCGGCTTCTGGGGCCTGGTGATCCTGATGGCGTGGCAGCAGATCGGCTACATGATGATCATTTACATCGCCGGGATCCAGAGCGTGCCGGAGGACATCATCGAGGCCGCCAAGATCGACGGCGCTTCCGCCTGGAAAACGCTGTGGCATGTCACGATCCCCAACGTGATGCCCTCCATCACCATCTGCACGTTCCTGACCCTCACCAATTCCTTCAAGCTGTTCGATCAGAACATCGCCCTCACCGGTGGCCGCCCCTTCGACGGGGAGATCCACACCACCGAAATGCTGGCCCTGAACATTTACCGCGCCCTGTACGAGACAAAATCCTCCCGCGGGCCCGGTCAGGCCAAGGCCGTGGTCTTCTTCATCCTCGTGGCGGTCATCTCCATCGTGCAGCTTTCTTCCACCCGTAAAAAGGAGGTGCAGCAGTAATGAATTCCTCTTTGCTGAAAAAACAGCGCCGTTCCAGAGCGCTGCTGAGCGTTTCCTTCGCGATCCTGTCGGTGGTCTACCTGCTGCCCATCGCGATCGTGCTCATGAACTCCTTCAAGAGCAACGCCTCCATCAACACCGCCACCTTCGCGCTGCCCAACGAACAGACCTGGATGGGCCTGCAGAATTATATCAAGGGCATGACCTTCGGCAACTATCCCTTCTGGAAGAGCGTGCTGTTCAGCCTGCTCATCACCGTGGTCTCCACCTTCCTGATCCTGCTGTGCACCTCCATGGCCGCCTGGTACGTGGCGCGGGTGGGCACGCTGTTCAGTAAGATCGTCTACTACCTGTGCGTGTTCTCCATGATCGTGCCGTTCCAGATGGTGATGTTCACGCTGGCGCGGACCAGCGACTCCCTGAAGCTCAATACCCCGTGGACGATCCCCGTCGTTTACCTCGGCTTCGGCGCGGGGCTCGCGGTGTTCATGTTCTCCGGCTTCGTCAAGAGTATCCCGCTGGAGATCGAGGAGGCGGCCGCCATCGACGGCTGCGGCCCGATCCGCACCTTCTTCCTCGTGGTGCTGCCCCTGCTCAAGCCGACGCTCATCTCCGTGGGCGTGCTGGAGATCATGTGGGTGTGGAACGACTATCTGCTCCCCTATCTGGTGCTGGACCGCACGAAATACATGACGATCCCGATCCACATCCAATACCTGAAGGGCTCCTACGGATCGGTGGATATGGGCGCCACCATGGCGCTGATCCTGCTCTCCATCATCCCCATCATCATTTTCTACCTCACCTGTCAGAAATACATCATCAAGGGTGTGGCCGCCGGTGCGGTGAAAGGGTGATCGGCTATGCTGGAACGTTCAAGCGGCATACTATGTCCCATCTTCTCGCTGCCCTCCCCCTACGGGATCGGCACGCTGGGCAGGGCCGCCTTCGATTTTATTGATTTCCTCAAAGCGGCGAAGCAGCGCTGGTGGCAGATCCTGCCCGTTGGGCCTACCGGCTACGGCGATTCGCCCTATCAGAGCTTTTCCACCTTCGCGGGCAATCCGTATCTGATCGACCTGGAAATGCTGATCGAAGAGGGGCTGCTCACCGAAAAGGAATGCGCCGCCCCCGATTGGGGCACGGATCCCACCCACGTGGATTACGGAAAGATCTATAAGGC
>CAMOVW010000187.1 GCA_946627725.1 uncultured Clostridia bacterium
CGTTCCGAAGGAACGGATTTCACTGCGAGGCTTCGCCTCGCAAAACTGCAATTTTGCTCCCTATAGGGAAGAGAGGAAATAATAATGGATAAAAAAACAAAAATCATCTCCGCCGCCGTGCTGGGCGCGGCTGCGGCAAGCCTGCCCGTAAGGGCCGCTCTGCATAAGGAGCCAAAAACCGACGTGCCCGCCATGCCGCCGGAAGAGGTGGACCTTGCCCGGTACCGCAAAAACCTTTCGGACGCGATCAAGATCAAAACCATTGCGGGCAAGGATGAGGCGAGCACGAATTACGACGTATTCTACGAGTTCCACGCCTTTTTGAAAGAGCGTTATCCGCTGATGCACGAAAAGCTGGAGCTTACGGTGCTCAACAAGGCCGCGCTGATGTTCCGCTGGCCCGGCAGCAAACAGGGGCTCGATCCCATCGCCCTGCTGGCGCATCAGGACGTGGTGCCCATCTCGCAGGGCACGCTGGATGACTGGACGCATCCGCCCTTTGACGGGGTAGACGACGGCGAATACATCTGGGGCCGCGGCGCGCTGGATATGAAGAACCACCTGATCGGCGTGATGGAGGCGGTGGAAACGCTGCTTGCCGAGGGCTTTCAGCCGGAGCGGGACGTATACGTGCTGCTGGGCAACAACGAAGAGGTGATGAGCGCCAACGAGAACAACGGCGCGGTGGTCATGTGCAAATACCTTGCCGAAAAGGGCATACATCTGGATTGCATCATCGACGAGGGCGGCGCCATTCTGCCCGTGGACGTGAAGGGCGTGATCCATAAGGACCTGGCCGGTATCGGCATTGCCGAAAAGGGCTACGCGGATATCGAGGTGGCGGTGCACGCCAAGGGCGGCCATTCCTCCGCCGCGCCGAACCATACGGCGCTGGGTAAGCTGGCCAACGTGATCAGGGATATCGAAAACCATCAGTTCAAGGCGAAGATCTCCCCCATGCTGTGGCAGCTGTTCGATACCATCGGCAGAAACGTGAGCTTTCCGGTGAAAATGGTCACCTGCAACCTGAAGCTGCTCAAGCCCGCCCTTACGCTGGGCCTGAGCTACGTGCCCCCGGCAGCCAGCATGATGCGCACCACCACCGGCGTTACCATGGCCAGCGGCAGCCCACAGGCAAACGTGCTGCCCCAGCGGGCAGCGGCGGTAGTGAACTTCCGCATTTACCCCGGCCAGACCGTGGAGGACGTGCTGGCGCACCTGCGCAAGGTGATAAGGTATAAGGACGTGGAGATCAATCTGCTGCCGGGCTGGAAGAACCCCTCGAAGCTTTCGCCCACGGATTCCCGCGCCTTTCAGAAGATCGGCATGATCTGCAAAAGCATGAACCCCAACACCATTGTTGCGCCTTACCTTGTGATGGGCGGCACCGACGCCTGCCATTATCAGGACGTGTGCGAAAACATTTACCGCTATTCTCCCTTCCGCGTCAGCACCTCGCTGCTGCTCACCACCCACGGCACCAACGAGCGCATACCGGTGGCTTGCATGGAAGCGGGCGTGGCATTCTTCAAGCGTTTTATCAGGGAACTTTCAAAAGCAGAGGAGGCATAAACCATGGCATACCCGAAAAACGATACGCTGAATAACTATGATATTTACCCGAAGGTGTTTGCCGCAGGCAAGACGGCCGAGATCCATATCCGCCCCCTGGGCGGGCGGCAGACGCTGCAGCCGGACACCGTTTACCCGCTGATGATCTGCGCGCTGGACGGCGGCAACCCGGCGGATTTCCCCGCCACCGGCGATTTCCGTCCCCTTACAGCGAAAACCGACGAAAACTGCTGCTTCCGGTTTACATATACCTTCGATACGGAGCAGGAGTATTTCATCCGCGTGTTGAAGGCGGACGGCGGTACGCTGCTTGAATTCTCGGTGTACTGCGTGGCGGAGGACCTTGCGTGGCGTTACCCCTTTATGGGCGACCTGCACATGCACACCACCCGGTCCGACGGCAATCAGGAGCCCGCCGTGGTAGCCGCCAACTACCGTAAGTACGGCTACGTTTTTACCGTGATCAGCGACCACGGGCGCTACTGGCCCTCGCTGGAGGCGAAGGAAAAATATAAGGACGTGCCCATCGATCTGAACATCGTACCCGGCGAAGAGGTGCATATGCCCCGGGTATACGGCAAGCGGAACGACGTGCACATTGTGAATTTCGGCGGTGAATACAGCGTGAACGCCCTTGTGGAGGGCGAAGCCGTGGCGGAAAAGGGGAGAGATCTCTCCGTGCGCGCCATCCGCACCGAAAACGTGCCGGACGTGATGACCCTGCCGGAATTTGAGGCGAAGATGCAGGCGCTGGCGGACGCCATCGACGTGCCGGATACGGTAGATCCGCTGCCCGCCGCCATGTGCAAATGGGTTTTTGACGAGATCAAAAAAGCCAACGGCCTCGGCATTTTCCCGCATCCCAACTGGCGGCCCAACGTATACCACGTGCCGGAAAAATTTGTGGACTGGCTCTTTGAGACCCGCCCCTTCGACGCCTTTGAGGTGCTGGGCGGCGAGAATTATTACGAGCATAACGGCTTCCAGACCCTGCGCTATTACGAAGAGGCCGCCAAGGGCCGCCGCGTGCCGGTGGTGGGCAGCACAGACAGCCACTCTTCTTACGAATCCAACCGCAACGCCTTTATCTGCGAAACCATCATCTTTGCGCCCGAGAATGAACGCAGGGCGCTGATCGACAGCGTAAAGAACTATTATTCCGTAGCCATAGATACCATCAGCAAAGAGTTCCGCCTTGTGGGCGAGGCGCGCTTCGTGCGGTACGGCACGTTTCTGCTGCGGCATTACTTCCCCCTGCACGACGAGCTCTGCTTTGAGGAAGGCCGCCTTATGAAGCAGTACGTCACCGGCAACGAGGAAGAAAAAGCCGAAGCCGCCGCCATGCTGCAAGCCGTTGCCGGAAGAACCGGCCGGCTGCTGAAAAAATACTTCGAGTTCTGAAAAAACGCTGATACGGGAGGGATACGATGAAGAATAAAGCGCAATCGATTGAAATCGCATACGAAGCCTCCTGCGGCGCCTTCGGCGAAGAGACGTGCAGATGGCTCACGGAAGCGGGGATCGCATGCGAAAGCGAACCGGCGGAAGGAAATGCGCCGGGCGAGGGTGGATTCATCTGCCGTCGCTTTATTGCCGCGCGGCAGATCGCCGCGGATTCTTCAATCGTGTTCGTTTCGGATACGGCGGTAACGAACGGCGCGTGGCAGGCCTATGTGCGCGCCGTTCCGCCGCAAATGCGGCTGATCCCCGTGGGCGGCGTTGAAAACGTGGATTACAGCGATGAAAACGTGCTGCCGAAGCGCATCGAAGAGATCAACTTTATTCGTGCCGATAATTATCTTCACCCCAACCTGCTGGATTCGCTGATCACGGATCCGGCTTTTTACGCTCTGAAAAACCGTCTTTTGCTCGGGTATTACCGCTGGGAAGCCTCCGACAGCAAGGCGGATCTGCTTTCAAACCTGCGGGAGATCCGCAGGAGCGCCGCCGTGATCCGCGACAGGCTGCCGAATGAAACAGACGATTACCTGAAGGCGCAGCTGCAGCATATAGACGAGTATCTCTCAGCCTCGTACAGCTGCACGAAAAAGGCGCTGCGCACCCGGACCGTTCAGCGGATCAGGATCGGCGCGGTGGTTTTGGTTGCCACCGCGCTTACAACGCTGTTTTTTGTGAGCAGATCCATTTATAAACGTGCTTCGCTTGCGAACCTTGTGGTTTCCGTTGATTCGCGTACGGTTCAGCCCGAGCGGTTTGCAGTTCAGACGGTGGAGGCGCTCTTTAATCCGTTTTCATCGCCTGAATCCATTGCGGCGGCGCACGATAATCTGCTGCGGCTCATGGATATGGTTTGGACGCAAACGCCCATAGGGACGAATTATAAACATTCAATAAACGACCTGGCGCTGCCCTCGGGTTCCCGTTACGTATGGACGGGCGACGTCGGCGGGCGCGTTGTGCGCTGGGATACCTATACCGGTGAAACAACCCAAACAGAAAACGTCTCTGCCGAGAGCATTGTGCTGGTTGCGGTGGGGGAGGACGACGAAACGCTGGCCGCCGCCGATATGGCAGGCGCGGTGTATCTCCGCCGCGACGGAACATGGAACCGCCTGACGGATGCGAGCGGGATCGCCTCTGTTTCTGCTGAAATGAAGCTGCACGGCGATACCGTGCTGATTTATAACGATGCGCAGCTTGAAGTGTTCAACGGCGGCGCGTACATAAAGCCTGCTTTGGGCGTAAACGGCGCCCGGATCCTCAGCGCCGGGTTTGACGCCGCAGGGCGGCTTACGGTGGCGGGCAGCGAGAACGGCGCGTTTTTCACCGCGCGGTTTACCGCCCCGGACGGCGCCCCGGAAATCCGGCGGTATCCGGAGATCGGTATCGGCGCTCAGTCTGCCGCGGATATCAAAAACAGCGTGATCGCCGTTACGGACGCGCTCGGGCAGGTGTGGAAGATCGATAACGGCGCAGCCGAACGCTCCGCCCTCTTGCTGCCTGTTTCAAACGAGATCCATCTTGCGGACGAATCCACCGTGATATACATTGAGCGCAACAGAGGCGTCGGTCTTTTCGATCTGGACGCGTCGTTTGATTACGGCGACGTGCTCAGCATGATACCCGGCGCTGAAACGCTGTGGACAAACGGCGAATTTGTTGTGGTTGTGTGGGGGCGCGTGATCTGTCCGGTGTCGCTTGACGGCGTTTTGCCTGTAAAAGATCCGGCGTCAGTAGAGAAAAAAGCCGTTTACGATCGGCAGAAATGCGAACCGGATGCGTCCTGTCTGCTGAAAAGCGCCGAGGTCGTTGAAAACAGCGTGGTGATACTGAACGTCACCCTGCCCGATACCGGCGAAGAGGTCCAGGCGCAGATCGATCCCATGCTTATGGATGCAAACATGGCCGGTTATACGGCAAACCGGAAGCTGTCGGAGTTTACACGGGACGCGCTTGTGTTTACAAACGAACCGTTTTTCGCGGGCGGCGCGCCGTGCGTGGTGGGAGCGCGCTATGCGCCGGCGGATCGGCTGAACGATACCGCGGGCTGCTTCGTGATGATCGGCTGCGCCGACGGCAGCTTTGCGGAGCTCTGGCTGAACGCGGAAAACGCGACGCTGACCACCGTACGGCTGCACAGGATCCCCTCCGGCTGCGCCGTTAAAGCCATATATGAAACGGACGGCGGCTATCTGCTGCTGGATGAAGGCGGAAGATACTGGCCGTGCAGCAGCGGCGCGGGTACGGTTTCGGAAAAGGGGATCGTTGAAGCCGTAAAAACCAAGCTGCATGCCGGTGTGTACGCCGATATGCAGGAAAAAGTGTCAAAACAGGTGTGGAACGCCCTCGATCTGAAGATCTGCCCCGGCGGCGACGGAAAGGAGTGGGAATAAATGAACCATATCTTTATTTCGTATTCCAGAAAAGATAAGGACGTTGTGTTCAAAGCCGTGGAGCTGCTTCGCGCGGAGGGGATCAATGTATGGCAGGACGTTTCCGGCGCAGGTACGGGCATCCCTTTCTCCACCAAGTGGTTCGACGTGATCACCGAGGCCATGCATCTGGCGGCCGGCGCTGTGATATTCCATTCCGAAAACTGGGAGGCCTCCGGGCCGTGCCAAAAGGAATACGAACTGATCATGCAGTGCTGTATACCGGCCATCGTGATGAAAACGGAGGAAACCTGCGCCGATTTTGACGCGGCGGTGAAAGACGTTTGCGTTTTTCTGAAAAAACAGGTGTATACGGAGTACAACGAGGCGCGCACAAAGCTGATCTCTTCCGCTTATGAATACAGTAAAGGGGCAAACCCGTATACGCTGATCCCCAAAACACGCGGCGTGACCGGCTTCGCGGATTATATACTGTTTGAGCTGCGTGCGATGCGGACCGCAGCCAACGAGAATAACTTTAAGAAACGGAATCCGGAGCTGTATCCGTATATCAAAAAATACCTGCGGTTTGCCCGCGGCGTAACCGCGGCGCGGATCGGGGCGGCCGTGCTGACTGCGCTTTCGGCGGCTGCGGCGGTGCTGATGCTTATTGCCGTACCGAAAGCGTTTAAGGAAATCTCCGAAACAAATCAACAGGCCTTCTCAGGCTTTGCCGAGGCCGCGAATATAGCGCAGAACGCCGCGGCGGATCCGATGAAGGCCATCGGCCTGGCGCAGAACGTGGACGTGAGCCTGCTCAAAAGCAATTCTTATCTTGCGCTGTACCAGAGCGGGCAGCAGCTTCTGAACGTGTGCCTGCCGGATAAGATCGCCGCCGAGGGGGATCCGTTGCTTGAACGGATCGCTTCCGCAGAAACGCAGACGGAAAGCCCTTTATTTACGGTGGAATTTCCCGAAAATGCGGGCGGCATTATAGCGACCGATCAAAAGACGGGCCTGCGCCGTACCGTACGCACGCCCGGCCGGCCGCATATGTATGCGTGGAGCGCGGACGGGGAAACGTTGCTGTACGCGGTTGGCACGGCTGTTTTCGCCTATGACGCCGTGGGCGGCGGCGAGCCCGTGCGGCTTTCGGAGTGCTACGGAGCGCTTGAACGGGTTTTGTTTACGGAGGTGGACGGCGTTCGCTGCGCCGCAGCGGTTGCAAAAGACGGATACGCGGTGCTCTGGCAGCTGCCCGAACCGAAAAGAACCGTGCAGAGAAGCGGCGTGACCTACGGCGTTTTTACCGGGGCAAACACGCCCGAAGCCGTATTTATCAGCGGTAATGAGATCGTGATCGCGCTTGAAACCGGCGAACGGGCGATTACGCCGGAGCTCAAAGGGACGCTCCGGAATACGGGCTTTGACGTAAGCCCCGACGGTGCGCGGATCGCCTTGCTCTGTGAAAACGGCGATGCAGTGCGGATCGTATGCGTTTCGCTGAAA
>CAMOVW010000188.1 GCA_946627725.1 uncultured Clostridia bacterium
TCGCGTATGCGTACAAGTATATGTCCGAATTGGAGCAGGGCGACGTCGAGATCATCTGGCGTCAGGTGATCAAAAAAGATCTGCATAAATTTGCGTCCAAAGCGTTTGAAGAAGTGTCGATTCGTTATCTCAGACTGCAAAACCGGGATGAGCGTCTGCCATTTTCTTTTCTTTCCATCGGCCGCTGGTGGGGCAACGTGACGCATCACGATGAGAATGGGAAACCGTTTTCATCACCCGAAGAAATTGACATTCTTGCCTGCGACGAGAAAGAAAAGAACTTCATTATCGGTGAGTGTAAGTTCAGAAACGAGGCGTTTGATCTGCATGAATTCGACAAATTAAAAGCGAAACACGAGCGAAAAGGAAGCATATATTATTACCTGTTCTCTCTCGGCGGGTTCACAGATACAGTCAAAAACCTGGCCGAAAAAGAGGAAAACATTTATTTGATCGAACCGTCCGAGATGGTGAACCGATAATCGGTATCGTCTCATCAAGCATTGAATTGTGATATCACAATTCGGATTACAAAGAGCGGTATCATCTTTGCAAGCATTGCCTTTGCACGTGCACGGCGCTTGTCAGGGAGATTCCCTGAAACCCTTTAGTTAAAAGAGGTGAAAGAATGAACGGTGTTATTTACGCAAGATACTCTTCTGGAAAACAAAAAGAAGAATCCATAGAAGGCCAGCTTCGGGAATGCAAAGCGTTTGCAAAACGGAACGATATTCACATCGTTGACACCTATATTGACCGCGCACTCTCCGCGAAAACCGATAACTGTCCCAGCTTTCAGAAGATGATCAAAGACAGCGTAAAGAAAAGTTTTGACGTTATAATCGTTTGGAAGCTGGATCGCTTCGCACGTAACCGATACGATTCCGCACACTATAAAAGTGTCTTGCGCAAGAACGGTGTGAAGGTTGTATCCGCAACCGAAACGATTTCCGAAGGCGCGGAAGGGATTCTTTTGGAGTCGTTGCTGGAAGGAATGGCGGAGTATTATTCTGCTGAACTGTCCGAAAAAGTTGTGCGAGGTCTGACGGAAAATGCTTTGAAGTGTCAATATAACGGCGGTACTTTACCAATCGGATATGTGATTGACAAGGAAAAACATTTTCAGATTGATCCCGTTACTGCTCCTGCTGTTTTAGAAGCGTTTAAGCTTTACGCAAGCGGTACGACGATGCAGCAGCTTGCGGACAAATTCAATCTTGCAGGCATCCGAACCACGCGGAATGGTAAACTGGATACGGATAACATCACAAGTATGCTGCATAACCGTAAGTACATCGGCGAGTATCGTTACCGTGATATTGTGATTCCGGGCGGTATTCCTGCCATTGTACCGGAAGAATTATTCAACCGAGTACAGGAGCGTATGGCGGCAAATAAAAAAGCCCCGGCGAAACATAAAGCCGAGGATGAATACCTGCTGACGACAAAACTGTACTGTGGGAAATGCAAATGCTACATGGTCGGTGAAAGCGGTACCGGCAGATCGGGGCAAGTTCACCGGTATTACAAATGTGTAAGTGCAAAACATAAAAAAGGCTGCGACAAAAAATCGGTCAAAAAAGATTGGATTGAAAACATCGTTATTGACCAAATTCAAAAGAATTATTCTTGACGATGAACTGATCGAACGGCTTGCGGATATGGCTTTAGAACGTCAGGGTACCAATACCTCACTTCCGATCTTACATCAGCAATATTCGGAAACGGAGCGGTCGATCAACAACTTTCTGAACGCAATCCAGCAGGGAATCATCACGGAATCTACAAAGAAACGACTTGAAGAATTAGAGCAACTGAAAAGTGAGATTTCTGTACAGATCGCAAAGGAAGAAATCAAACAACCGACGCTGTCAAGAGAGCAGATTCTATTCTGGTTCCACCGCTTGCGGAAGATGGACGTCAAAAAGCTGGAACACCGCCGCAGATTGATCGACAGCTTTATCAATTCGATTTATCTGTTCGACGATTATATGATAATCACGTTCAATTACAAGGACGGTTCAAAAACAATCACCTTTGAAGAAATCGAAAACACAATAAACGGTTCGGATTTGGCCGGTTTCGGCGCACCAAAAAATGCAGTTGAACCGAAGGTTCGGCTGCATTTTTTATATAAAACGACAGGCGGGGGTCGAACAGGAGGGAGGACCGCGAAAGCGGTCCGGAAGAAAACGGTCCGGGGGACCGTTTTCGCCGACGTGGGCGTGTAGCCGCGGCAGCGGCGTAGCGCCCCCCGCCACCGGCACCATAACCCGACTGAAATTTTGATAGAATTTCAGTCGGGTGCCTTTTGGATGGTTTCCCATTTCAGGTCTCCATAACAGTAATTTGCGTGGTATACCTTGCCGTCTTCTGTGACAAAAATGATTCCTCTGGGTCCTCCCATTACACCGCCTTCGGCGATTTGAAAAAAGGTTGTACCATCAAGAATATCTTTTATAAAGGTTTCGTTGTTTAGATCGATCGTGCCTATCATTTATCGTATCACGTCCCGATCTCTTTGATCCATATGACGCTGTTTACGTTCATGGTGAATGTCAGGTTTTCGGTCGTTTCGTCGATCTCGCCATTGTGCGCATCGTCCAGGCGATAGATTTCGTATCTGCTGTTTTTGCCGAAATCCACATGAACGGTTTTTTCGTCCGCGTCGGCAAGATCGCTGTAGTAGGTTAAAAGCGCTGAAACTCTGCCGTGTTCATCCACGCCGCAAAGTGCGAAGACGTCGTCAACGCTGTTTTCTGAACGGATTTCTTTTTGCAGCGCGTAAAACTGTCCGTACCAATACAGCACATAATATCCGGGCAATTTCTCGTAGGTGTAAAAATCAAAGACGCCGTTAAAGACAGACGGGCGCGTGTCGTAATACATCAGCATATCCAAAGGCGCGCTTTGCGAGACGCACATGCAAGCCGTCATAAACGCCGCACCCTTTACGCCATGGATTACTTTCAGGGAATAGACAAAGTCCTCTGTCCATCCGCGGACATAATTCCATTCGTTGAGGATACTTTCGGTGTGTACGAAACCGTATGTATCGAGCAAAATCCTGATCCGCTCTGCCCTCTCTGCTATGTCCTGCGGCCGGGTGCAGTAGATGTGCCAAGAAAAGAAATCGATAGGCACATTTCCTTCCTGCATGGTGCGGAGAAAATCTTCTGCCCACTGCTCATTATACGCCAATGCAGGCCCGCCGATTTTCAGATGCGGAAAGCAATGCTTCAGATGCTTGGCTGCTGTTTCATACAAATCAAAAAACTGTGCTTTCGTGCCGCCCCAGGTGCGTTTGTTCGGCGCATCGTCCGGGTCTAAATCCGGCTCATTCCAGATCTCCCAATACTGAATATTCAGACGGTAGCCGTCCGCCCAGCCCTCATTATAGTGCCGGATGATGTGTTCACAAATCACAGCCCATTTCCTGAAATCTTTTGGCGGCAGGGTTCCATGCTTTTTGATCTGGTGCTCAATGGTCTGGCCGAGCCGAAAGAATGTTTCGGTGCCCGCATCCCGGCAGACCAGAATGCTTTCGTCCGTACAGGCAAAATCATAGGAAGCAGGGTCATTCGGATCCGCATCGAAGTCTGGAAAGATACAGTTGATGTCGTGGCTGTACGGCCCGCCGTAAAGGCCGCAGACAGCGCAGTCGTGGTTGCGGCTGTAGGGAATGTGTGCGGCCTTATAATCCGCAAAATTGCTGCGGTACTGATCGTCAGCATGCCGTCTGTGCCATGGACCGCCATTGGTTGCGTTCATGATTTTAAACGGCATACCCGCCTTGGATAAATCAAATCTCAGTGTATCCATAAAACGCCTCTTTCCAAAGTGATGTAACGGTACTTTTCATTCTGTCAAGCAGCATAGATTCCTGAAGGGAAACGACCTGAGCGCAAAGGATGATTCGATGTACGCTGCGGCGATTTCGCTTTTTTCCGTCAGAGCCGGCACGGTGAGCCCCTCGGGACTTCGTGTTGTTTGTTTTTTTCAAAAGAACCGCTCTCCCAGTATGTATGAGTATAGCATAAAAGTACCTGTTTATCAACAAGTATCAACACATAAAACCACACATAGATACTCTTGATCTGCAGGCGGGGGTCGAACAGGAGGGAGCAAGCGAAGCTTGCGGAAGCAAACGCTCCGGTGTGAGCGTTTGCGCCGACGCGGGCAGCGCCACATTGCGCGTCCGGTGGACGATGAAGCAATGTGGAGCTGGCGCAGCGGTCAAAATCGGCAGCGACGAAGGTCGCGCCCGACGATTTTGGGTCACCGCAAGAGGGGGATTTACGCGGCAGCGGCGTAGCGACCCACGCCACCGGCACCATAACCCTACTATGATTTCGATAGAAATGATAGTGGGGTTCATTTTTTATCCCGATTCATTGCCATATAAGGGCTTCCTGACCCAGTAACCGTAAAAACCTGCCCCGGAAAGACGGAGTTTCTATCAATATTTTAGTTCCTTATTTCGCAAATTGAGGTTGTAATCGTAAAAACGTGGGGGTAATCGTTAAATTGTGCTTGTAATCGTAAAATCGTGTGGACTAATCGTCAAATTGTGCCTGTAATTGTAAAAACGCAAAAATGTATCGGTTACGTTTATGCCGAATGTGTTTACAAATCGTCGATTTCATAGTATCATATTATCATATGTTCGTTACCGTGTGGCTCGGCATCCTTGAGATCAGCACGGGAAAACTCACCACCGCCAGCGCCGGACACGAATACCCGATCGTCAACGTAAGCGGTAAATATGAGCTGATGAAAGACAAACACGGGCTTGCGATCGGCGCGATGGCGGGCTCACAGTACTTCAATACCGAAATCACGCTCCATCCGGGCGACAGCATCTTCGTTTACACCGACGGCGTCGCGGAAGCGACCGACGCGAACAACCGGCTTTTCGGAACGGACCGCACGGTGGAGGCGCTCAATGCCATTCCCGCAGGCGCTTCGCAGAAAGAAGTCCTTGCGGGGGTTCGCGCCGCCGTTGACGCCTTCGTGAAGGAAGCGCCGCAATTCGACGATCTTACAATGCTCGGGCTTCGCTATAACGGTCCTGCTCATCCTCCCCGGTGAGGGAGACCTATAACCGAAACTGTGATATAATTATAAAAACAAACCCAGATCGGAGGAAACAAATGGAAAAGGTCATCTCGCTTAAAAACCCTGTTATCCCGGGCAGGGGCGTCTGCGACCCGCATATTCATATCTTTGACGAAAAAATGTATCTGTACGCCTCGCATGACGCAAATAAGGATGCAAGAAATTTCTGTATGCACGATTGGCAGATCTGGTCTTCTGCCGATGCGGTTGTTTGGACGCTTGAATCGGTGGTTCATCCCGAAGATTTCTTTATGGGCCCTTCAGACAACTGCTGGGCGGTAGACGCCGCGAAGAGAAACGGCAGATATTACTTTTATTTTTCCGACGGCAGCCGCAGAATCGGTGTGGCTGTGGCCGATCATCCGGGCGGCCCTTTTAAAGACGCGCTCGGGAAACCGCTGCTTGACGGCACTTTAACAACAACAAGAGAATACGACCCTGCCGTGTTCGATGACGACGACGGAGAGTTTTATCTTGTGTTCGGCGGCCCTGCATGGTGCTACGGCGATGGATGCGGCTATTATATCGCGCGGCTGAATGAAGATATGATCTCTTTTGCCGAAACGCCGAGAAAAATCGAACTGGATCACTGCGGAGACGACAAGGCTTCACTCAATAAATTCGGCGGAAAGTATTATCTCAGCTACGGCGGATTCTATGCGGTTTCAAATTGCGTTTACGGCCCGTATCATTTTATGGGCCATACGGCGTCCACGATTGACCACAGCAGCTTCTGCGCGTGGAACGGCCAGATCTTTCAGGCGATCACCATAAAAGAACAAACGGAGATGTATCGCTCCAGCGGCCTGTGTTATGTGCATATCAAAGAAAACGGCGAATTGGTCACCGACCCCCTGATCGTAGAATACGGCGTAGGGCAGTATGATTCCGATTGGAACAGGATCGAAGCGGTGTGGTACATGAAAGGGGTAAACGTAAGAAAAAAAGAAAACAAACATCTCTTCGGCTTTTTGGCTGCTTGCACGGAACACGCCGTGCTGACCTATCCCAAAGTTCGTAATCTTTCGGATAAAACCGGTTTCTCAGTCGATTACTACTGCATGGGCGGCAAAGCCGTTATCGAAGTGAGAACCGGCGGAGAAAACGGACCGCTTCTCGGCAGCATCAAAGCAGAAAACCCAACAGATTCCTATGAGTGGTACTGCCGCCGCAATGATTTCTTCCGCTTTGATACGAAGCTTGACGATACGTCCGATGTGTTCCTCATCTTAAAGCCGGAAAGGGGAGCCGAGCTTTGCATTGACAGCTTTCACTTCATAAGAGGATAGTTTCATCGGAACATGCGGTTCGCCCCTTTCTGTTATTCACTGTAAACCGGGAATAAACGATCTGATGCCTTACCGTAAAACGCTCCGGGCGCCCCTCCAGAAAGGCGAGGTGCGCCCGCTCCCATCTTTTGAACGTATCCGCGTCCATAGAGGCGAGCGTGCCCCGGCAGGCGCACATTCTGCCGTGCCAGCTTTCCCGGGTAAAGGGCAGTTCCGCGCTGAAAACCTCGGTTTTCCTTCCGGGGAAAAGATCGTCGAAAATATCATTGCCGACGCCTCTGCCGCCCGTCCATTTCGGATTCAGCTCCGTTACCAGCCCTACGCTGCCCGCCGCGATGGGGTCGGAAAGGTCCCAATCCATTGCGATCTTTATAAACGTCCCGCCCGGCTTCAGCAGCCGCCGCAGCTCTGCGCGCATTTTCTCCCGGTCAAAATACCAGAAGCACTGGGCCGCGGTTACCGTATCAAAGCTGTGGTCGGGCAGCCCGGTGGCTTCG
>CAMOVW010000189.1 GCA_946627725.1 uncultured Clostridia bacterium
ATGTGATGGGCGAAGACATAGAAGCCGTCCCCATGTCTGCCTACCTGACTGCGCGCCAAACTGCAATTTGTTCCTTTAAACACCAGAAAACCGCCCACGAAGGGGCGGCTTTCTGTTTTATGCGTTATATTTTCTTATGTAATATTCATAGGTTTTCACGCCTTCGGCGAGGGCGGAAACACCGATGTTTTCGTTGGCGGCGTGCATGGCGGCGAGCTGCTGCGGGGTAAGGCGCGTGGGGGTGAAGCGCAGCACGTTATCGCACACGGTTTCAAACCGGCGGGAATCGGTGCCGCCCGTCATCATATAGGGCGTAACCACCGTATCGGGCAGGCATTCGGCGACGCACTGCGCCAGAAAACGGAATTCCTCGCTGCCGGCGTCGGTTACGGCGGAGGCGTCTTTCCGATAAAGCGTTTCGGTTTCGATATCGTATTTATCCGCGATTCGTTTGATGGCGGCGATGCTCTTTTCCGCGTTCTGGTGCACGCTTGGGCGCATATTGCAGATGACCCAGGCCTCATCCGGCAGCACGTTGGGGGCTGCGCTGCCGCCGCTCATGGTAAAGGCGGCGGTGGTTTTTACAAACGCCCCCGCCATGGAGGATACCGCGGGCAGGATACGGGTAACAAGCCCCTTGAACAGCCAAAGGTTGCCCAGCACGAAGCGGAAATAGAAGGGCAGATACGGCGCGATGCAGCCGAACATTTCGGGGATGGGGGAAACCATCTTCTTTTGGAAGATATCCTTTTTTTCCACTTCTGCCACAAATTTTGAGAGCCGGGCGATGGGGGTGTTCTTCGGCGGGGTAGAGGCGTGTCCGCCCTCGGCGCGGGCGGTGAACTTCAGGTTCACAAAGCCCTTTTCCACCACGCCGATACCGGAGGCGGGGGCCGTCATGCCGGGGAACATGCCCGTTACCACGGCGCCGCCCTCATCCAGCACCACGTTGAGGCGGATCCCCTTTTCTTTCAGGTACGCCGCAGCCGCGTCGCTGCCGCCGCCGGAGTTCTCTTCGTTGCGGGCGGAGAAGAACCACAGGTCCTCTTTGAAATCGAAGCCCTCGCGCAGCAGCGCTTCTATGGCCTCAAGCTCGCAGCACACGGTGCTTTTGCAGTCCATGGCGCCGCGGCCCCAAACGCAGCCGTCCGCGATCTCGCCGGAGAAGGGAGGTTTCTCCCAGCCGGATTGCCCCTCGGCGGGCACCACGTCCTGATGGCCCATCAGCAGCAGCGCGCCCCGCTTGGGATCGCTGCCGGGCAGCCGCCGCAGAAGGTTGCCGTCCACGTCGTGGTTTTCCGCCTTTGCGAAAAACAGCGGGAACAATTCCGCCAGCTTTTGCTGAAACAGGGCGAAATCGGGCCATTCCTCCTCCTGCCGTTTGGATACGGTGGGGATCTTTACCATTTCGGAGAGATCGGCGGCGTATTTGTTTTCTTCCTCCGCGGTCCACTGCACCGCGGGCTTCACGTCCGGCAGCGTTTTTTTGATCCGCGCCGCACGAATCGCGCAAACCGCGCACAGCAGAACGATCACGCCGAGAACGCACAATAAAACGATCACAGGCACAGGCATGGGGAAGCCCTCCTTTTAAAATCAGAATTCCTGATAATAATCCACGTCAAGCCAAATGCCGCCGGTTTCATTCATCACCGTGCCGCCCAGAACAAGATACTGGCCGATCGCGGGGGATTTGTTGCCGGCTTTATCGGTTTTGAAATCGAGATTCCAGTTGCTGTCATAGTAAGGATGCTGCAATGTGTTGGGGGAGAGGGCGCGGCCGTAGATCAGCACGGTTTTGCCCGCGAACTTTTCGGGATAATTCTGGATGCTGAACAGCTGCACCCGGGTGAGGGTGGCGTTCATCATGGTAAGATCGTAATCATATTTGGAGGCGGGATATTCCTCCAGCACTTTCATCTCGGTATCGGTGAGCCAGTAATGATCCAGCGCGCCGGTCTTCTGGTCTTCCGTATAGGTTAAGGTGCCCTTCACGCTGATATAAGAGCCGGGCGCGGGCAGCGCGTTCACGTCCGCGGGAACAAACTCCCACTGGTAATCGCAGCAGCGGGTGGCATCTTTATAGCCCCAAACGTAGTAGCGGGATTTGCCGGACCACTCGTCCTGCAGTATGGCGAAGGTGCCTACCTTTGTCATATCAACGCCGTCGAACTTTTTGCTGGAGGTATCGTCGAACACGTTGACGTACATGGTATATTCCATGGGGTCGAAGGTCTCGCGGATGTTGTTGATGGCGCCCTCCGGCAGGTTGGCGGGCAGCACGTTTCCGTTGGCGTCGGTTACGGACTGGGAATCGGGATTGGCGGAATCGGTTGAATTGGCGGGGTTTGTGGTATCGCCGCCGGTTTTTTTACCGCTGCAGGCGGCGAGGGAGGCCAGCAGAACGAGAATAAGACAGAGGGCAGTGAACTTTTTCATACTTTCTTTCTTCCTTTCGAGTTGATAATGCCGATGATTGAAAAAACGATAAACACGATCAGCTGCGCCACCACGATGGTGGAACCCACGGGCGTGGACAGCAGAATGGAGGCGACAATGCCCACGGCTGCCGAGAGCACCGAGATCGCGGCGGAGCTGATCACCACGCTTTTGAAGCTTTTGAACACCCGCATGGCGGAAAGGGCGGGGAACACCACCAGGCCGGAAATCAGAAGCGAGCCCACAAGGTTCATGGCCAGCACGATCACCGCGGCGGTGACCAGCGCGATCACCGTATTGTAAACGCCGGCGCGGGTGCCGGTGGCGGTGGCAAAATCCGCATCAAAGGTGACGGCGAAAATCTTATTGTAGCACAGCACAAACACCGCCACCACCACAACGCTCATGATCACGCACATCCACAGATCGAAATCAGAGAGTGTGAGGATGGAGGTGGAACCGAACAGCGTGGAGCATACGTCGGAGCTTACGTTGCCGCCGGAAGAGAATTTATTCATGATAAGGTAGCCGATGCCCAGCGAACCCACGCTGAGCATGGCAAGGCTGGCGTCGCCCATGATTTTGCTCTTTTTTGTGGCGCCCAGCAGCAGCCAGGCCACCAGCATGGTGACGGGCATCACCAGCAGCATTTGGTTTTTTACGAACACGCCCAGTATGCCCTGCACCGCCGCGCCGGAAACCGCCAGCATGATCCGGTTGAGGATGGCGGAAAGGCTCAGCGCGCCGAAAGCCACGTGGGAGAGGCCATCCCCGATAAAGGAGAAGCGCTTGAGCACCAGCGTTACCCCCAGCAGAGAGGAGCACAGGGCGATCAGCACGCCCGCAACCATGGCCCGCTGCACGAAGGGGTACTGAAAATACATGACCAGTTTATCCATCATTTCGGCGATCACGGCGTTTCACCCCCTGCGTAGCTTGTAAAGATACGGCCCGTATCCGTTTTGATATAGTCTTCTTTTTTGCCGAAGAACAGCGGCGTGCGGCTCAGGTGCAGAATATGCGTGGCGTAATGCACGGCTGCGGCGATATCGTGAGATACCATAATAATGGTAACGCCGTCCCGGTTCAGGTTTTCGATGATGCCGTACATCTCTTTGGTCACCATCGGGTCCAGCCCTGCCACGGGCTCGTCCAGCAGAAGCACTTCCTCTGTGGCGCACAGCGCACGGGCCAGCAGCACCCGCTGCTTCTGCCCGCCGGAAAGCTCCCGATAGCAGCGGTTCTGCATACCGGTGATGCCGAGGCGCTCCATTTGCCGCGCCGCAAGCATCTTCTGCCCCGAAGTGTAAAACGGCGAGAAACCGCCTTTACCGAGGCACCCGCTCAATACGATCTCTTTTACCGACGCGGGGAAATCCTTCTGCACCTCGGTGTGCTGGGGCAGGTAGCCGATGGCGGCGGCCTTCAGCCCGCCGGGCGCGGAGATGGTGCCGGAGATGGGGGGATTCAGCCCCAGCAGCGCCTTGATCAGCGTGCTTTTACCGGCGCCGTTTTCGCCCACGATGCAGAGGTAATCGCCCCGGTGCACCTCAAAGGAAACGCCGGAGGATACCACCTTGCCGTCGTACCCCAGAACAAGGTCGTTGCAAATGATTTGTGTTTCCATAGGTTCTCCTTATCACTGCGCGGGCATATAGTTCAGCGCGCTGTTGATCGCCGCAAGGTTTTCCTGCATCAGGCCGAGATAGGTAACGCCCTCGGCAACCTTTTCTTTGGTAATGTTCTGCATGGCGTTCATTACCACAATGCGCTGGTTCTTCTGCTGCGTGTTTTCTATAATGGTTTTGGCGATGCTCTGATCGGCCGTTTCGGTAACCACCACGGCGGGCAGCCCCAACTCGTCCACGGTTTTGGAAAGCCCCGCAAGGGTCTCAAAGCTGGCCTCGGTTTCCGCCGAGCAGCCGGAAAAGGCGGCGTAGGGGGTGATGCCGTAATCATCGCACAGATAGCGGAAGGGGAAGCGGTCCCCCACCAGCATGGTTTTATATCCGGCGCTCTCCACCGCCACGGTAAAGCTGGTATCCAGCGACTTCAGCTTTTTATTGTAGGCTTCGGCGTTGGCGCGGTAAACTGCGGCGTTGGCGGGATCCGCCTTGCAGACGGCGTCGCAGATGGCGGTTACAAGGGTTTGGGCATTACGCAGCGAGAGCCATACGTGCTCATCCAGCGCGCCCTCCTCTTCTTCCTCTTCCTCCGGCTGCATACCGGCCACTTCCGATTCTTCCTTTGCGGCGCTGCCGAGCGCCTCAAGCAGGCTCAGCGAGGGGATATTACCGGCGGCCGCAAGGGCGTCCGGCACCCATTTCATATCGGATGCGCCGCCCACATAGATGAACAGATCGCAGCCGGAGAGCTTTACAAAATCCTCCGCCGTTGCCTGATAAGAGTGCAGATCCGTGCCCGTATCCAGCAGCAGCACAAGCTCGGCGCTGCTCGCCAGATCGCCCAGAATATTGCGCACCCAATCGTACTGCGGGAAAACGGTGCATACGATCTTCAGATCCGTACCGCCGGGCACGGCGTCGTCGGTGGGGTTGGCGGGGGAGGTGGCGTCTTCGCCGGTACGGCTGCCGCAGCCTGCGGCCAGCGCGAGCACAAGGCTCAGAAGTAAAAATACGCTTATGATTTTTTTCATTATATACGTCTCCTTACCGAATGTTTTCGTTTGTTATGCGCCGCGCTTTTTCTTCGCGCAGTCGCCGCAGCAGCCGAACAGGGTGGTATCCTCTTCGCTTACGGCAAAACCGTTTTCGCCGTAAATGTTTTCAATCAGCCGCTCGCTCTGTTCGTGATCCATATGCAGCAGCCTGCCGCAGGTGGTGCATTTCAGATGCAGATGGTGGTGGCACGCTTCGCCGTTCACCAGCTGATACAGAAACCGCTTATCCTCCGCAAAGCATTTCAGCTCGCCCTCGTCGCACAGCTTTTTTACAAGCCGGTAAACGGTGCTCTTGCCGAGGGATTCGCCCTTCGCCTGCAGCGCCCGCACGATATCATCCACACTCTGCGGCGATTCGCTGGTTTCGCTGAGATAAGAAAGAAGGATCTCCTTCTGCCGGGTTTTGTATTCCGCCACAATGATACGCCTCCGATTCTGTGACCGAATAAATTTGAGAACGATTCTCAGTTTTGTATTATACCGCCCGATTCAATTGTTGTCAAGCTGTTTTTTGTTGAAAAAAGTCTGAAAAAAAGCTGAAATTCCGGAACCGGGCATATTGCAAATGTTTTTTTAATATGTTATAATTAATCGAATAAATATGTTCCGGAGATTGGTGATATGATGAAAACGAAAAAGCTGCTTTCCGTATTGCTGAGTATTGTGCTGCTGGTCTGCGCCGTAAGCCCGGCGTTTGCGGCTGCCGAAACGCCGTTTGACAACAGCCGTTTTTATGAAGTGGGCGATTACTCGATCCACTACCGTGTTTTCAAAGCGGAGAATCAAAAAGGGCAGATCTTTATGATCCACGGGTTTGCCCTGTCTTCCTACTGTTTTCAGGCGCTGGCGGAGCGGCTGCAGGCCGCGGGCTACACCTGCGTAATCGCCGACCTGCCAGATTTCGGATATTCCACCCGCGAAACGGAAAAAACAAATAAGCTCCCGCGGGAGGATATCATGCATTCGCTGATGGCGAGCCTGAGCGACGAGCCCTGGTACGTGGCGGGCCACTCCATGGGCGGCTACATCGCCATTGCCCTTGCGCAGAAATACCCCGAAAGCGTAAAGAACCTGCTGCTGTACGGCACCGCCGGCAACGAGGGAACCACCTCCATCCGCCAGAAGCTGATGACCAACCCCACCTTTTTGAAGGTGATGGGCAAGTTTCTTGAGGTGATCGCCCGCATGAACGCGCTGGTGCGCCTGCTGCTGCTGGCCGCCACCGAAGATCTGCAGTTTACCAAAGATTACGATCTGCATTATATTACGGATCCCTACACCGTGGCAGGTACGGGCCGCGGGGCGCTGATCAACTTTACCATGCTGCCTGAAACGGACTTTGCCGCGGTTGAGAACATGCCTCCCGTTCTGTACGTGAACGCCGCCAACGACACCGTGATTGCAAAACGGGACGTACAGAAGCTTTCGGACCACCTGCCGGAAGGCAGCACCGAAGTGATGATGGCCTCCGGCGGGCACCTGTTTATCGAGAGCCGCGCCGACAAAACCGCCGAAATCACCGTAGAATTTCTGGAAGCGCACCCGTAAAACCGAATAAAAGAAGAAATCCGGTTTCCCAAAACAAGCGGGAAGCCGGATTTTTTGCGGGGATAGATAATTATAATTTGTCGCGCGGTTCGCGCGATAAACGCCGTTCGCCGTTCGCTGTTTGCCGTTCGCAAACTACTGAGTTTTTGCATATTGGTTGGGCATCACAAAGCGGAGCGATTATAATGGTAGCGCGGTTCCTCAGAACCGCCCGCAATGCGATTCCTTATTGTCAT
>CAMOVW010000190.1 GCA_946627725.1 uncultured Clostridia bacterium
CCCTTTCTTCTTCACTATTCACTCTTACTTCTTCACTATTATAATTTGGCGCGCAAGTGCGCGACAAATTATAATTTGAACTTCTCTCTGCCGCAGGCATTCTTTTCCTGTATTGCATTTTGCCGGGTCTTATGATAAAATGAAAATAATTCATAAAAAGGAGATAACAAGATGAAGAAACCGGGATTTGCCGCGCTGCTTCTCGCTGTTGTTATGCTGTTTTCCATTGCGGGATGCGCAAAGAGCGGCGGTAACAAGGACGCCAAAGACGACGGCACAAGAACCATAACGACCGAACCGGGTTCGATACCGATCAACGACCCGAATGACGATCCGGAGCTGCAGACCGAATCCACCACGGCGGCGATCACCACGACCGCCGCGCCCGTTACCGCCGCGCCCGCCCCGCAGACCACAACGGCGGCGTCGGGCTGGCAGAACGCCCCCGCAAACGTGCTTTACAGGCCGGCCGCAAGCCAATTTGTGGATCAGTATACCGCTTACGCCTACTGCACCGATACCGCGGTACAGAATTACGTTAAAATGCGGCTCGGCCCCAGCAAATCACAATTCAATGTAACCGGCACACAACTGCCGAACAACACCCCGGTGACCGTGCAGAGCGTATCCGTAAACGGCTGGACGCTCTGCTATTATCAGGGCGTAGAGGGCTGGATCCGCAGCGATTTCCTGTTTGGCGCGCCCGTATCCGACGCCGCGACAGCAGCGCCGCCCGCCGGGGAAACGGTATGCGGCGGCCCGTATCTTGTAAACGTGACAGGTGAATATGCGGGCGAACCGCTGAATATGCGCAGCGGCCCCGGACGTGAAAACGCATTGATAACCACCGTTAACAATATGGAAATTGTATACGTTGCGGATAACACGCCGATTCAAAACGGCTGGATCAAAGTGACCTACGGCAATGATACAGGCTATGTGCTGTATAAATATCTGGAGCACGCAGGCGACGCGGGCGACAAGCCTGTGCTTTACCTGTATCCGGAAAAGGAAACGGACGTGGACGTAAAACTCACCCTTGCGGAGGATATCTTTTTCTCATGCACCTACCCCGCCTATAAAAACGGCTGGAAGGTGACCGCGGCGCCGGACGGCACCCTGACCGACCGGGCAGACGGAAAGCAGTACAGCTGCCTGTATTGGGAACTGTGCGGCAATGCGGACTACACCTTTGACGAGGGCTTTGTTGTGAAAGGCAGCGATACGGCGGCCTTCCTTGAAAAAACGCTGTCCGAGATCGGCCTTTCCCCCAGAGAGCGCAACGAGTTCATCATCTATTGGCTGCCCAGAATGCAGAACAACGCCTGGAATCTGATCTCTTTCCAGAAAGAGACCTACACCTCCGTTGTGCAGCTCGATATCAGCCCCGCGCCGGACAGTCTTCTGCGCGTGTTTATGGCGTATAAACCCATGGACGCGCCGGTGCAGATCCGCCCGCAGCGCTTCGATCCCTTTAACCGTACCGGCTTTACCGCCGTGGAATGGGGCGGCGTAGAAGTAGAATAACCAAAACAAAGGAGAGAATCCCATGTTTTGTCCTTTTTGCGGAACGTATTATGAGAAGAGTACGCCCACATGCGTCGTATGCGGAAAACCGCTGAATGGAGCTGCAGGCATGCCGCCGCGCCGGAAACCCAACACTGCGCGCACACCGGAAAATTCGGTTCCAACGGCGCAGGAACAAGGCTTTTCCACACCGCAGCAAACCAGAGCGCCTGTTCCGTATTTCCCCCGGGGAATCAACGATACGGAGCGGAGCCGGGGTTCTGCCGCACCCGCAGGAACAAAGCCCGCAGAAGAGGATAACAAAACGGCGGAGCCAGAGAAAAAATCGCCTTTGGTGCCCGTACTGATTTCGGTGCTGGTGCTGCTGGCGCTGATCGGCGCATGGCTTGTGATCATCAGCAGCGGCAATTTCGGCGACGGCTGGTTCACTCGCCCATAGCAAAAACACGGCGCAACAGTTTCATCGCCGGATACGGCGGCAAACGTTATTTTTATAAAAAAGGAGAATAACAGAATGAACGACCACGCTTCTTCCGCGCGGAAAGGATTACGGCGCGGAGCAAGATACGATTCCATTTTTTACGGCGCTTTCTCCGGCGCGGGAAACACCTTTGATATCCGGGTGCGGTTCGACCTGAAAAAGCCGCTGCAGCTCGATAAATTTCAGGCGGCGGCAAACAAGGCGCTGCAGTGTTATCCGGAGTTTTCCGTGCGGCCCGTGATCAAGGACGGCCGGGTATTTTACGAAGAGAACCTGAAGCAGGTAAAGCTTGCGCCGGACGACGGCAAGACCCTGTGCTTCGGTACGGACGGAGAGGACGGCACCAACGGCTATCTGTTTGTGTTCCTCTACGGAGAGCGGCACGTAACCTTCTCGCTGTTTCACGGTATTACGGACGCCCGCGGCATGATCGCCTATGTGATCAGCGTGCTGTGGAACTATGTTTGCAGCGTAGCGCCTCTGGTGCGGATCGCCGGCACGAAAATGTTTACAAAACACGGCATACGCATCTCCCCCGCCCCTTATTTTGAGATGGACGAAACCGAACGGAACGATCCGCTGACCGCTTTCGCCGGGCCGGGAGAACCGATCAATCTGATCGACAACGATAAGCTGTTTCGCATGCCGCCGGAGCAGTACGCGCAGGAGGATCTGAGCTGCAGGTTACTGAATCTGGAGATCAGCAACAAGGCGTTTGAGAAAAAGACCAAAGAACTGGGCACTTCCTTCGGGCCGCTGCTCACCGCCATTACGGCACAGGCCATTGCCCGGGCCTATGATATCGGCGATAAAACGATATCCGTTGTGCTCACGGCGGATCCGCGCCGCCAGTTCGGAACATTCTCCTTCGGCAATATGGCGTATAACGTGCCGCTGCCCGTAACCGCGGCGGATCTGGAGCAGCCGCTGGAAGCGCTCTGCAGCCGCCTGCGCAGCGATATGAAAAAGCAGCTCACAAAAGAAAACGCCGCCGCCAATTACAGCTTTATTCTGGGGCAATGCGACGAGATCGACGCCATGGGCGATATTGTGGCGGTAAACAAGGCGCTTACCGCCCCGGGCGGCATCGAGACCCTTACCACCAACGGAACGATCTTTCTCACTTATCCGGGCAGGGTCGCCTCCAACCCCATTTCAAGAACGCTGCTGGACGGGGTATCCCCCGGCATGCTGGCCGTGGAACGGGCGGTGGTGGTATACGCCCACAGGGATTCGCTGATCGTGCAGGTAACGCAGAAGAGCGACGACATGACCCTTGTAAACGCCCTGAAGGACGTGCTTGCAGACATGGGCTTTGCGCCCGCCTTCCACGATATGGGCAGAGTGGCGCAGAACGTGCTGGAGCTGGATCGGCTCAAAAAAGACGGCGCGCAGGAAAAATAATGGTAAAAATCACTTGAATCGCATGTGATAGCATGGTATAATATGTTTAAAATATGAATCAGAAAGGAAGTACCTATGTTGAACGACTCAAAAAAAATTTTTATTCTTTCGTTTTGCGGGTTGTCCGCCATTGAAATCCTGTATTACTTTTGGCATTTTATCGCATCGATCGTAATCTCGGCCAGCTACAGTTATTACTATTACCGTGCCAACGCCATTTATGTTCTGGACGCGATCAGCTGCTTGATTTCCTGTATCGCTTTTGTGGCGCTGCTTCTTTTTGCAGGCGTCGCCGCATTTGAGGATTTTGCAAGTCTGAAGAGCAAAATTCAGAAATTATGGTTCCTGCCCGGCGCGATCCGCGCGTTTGCGCTGATTCTCGGTCTGATATTTACGTTTGTTCTCGGGACTTCCGGCGTAAACGTTGTTACGGTTCTGCTTAAATTCCTTGCCGATCTTGTGTTCGCAGCCGCTTTGATGGTATTCTTCCCCAAGCTTCTGATGGAAAAATTCACCCCCGTTATGAGGCTGAAGAAGGCGCAGCCCGTTATGCCCGGTTACGGCGCGCCCGGTTATCCGCAGAATCAGGCCGGCTTCCAGGGCAACCCCGCCGCAGGTTACGGCTATCCCCAGCAGGGCGGCTACCCGCAGCAGGGCGGCTATCCGCAGCAGGCGCCGCAGTATCAGGGCAACGGGTACCCGCAGCCGCAGCCGCAGCCCCAGCCTCAGTATCAGGCCAACCCCAACGCCGGGTATCAGCCCCAGAACCCCGGCTATCCAAACGGTATGCCGCAGGATCCTCAGGGTCCCGCAAACATAGGTCAATAAACACTTACCGCAATAGGCTGCCCACAAACGGGCAGCCCTTTTTGATGAAGGAGCAAACGCCTTTATGAAAAACAACAAACAGATTCCCGCGCAAATCGAAATCCGCGGCGCGCGGGTGCACAACCTTAAAAATCTGGACGCGGATATTCCGCTGCACGGCATTGTAGGGATCGCCGGGGTTTCCGGGTCCGGAAAATCGTCGCTGGCGCTGGGCGTGCTGTACGCGGAGGGCTCGCGCCGGTATCTTGAATCCCTTTCCACCTACACAAGGCGCAGAATGACGCAGGCGGCGAAGGCGCAGGTGGACGACGTGCGCTACGTACCCGCGGCGCTTGCGCTGCACCAGCGGCCCGGCGTGCCGGGCATACGCAGCACCTTCGGCACCATGACGGAGCTGCTCAATTCTCTGCGGCTGATGTTTTCGCGTTTATCGGTATACAAATGCCCCAACGGGCACGACGTGCCTCCCACGCTGGACCACGCGGCGGAAAAGGAGATCCGCTGCCCCGTTTGCGGCGCGGTTACCCCCACCATAGGCGCGGAGGAACTGGCCTTTAACAGCGGCGGCGCATGCCGGAAGTGCGGGGGCACCGGAACGGTGCGCACCGTGGACCCGGCCACACTTGTGCCGGACGACAGCCTTACCATCGACGGCGGCGCGGTGGCCCCGTGGAACAGCCTGATGTGGTCCCTGATGACGGACGTTTGCCGCGCCATGGGCGTGCGCACCGACGTACCCTTCAAAGACCTGTCCGACGAAGAAAAAGACATTGTATATAACGGCCCCATGGTAAAGAAGCATATCTTTTACCGGCCGAAAAGCGCCGAGAGCGTAAGCGCCGGGGAGATGGATTTTACCTATTACAGCGCCACGGCCACGGTGCTGAACGCCCTGAACAAGGTGAAGGACGAAAAGGGCATGAAGCGGGTGGAAAAATTTCTGAAGGAGGACGTGTGCCCGGATTGCGGCGGCACACGGCTCTCGGAACGCGCCCGGGCGCTGCGGCTGCGGGGCGTTTCGCTGGACTATGTATGCACCCTTACGCTGGCGGAGCTGATCGACTGGGTGAACGGCGTACCCGCCGCCCTGCCGGAGGAGATGCGCCCCATGGCGGCAAGCATCTGTGAATCATTTCTGCACACGGCGAAACGGCTGGTGGATCTGGGGCTTTCGTACCTCTCCCTTGACCGGGCGGCGGCCACCCTTTCCACCGGGGAGCGGCAGCGGACCCAGCTTGCGCGGGCGGTGCGCAACCGCACCACCGGGGTGCTCTACGTGCTGGACGAACCCTCCATCGGTCTGCACCCCTGCAATATCGAGGGGCTCACCGGCGTGATGGACGACCTTGTGGCGGACGGCAACAGCGTGATACTGGTGGACCACGATACGCAGGTGCTCTCTCATGCGGATTGGCTGATCGAGCTGGGCCCGGAGGCGGGCGCAGGCGGGGGCAGGATCATCGCCGAGGGCAGCAGAGAAGACGTGATACAGAACCCCGCCTCTATGATCGGGCCGTTTCTGGCGCCGGATTACAGGAGCGTTTTACGGGATAGAACGCCGAAAGAAAACCTGTTTGACCTTGGGGTGATCCGCATGGAAACGGGGCAGATCCACACGGTAAAGCCCCTTTCCGTCTCCTTCCCCAAAGGCAGGCTCAGCGTGGTGACGGGGGTTTCCGGCTCCGGCAAAACCACCATGATCCTTGAAAGCCTGATCCCCGCGCTGGAAGCGGCGCTGGGCGGCAAAAAGCTGCCGCCCCACGTAAAGAGCGTTTTCGCCGAGGGCATAGCGCAGGTAAAGCTGATCGACGCCACCCCCATCGGCATCAACGTGCGCTCCACCGTGGCCACCTACGCCAACGTGCACGACGAGCTGCGCAAGGTATACGCAAAAACAAAGGACGCAAAACAAAGGGGCTGCAAGGCAAGCGATTTTTCATACAACACCGGCGCGCTGCGCTGCCCCACCTGCGACGGCACGGGACAGATCAGCCTTGACGTACAGTTTTTGCCGGACGTGGACGTGCCCTGCCCGGATTGCGGCGGCTCCCGCTACGGAAAAGCAGCCTACGACGTAAAGCGGGAGAGCGGCGTTTCGCTGCCCACGCTGATGGCTTACAGCGTGGATGAGGCGCTGAAAGAATGCGCCGACCTGAAGACCGTGGCTTCACGCCTGCAGGTGCTACACGACCTGGGGCTGGGGTATCTAACTTTGGGGGAGGAAACGCCGGGGCTTTCCGGCGGAGAGGCGCAGCGGCTGAAGCTGGCAAGCGAAATGGGCAAGGGACAGGCAGATTCGGTATTCATATTTGACGAGCCCACCATCGGCCTGCATCCGCTGGACGTAAAAACCCTGATGAACGTGTTTCAGCACCTGATCGACCGGGGCGCCACCGTGATCGTGATCGAGCACGATCTTGACGTGATCCGCAGCGCAGATTATATTGTGGATATGGGCCCCGGCGGCGGCAAAGACGGCGGCGAGATCGTGGCCGCAGGCACGCCGGAAGAGATCGGCAGCGACCCGAAGAGCGTTACCGGAAGGTATCTGTAAATTGCAGTTTGTCGCGCCGCAGGCGCGACAGCTAAATTGTGCTTCGCACAGCT
>CAMOVW010000191.1 GCA_946627725.1 uncultured Clostridia bacterium
CTCCCAGACCCTCACCAACAAAGAATATCACATGCTGCGGGACGCCGCGCTCCGGCTGATCCGCGCGCTGGAGGTGGAGGGCGGCTGCAACGTGCAGTTCGCGCTGGATCCCAACTCCTTCGATTATTATGTGATCGAGGTCAATCCCCGCGTCTCCCGTTCCTCCGCGCTGGCAAGCAAGGCCAGCGGTTACCCCATCGCCTTTGTTTCCGCAAAGATCGCCGTAGGGCTGCGGCTGGATGAGATCCGGCTGAAAAACACCCCTGCCTCCTTTGAGCCCACGCTGGATTACGTGGTCACCAAAATGCCCCGGTTCCCCTTTGATAAATTTGCGGACGCCAACAACCGCCTCTCCACCCAGATGAAGGCCACCGGCGAAGTGATGGCCATCGGCCGCACCATAGAAGAGAGCCTGCTGAAGGCCGTGCGCTCGCTGGAGATCGGCGTGAACCACCTGTACCTCGAAAAATTCAATTCCTATAATTATGAGCAGCTGATGGCGTATATCAAAAACGGCACCGACGACCGCATTTACGCCATCGCGGAGCTGCTGTGGCACGGGGGCGATCTGGGCCTGATCTGCGACGCCACCAAAATCGATATGATCTTTCTTGAAAAGATCAAAAACATCATCGATATGGAAAACAGCCTGCGCGATACCCCCTTTGAAACGCAGGCGCTGTATAAAGCCAAAAAGATGGGCTTTTCCGATAAATACGTCGCCAAGCTCTGGAACTGCGCCGAAGCGGAGGTTTTCGCCCTGCGTGAAAAAGAGGATATCTTCCCGGTATATAAAATGATCGATTCCTGCGCCGGGGAGTTTGAGAGCTATATCCCGTACTTCTATTCCTGCTATGAGGATGAAAATGAGAGCGTCGTTACGAATCGGCCCAAGATCGTGGTGCTGGGCTCCGGCCCCATCCGCATCGGGCAGGGGGTGGAGTTTGATTATTCCACCGTACATGCGGTGCGCACCATCCGCGAGATGGGGTATGAGGCCATCATTATCAATAATAACCCCGAAACCGTTTCCACCGATTATTCCGTTTCAGATAAGCTCTATTTTGAGCCGCTGTTTGTGGAAGACGTGATGAACGTGATCCATCACGAGCGGCCTTTGGGCGTGATCGCCACCCTGGGCGGCCAGACCGCCATCAACCTTGCCGAGCCGCTGGCCGCAAGGGGTGTAAAGCTGATCGGTACGGACGTGCGCGCCATCGATCTGGCCGAGGACCGCGATCTGTTTGAAAACCTGCTGCTGGAGTTGGGCATTCCCGAGCCGCCCGGCAGAGCCGTTACCGATATTGAGGCGGGCGTGCGTACCGCCGGGGAGATTGGCTATCCGGTGCTGGTGCGTCCCAGCTTCGTTCTGGGCGGCAGGGCGATGCAGATCGTAGCGGACGAAGGGGAGCTGCGGCATTACCTGAACACCGCCGTGCAGATCGATTCCGACCGCCCCGTGCTGGTGGATAAATATATCCGCGGCAAAGAGGTGGAGGTGGACGGCGTCTGCGACGGTACGGACGTTTTCATCCCCGGCATTATGGAGCTCATCGAGCGCACCGGCGTGCATTCGGGGGATTCCATCAGCGTGTATCCCTCCTTTTCGCTGCGGGAAACGGTAAAACAAAAAATACTGGAATACGCCTGCCGCCTCGGGCTTGCCATCGGCATTGTGGGCCTGTTCAATATTCAGTTTATCGTTGACAAAAACGAAGATATCTATATAATAGAGGTGAACCCCCGTTCTTCCCGCACGGTCCCGTTTTTATCGAAGGCCACAGGTTGGTCGCTGGCCGATATCGCCACCCGCGTTATGCTGGGGCAGAGCCTGAAGGCGCAGGGGATCACCGGTGTTTACCCGCCGGAAAAGAAGCGCACCTACGTAAAAGCCCCCGCATTTTCCTTTGCGAAGCTCTCCGGTATGGACGCTTATCTCTCGCCGGAGATGAAATCCACCGGCGAAGCCATCGGCTACGGCGATACCCTTACCGTGGCGCTGTATAAGGCGCTGGAGGCTTCGGGGCTGCGTATGCCCTCCCACGGCACCGTGCTCGCCATGGTGGCAGGGGAGGATCTGCCCGAAACGATCCCGGTGATCCGCCGGTTTTACCGGCTTGGGTTCAACGTGTGCGCCGATGAAGATCCCGCCGCCGCGCTGATTGCCGCCGGTATCCGTACCCATACCGTGCTTTCAAAAAACGGCGCCGCGCAGGCCATCGGTCTGATCCGCAGCGGAAAGGTATCTTACCTGATCAACACCCGCGTCGTCAACGCGCCGGACGTGTTCTCCGCCGGCAATCAGATCCGTCAGTGCGCGGTGCAGAACAACGTCACCATGTTTACGTCGCTGGATACCGCCTCCGCGCTGGTCAGCGTGCTGGAGGCCATGAACATGCGCATTTCAACCATTAACGAATAAAAGGAGAATCAGCAATGGATACAAGAGTTGCCGTTATGAGCATTATTGTGGAAGACCCCGCCGTTGTGGAGGAGCTCAACGCCCTTCTGCACGATTACGGCGATCATATCATCGGCAGAATGGGCCTGCCGTACCGTGAAAAAAAGATCAATATCATCTCCATCGCGCTGGACGCCCCGCAAAACGTGATCTCCGCCCTTGCGGGCAAAGTGGGCAATCTGCCGGGGGTAAGCGTAAAAACCGCCTATGCGGGCGTTAAAAACGTATGAACTGCATAGATCTGATCTTAAAGCTGGAAGCCGAACACAGCCTCACACTGCCGGAATACCGTTTTCTGCTGGATTCCCGCACGCCGGAGGACGAGGCTTTTGCAAAAGAGAAAGCGGTGCTGCTGCGAAAACGCATTTACGGCAGCGCCGTTTTTGTGCGCGGCCTGATCGAAGTCAGCAATATCTGCAAAAACAACTGCTTTTACTGTGGCATCCGCCGCGCCAACGCCAAGGCGGACCGCTACCGTCTTACGGCGGATCAGATTCTGGAATGCGCCGACGAGGGTTACAGTCTCGGTTTTCGCACCTTTGTGCTGCAGGGCGGCGAAGATCCCCTCTTTACAGATGAAGTTTTATGTGATATAATTAAAAGGATAAAGCTGCGGTACCCCGATTGCGCCGTTACCCTCTCTATGGGGGAGCGGTCCCGCGAGAGCTACGCCGCCTTAAAACAGGCGGGGGCGGACCGCTACCTGCTGCGGCACGAAACGGCCAACCGGGCGCATTACGAAAAGCTCCATCCCAAAGAGATGTCTTTCGATCACCGTATGGGGTGCCTGCAAACCCTGCGGGAGCTGGGCTATCAGGTGGGCGCGGGTTTTATGGTCGGTTCGCCCTACCAGACCAACGCCGAGCTTGCCGAAGACCTGAAGTTCATTGAAACCTTCAAGCCCGATATGTGCGGCATCGGCCCATTTATCCCCCATGCGGATACGCCGTTTGCGGATCGTCCGGCGGGCACGGTAAAAGACACCTGCTTTCTGCTCTCGCTCATCCGGCTGATCCATCCCCCCGTATTGCTGCCCTCCACCACCGCGCTGGGCACGATCCACCCGCAGGGCAGGGAGCTCGGCATTTTGGCCGGGGCCAACGTGGTGATGCCCAATCTCTCTCCCGTGTCGGTGCGCAAAAAATACGAGCTGTACGATAACAAGATCTGCACCGGAGAAGAGAGCGCCCAGTGCCGGGGCTGCCTTGAAGCGCGTATGCGCAGCGTGGGTTACGAAATCGTGACCGACCGCGGCGATATCAAAAAATAAATATAAATTCTGAGGATAAGAGCGATCTGCCTCCAAAGAAAGGAACAATTAAATATGTCAGTTTACGATCCCAAATCCCTCCACGCGGAGGACTTTATCAACGATGCCGAGATCCGTGAAACGCTGGCTTTTGCCGAAGCGCACAAAAGCGATATCGGCATGCTGCGTGAGATATTGGAGAAAGCAAGACCGGTAAAACAGGCCCGGGGCTATACCTGCCGCGGCCTTACCCACCGTGAAGCGTCGGTTCTGCTTGCCTGCGATATCCCCGAGATCAATGAGGAGATCTATAAGATCGCCGAAGAGATCAAGCTTGCGTTCTACGGCAACCGCATCGTTATTTTTGCGCCCTTGTACCTGTCGAACTACTGCGTCAACGGCTGCACCTACTGCCCCTACCACATGAAAAACAAGCACATCCCCCGCAAAAAGCTGACGCAGGAAGAGATCCGTCAAGAGGTGATCGCCCTGCAGGATATGGGCCATAAGCGCCTTGCCATCGAGGCGGGCGAAGACCCGGTAAACAACCCCATCGAGTATATCCTTGAGAGCATCAACACCATTTACAGCGTGCACCACAAAAACGGCGATATCCGCCGCGTGAACGTGAACATCGCCGCCACTACGGTGGAAAACTTCACCAAACTGAAAAACGCCGGCATCGGCACCTATATCCTGTTTCAGGAGACCTATCACAAAGAGAGCTACTTAAAGCTCCATCCCACGGGCCCGAAGCACGATTACGATTATCATACCGAGGCCATGGACCGCGCCATGTACGGCGGCATCGACGACGTAGGCCTTGGGGTGCTGTTCGGCCTTGAAATGTACAAATACGAGTTTGCTGGCCTCATTATGCATGCGGAGCATCTGGAGGCGGTACACGGCGTAGGCCCCCACACCATCAGCGTGCCGCGCTTGAAACGGGCGGACGATATCGACCCCGGCGATTTCGACAACGGCATTTCCGACGATATCTTTGCCAAAATCACAGCCTGCATCCGCCTTGCGGTGCCCTATACCGGCATGATCATTTCCACCCGTGAAAGCGAGCAGGTGCGTTCCCGCTTGCTGCGGCTGGGCATCTCGCAGGTGAGCGGCGGCTCCCGCACCAGCGTGGGCGGCTATACAACCAAAGAACGCCCCCACGATACCGAGCAGTTCGACGTGTCCGATCAGCGTTCGCTGGATGAAGTGGTGCTGTGGCTGATGCAAAACGGCCATATCCCCTCGTTCTGCACCGCGTGCTACCGCGAGGGCCGCACCGGCGACCGGTTTATGAGCCTGTGCAAGAGCGGGCAGATTTTGAACTGCTGCCACCCCAACGCCCTTATGACCCTTTCGGAATATCTGGAGGATTACGCCTCCCCCGCAACCAAAGAGGCGGGCTATAAGATGGTGGCGGAGGAGCTTCTCCGCATCCCCAGCGATAAGGTGCGCGCCATCGCCACGCAGCATATCGAAGATATCAGAAATTCCAACCGCCGCGATTTCAGATTCTGATCGTTCATCATTCCTTCGGAGGCGTCATGCCTCCGATTTCCCTGTTAAAGGTTCTTCACGGTTTTTTGTGTAAATAAAACATATCACACTTTTCCGAGAAGAACCGGAAAAAAGGAGTTGCTTCAGATGTCACTGAACGAAACCGTTTCCGCCGAGCGGGTGCATATCGGCTTTTTCGGTATGCGCAACGCGGGCAAATCCAGCGTGGTGAACGCCGTTACCGGGCAGGCGCTGAGCGTGGTTTCCAACATAAAGGGCACCACCACCGACCCGGTAAAAAAGGCGATGGAGCTGCTGCCCATCGGCCCCGTGGTGATCGTGGATACCCCCGGTCTGGACGACGAGGGCGAGCTGGGCGCGCTGCGGGTGGAAAAAGCGAAACAGATATTGAACACGGTGGATATCGCCGTGCTGGTGATCGACGCCGCCCGGGGCAAAACGGCGGAGGACGAAGCCCTGATCGCCGCCTTCAAAGAAAAAAAGCTGCCCTATATCGCGGCGCTGAACAAATGCGATCTGCTTTCCGCCCTTCCGGCGGCAGGGGAGAACGAGATCTTTGTCAGCGCGGTAACGGGGTATAACGTAAACACCCTCAAAGAGCGCCTCGGCGCCTTTGCGAAAACCGTAAAAAACGATAAAAAGATCCTCACCGGCCTTGTAAAGCCGGGGGACGCCGCCGTGCTGGTGATCCCCATCGACGCATCCGCCCCCAAGGGGCGTATCATTCTGCCGCAGCAGCAGGTGCTGCGGGAGCTGCTGGATACCGGCTGTGCCGCCCTCTGCGCCCAGCCTGAAAACCTGCCCGCGCTTTTGGAGAGCTTAAAGGAACCGCCCGCGGTGGTGATCACGGATTCCCAGGCCTTCGGCAGGGTTTCTCCCATGGTGCCGCAAAATATACCGCTCACCTCGTTTTCGATCCTCTTTGCCCGGTATAAGGGTGAACTCCGGCAGCTGCTCTCCGGCGCGGCCGCCCTCAGAACGCTGCGCTCCGGCGATAAAGTGCTGATCTCCGAGGGCTGCACCCACCACCGCCAGTGCGGCGATATCGGTACGGAGAAGCTGCCCGCGTGGATCCGCGCCTATACGAAAAGCGAGCCTGCCTTTTCCTTTACCTCCGGCGGCGAATTCCCCGTAGATCTCTCCGGTTATAAACTGATCGTGCACTGCGGGGGCTGTATGCTCAGCGAAACGGCCATGAAAAGCCGCATGACTGCCGCCGCCGCACAAAACGTGCCCATGCTCAATTACGGCATGGCCATCGCCGGGATCCACGGCATCCTCCCCCGCGCCCTCGCCCCCTTTGCCGCTCAATTACAAACAGAATAATAAAAGATCCCGGTCGGATTCTGGCCGGGATTTTCATTTGGCTCCATATTACAGATGCGCCATACGGCACGGGAGGATGCGCCATTCGGCACGGGAGGATGCGCCATACGGCGCGGGAGAATGTGCCTTCTGCACGGGAGGATGCGCCATACGGCGCGGGAGAATGTGCCTTCGGCACGGGAGATGTGC
>CAMOVW010000192.1 GCA_946627725.1 uncultured Clostridia bacterium
TGCACCCCCTGTTAGACATTATACCACATTGTCTAACTTTTGGGGTGCATTTCAAAGCCGACCGGGGGATTTTTTTACGTGATTATTGCTTTTTTCTTTTCTGCAGCATCCGCATGGAATTGAGGATGCAGAGGATGGCTACGCCAACGTCGGCGAGGACGCCGAGCCACATGTTGGCAAGGCCGAAGGCGGCGAGGCCAAGCACGGCAAATTTTACGCCGAGGGCGAACACCACGTTTTGCAATACGATATAACGGGTGCGCTTTGCAATGCCGATCAGCTCCGGCAGTTTGGCGATATCGTCGTCCATGATCACCACGTCGGCGGCTTCGATGGCGGCGTCGCTGCCCAGCCCGCCCATGGCGATGCCCACGTCCGCAAGGCGCAGCACAGGCGCGTCGTTGATGCCGTCCCCCACGTAAAACAGGGGGGCTTTTTTATTGAGAAGCGTTTCCAGCTTCTGCACCTTTTCCTGCGGCAGAAGGGAGCAGAAGATCTCATCGATACCCACGGCGTCGCCCACCTTCTGGGCGGAGGCGCGCCGGTCGCCGGTGAGCATCACCGTTCTGCTCACGCCGATCTTTTTGAGCGCGGCGATGGCTTTTCGGGCGCCGGGCTTGGGGACGTCTTCCAGCTTGATCACGCCCGCGTAACGGTTGCCCACCGCCACGTAAACCATGGTGGCGTCGTCCTTTTGGGCCTCAAAATCCACGCCGGCTTCCCGCAGCAGGGCGGCGTTGCCAGCCCATACGATATTGCCGCCGCCGAAATCCGCCTTCAGGCCGAGGCCGGCAAGCTCCGTAACGCCTGCGGGCTTTGTGATCTTCATATCCCCGGCCGCCTCGCGGATGGAGATGGCCAGCGGATGGTTGGAATATACCTCCGCCCCGGCGGCCAGCGTAAGCAGCTGCCGTTCGGAAAGGCCCTCCGCCGGGCAAAGCTCGGTTACCGTGAATTTGCCGCCGGTGAGGGTGCCGGTTTTATCGAACACCGCGGTTTTGGCCCCGGCAAGCGTTTCAAGATAATTGCCGCCCTTTACCAGCAAACCCCTGCGGCTTGCGCCGCCGATGCCGGCAAAAAAGGCCAGCGGCACGCTGATGACCACCGCGCAGGGGCAGGATACCACCAGAAAGATCAGGGCGCGGTACACCCATTCGGTCACGTTTTTGGTGATCAGGGAGGGGATCAGCGCCAGCAGCAGGGCCGCACCCACCACCGCGGGGGTATAGTATTTTGCGAATTTGGTAATAAAATTCTCGCTTTTGGCCTTGTTGAAGCTTGCGTTTTCCACCAGCTCAAGGATGCGTGCCACGGCGCTGTCTTCATATTCGCAGAGCGCCTCCAGCCGCAATACGCCGGTCAGGTTTACGCAGCCGGACACCGCCTTGCTGCCGATGCTCACGTCCAGCGGGGCGCTTTCGCCGGTAAGGGCGGCGGTATTCAGAGAGGAATCCCCCTCGATCACGCGGCAATCCACGGGGATCTTTTCGCCGGGGCGCACCAGCAGGATATCCCCCGCCTGCACCTCTTCGGGGTCGATCTCTTCTTCCTCGCCGTCAGAAGTGATGCGGGTGGCGCGTTCGGGGCAGATATCCATCAGATCTTTGATGGAGCGGCGGCTTTTTTCCACCGCCAGATTCTGAAACAGCTCGCCGATCTGGTAAAACAGCATTACGAATACGCTTTCGGGGTATTCGCCGATCACAAGCGCGCCGATGGTGGCAACGCTCATCAGAAAGCACTCGTCAAACACCTGCCCGCGGGAGATGTTCTTTGCCGATTTCCAAAGCACGTCCCAGCCCGCGCCGAGATAGGGCACAAGGTAAAGCCCGAGGTAGATCAGCTTATGCCATGCCGTGAGCTTTTCCACCGCAAACACGGCGGCAAACAGCAGGGCGGAAGCCAGTATGCGCAGCAGAAGCCTGCGCTGCTTCGGCGTTAAACCGAAATACCATTTTTTCATTTTCTTACGATCCTGCAGTTGGAATCCACCTTGCGGATGCAATCCTCCGCTTGGACGAGGATCTCTTCAAAGAGGTCGTCTTGGGCTTCCAGCACCATTTTCTGTGCCATAAAGCTGATGGTGGCGCGGTTTACGCCCGGCAGCGCGGCCACGGCGCGTTCCATTTTGGCGGCGCAGTTGGCGCAGTCAAGATCTTCCAGCATAAATGATTTTTTCATAACGATAGCCTCCGTTTACTCGGTAATGTGTTCCATACCCTGCCCCAGGATCAGCTGAACGTGCTCGTCCGCAAGGGAATAAAACACGCTTTTGCCCTCTTTGCGGAATTTGATCAGCTTGGCGCCCTTTAAGATGCGCAGCTGGTGCGAGATGGCCGAAACCGTCATTTTCAGCGTATCCGCAATATCGCAGACGCACATCTCCTCTTCGAACAGCAGATAGAGGATCTTGATGCGGGTGGAATCGCCGAAGATCTTATACAGCTCCGCAAGGTCGATCAGCAGATCGTCCTCCGGCAGCTTTTTCAGCGCGCGGGCGGTTTTATCGTTGTGCACAAACAATTCTTCGCACAGCGTAAGCTCGGTTTCCTGCAAAGGAACACACCTCCGAAAAATAAATAACACTTGAATAACTGTTCAAGTGTTATTATATGCATTCATGATACGTTTGTCAAGGGATATTTTGAAATTACCCTAAATACTTGATCGCCGCCACGGCTGCTGCGGCGCCGTCGGCGGCGGCGGTGGTGACCTGCCGCACGGTTTTTTGACGGCAATCGCCGGCGGTGAAAATGCCGGGCACGTTGGTGAGGCAGCTCTCATCCGCGGCAACGTAGCCGTAATCATCCAGATCGATCAGGCCCCTGAAGGGGGCGGTATCGGGGGAAAGGCCCACCGCCACAAAGAGCCCTTCGGTGGGGATGGCGGAAGCTTCGCCGGTTTCGGTGTTCAGCGTTTCAATGCCGGTAACGCCCTTATCGTTATATTTAAGGCCGGTAACGACGCTGTTATAGATCACTTTGATATTCTCTTTTTCGCCGATCTTTTCTTTGAGGGCCTCTTCGCCGGTGAGAAAGGCGAGGTTCTGGATCATGGTGACGCTTTTGCAGTTTTCGCTGAGCAGAAGGGCCTCCTGCATGGCGGAGTTGCCGCCGCCTGCCACGCACACGTCCTGATCGTTGAAAAAGGCCGCGTCGCATACGGCACAGAAGGAGATGCCGCTGCCGATCAGCTCTTCTTCGTGCTCCAGCCCCAGCCTGCGGTGGGCCGCGCCGGAGGCCACGATCACCGCGCGGGCAACAAAGTTGCCGCCCTCGGTGCGCACGGTTTTGGTTTCGCCGTGATCTTCAACGCCGGTAACCGCGTCGATCTCGATCTCCGCGCCCAACGCAAGGGCCTGTTCGGTCATTTTATCGGCAAGCTCATTGCCGGAAAGCTCGATAAAGCCGGGGTAATTCTCAATTTTGGGCGAAAAGGTCATCTGCCCGCCCAAAGCGCCTTTTTCGATCAGCAGCACCCGCTTTTTTGCCCGAAGCGCGTAAATGGCCGCCGTTAGCCCCGCCGGCCCCGCGCCGATAATAATAATATCATAAATATCCATAAGCATTCTCCTGTTGCGTTTGATCAAATTATACTCTGCGGGCAGGGGAATGTCAATGGGGAGTTATCGCGCAGAACGCGCGATAAGAGCCGATAGCTGTCAGCCGATAGCAGATAATCTTGTGAAGGAACCGCTGTGTTACTATTACGACGCGGCAGGCGGGACGGCGGGACGGTTCTGTGTATCAACCCGGCGGATACGGGTATAAAGTTTTCAATATTTATGATACATAGAACCGTCCCAACGTTCGCCGGATGGTTTGCAGCGAATCGGGATTTTCCCTGTTATTACAATGGAAATTTGGGGTTGGTTCGTGATACAGGGGACGGTTCTGCGTATCAACGGGAAGTTTATTCCGCAAACGTTTGCATGTTGGATGATACACAAAACCGTCCCCTGTATCAATGCGGCGCGTCGTTTGAAACACAGCGACAAACTGCAATTTGAAACCACATTTTTTCGATATGCGGCTGCGCCGCATGCGTTATGATATGTCTCTTATCACGTGCCGCAGGCACATATCGCGTTTTTGCATATCTCGCCTTCAGCGAGGATGCAAAAACATATCGCGCCCACAGGGCATATCGCGTCTCCGTCAGGAGACATATCGCTGACGCGCCCGCGGGCGCGTCACCCCTCCTCCACCTTTACGCAGGCCACGGTGATATCGTCGGCGTGGCCGATGGGGGCGCGGCGGACGGCTTCGGCGAGGGCCTTTTCCGCAAGGGTTTTTGCGTCGGCCTTCGGGTTTTTATAGAACAGGTCTTTGAAATAGTCCCGGGGCAGCAGGCCGGCGCCGTCCGAGAGCATCAGAACCGCATCCCCGGCGGAAAGGGTGAGCTCGCTCTTCTGAAATTCCGTTTCCCGCAGAATGCCCAGCGGCAGCGAGGAATGCTCCACCACCACGGTGCGGCTGCCCCGGTGCACCACCGAAAAGGCGCTGCCCGCCTTATAGAATTCGGCGCAGCCGGTGTACAGATCCAGCCGCAGCAGGTCCAGTGTGGCAAGGGTCTCCTCTTCCGATTTCACCATCAGCGCGCCGTTTACCGCGCCGAGGGCGATCTCCGGCGAAAAGCCCGCCCGCATCATGCGGGAGAACAGCGAGCAGGTCATCACCGAATCCAGCGCGGCGGACCTGCCGGTGCCCATGCCGTCCGAAAGCACGCAGTAATAGGCGCCGCGCCCGTCGGCGAAGGCTTCAACGGTATCGCCGCACAGGTTCTCCCCTGCCGCCGCGGCGCTGCGGGACCAGAATTCCGCCCGCAGGGGCGCGCGTTCGCAGAAAGAGAGCACCGCGGCCTGATTCTTGTATTCATCCTGCACCGGCGGCAGAAAGGATATGTTCAGCTTGGCGCGGAGCCGTTCCAGCAGCGGCTTCATATCGTCCATGCGGGGCACGCGGGTGCAGAACACCTCCAGCAGGGCATGTCCGCGGGCGTCCTCGCTGACGCTGAGGGTGGTAAAAACAAAGCCGAACTCCGTAAACACGTCCTTTGCCAGCGCAGCCAGATAGGGATCCGTTTCGCCGATGGCGGCGGTGCTCTGCGCGGCGGCCTCCAGCACGGCGGAGATGCTGCCGAACTGGGCGGCGGCAAGGCTGCGCACGTCGTAGATCTCGTTTTTCGCGCGGCGGCGGGCGTTCTGCTCGCACCACACCCGCTCAAACCCGCCCAGCACGTTCCCCTGGCTGCGGCACAGTGTGCGCAGGGCGTTTGGGATATCCTCACGCGAGAGGGCCCCGTTTTTGCGCTGCAGCGCGGCAAGGGAGAGAAAGGCGGGTTCCGTTGTGGCTTTACACGCCCCCCAGCACACCTCCTGTTTCACGCAGTCCGCGCACACCTCCGCCCGCACCCGCGCAGCCGTATCGGCGGGGGAATCCGGCACCGCGTTTTTCAGCATGCGGAACACCGCCTGCACCGAATCCGCCACATCCCGCACCGCCTTTGCGGAGCGCTGCAGCCGCAGCTGCACCAGCGATTTGGTGGCGGCGGCGTAGCGTTCGCCGGTGAAGGGGCGCAGCGCACCGGCGGCGGCCGAAATCAGCCTGCCCGGCAGCAGCGCGAACAAGAGCGATGCGGCCGCCACCTCGATCACCGCGATGAGCGCGGTATCCGGCGAGCCCTTCAGCACAATGAACATGGCCCCCAGCACGCTGAAAACCCCGGCGGACACCAGCCGCCCGAAGCCGGAAAGCACGCCGCCGATGAGCCCCGCCGCAGGCAGGAAATACACAAGAAAAGCGTCCTGCTGGCGGTAGCCCAGCAGCAGCCCGGCGGCGATGCCCGCCGCGGCGCCCACCCCCTGCCCCGCGGCGGCGGAGAGCAGCAGCACCGAAAGGTAGGCGAGCACGTGGGCGGGCGAAAAACCGCCGACGCGAAAGGTATCCAGCGCCAGCAGCAGGATGCCGCCGGAGAGCAGCACCGCAGCCATATCCCCCGCGCTGCTGCCGATGGCCTGCGCGCCGGAGGGGAACAGGGTAAACGCGCGGTAAAAGAAGCAGGTTGCCGCACCGGAGATCAGGGATTCGCATACCGTGACCACCGTATCGGTCCAGTACGTTTGCTGCGCCAGCCCCACCACCACGGCGCTGGTAAGCACCGACAAAAAGGAAAACAGCGAAAACACAAGGATCTCTCTGCCCACGCGCAGGATATGGTCGTAAGCGAAGCGGAAAATGAACACCAGCGTTACTGCGCCGATATACTTCAGCGCGGCAAGGGACGGCTGAAACAGCAGCGCCCCCACGGCGCCGCCCAGCGCGGCGGGCAGCACATACAGCGGCGGCGCGGCTGCCGCAAACGCCGGTACAAAGGGCGAAACCGCATCCTCGAACCGGATGGCGCCGAGGCAGACGCCCACCCCCGCGCTCAACGCCCACCCGAGGATCGTTTTCGGCAGCGATCTTACCGATTTACGGGTTTGTTTTGTTTTTACTGTTTCCAAGGCAAGCAGCCTCCCTTTTTACGAATGCCGATTTTGAACAGAAAAATCATACCACGCCGCCCCCGCAAAATCTGTCGCCCGGCGCAGGGCGAAAAAAGCGGATTTGAGTTGAAACCGAAAACAATGCGGGGAAGGAAGGGGAGACCGGGAAATTATAATTTATCGCGCACTTTGCGCGATAAACGCCGTTCGCCGTTCGCCGTTTGCCGTTCGCAAATATCTGAG
>CAMOVW010000193.1 GCA_946627725.1 uncultured Clostridia bacterium
TATACAGATAAATCCTCGTTCTTACAAGCTTGGGGGTCTTACATATTATCTACCGAAAGTAACTTCTCGATAAATTATAATTTATCCTCCCATATAAAAGGGAGCGTCAGCCCCATGCGGCTCAGGGGTAATCAAAGGAGGATATATTCCGCGCCCCCAACCGCAGCGGGATGATATACATGACCCCGGCGGACGATTGATAATCGTCCCTACAGTCGCGCACCAAAAAACGAATGTTACCCCAGAGCTGAAACGCCGTCTTAATCTTAACTTAATGACATTGGGACGGCTTTCCGTCCTCAGATTTCCGTTTCCATGCCGTCGTACGAAACAAGGAAACCTTCGGCGGCCATGATGGCTTCCAATTCCTCGTGGGTGCTTTTGCCGTTATGCGAAAAATGGTTCATACACCACACGGTGTTTTCGTCGGCGCAGCCGAGCTCCGTGAGGCGGGCGCGGGTGATCCGGCCACGTTCCAGATTCATGTGCCTGCCGCCGCCGGTATTGTGGGACGAGGCCATGCCGGTGCAATCCAGCGAAGCAAAATCGATATGGGGCTTATGGGCCTCCAGATACCGATAGGTCTCCTCCGGGAACAGGCCGGTATCGTGGGCGTAGAGCAGCGTGCTTGCGCCGTCGGAAATCAGGTAGATCAGAGCTTCAAAGCCCGGCGCGTGGTTTGCGGCGAGCGGCGTTATGGCGTAGCCCTGCGCCGTAAAGGGTTCAAAGGCTTTTACGGTATGAAAGCGGACCGGCGTTTTGCCCTCCGCCAGATAGCGCTCTTCCGTGGGCAGGGCGCACTCGTAATCGTAAGAACCTTTTGAGATATAGATATCCATCTCAGGGAAGCCCTCGTCCGTGCCATCCCGGTCGCCGGTAAGATAGGCAAAGCCGTGGGCGCGGTAATTGATCTCGGAGGGACAGTAATGGTCCTCATGGGCGTGGGTGATCAGCAGCGTGCGGATCTTGGAGAGATCCAGATTATACCGGCAAACGTGCCAGAAGGTATCCGGGCCAAAATCCAGAAGAAGATCGTCATTGATCAGCGTCTGCGCCCGGGAACGGATATTTTTGCCGCCGAGCGCCCGGGCCTTTTTGCATAAAAAACAGTTGCAGAACAGCGCGGGGATGCCCTCCGCCGCGCCGCTGCCGAGATATTTCAGTTTCATATTCCTCCTAAAGATATCAGATCATTGAAATCCTAAAGATAATAAATCGTTAAGCTCCAGCGGGATATCTTCCCCCGTTTTGCAGGCAAACTGCGTACATTGCGAAGAAACGTATTTATACACCGGAACAAACAGGAAATACTGTGCCATATCGCAGGTATACGCCGAATTTTTCACATAGCCCCTGTGTACCGTGAACGTGAGCGTACCCTCCGATACCGCAGGGGGATCCACGATCGTAATATAGGAGCCGCTGCTCTCCACCTTATAGCAGACGAACAGATCGTACGCTTCAAAAAAGGCTTGGTCGCAGGCGCGTCTGAAATCATCGAGCTTCGAACCCGATACATCGCCGGTTCCGATGCGCGAGGCCTCCTCTTTTCGCAGGGTTTCGAGCCATGCGTCAAATTCTTCTTCGGACGAGATCCGCCACAGGGGCAGATCCTGTGTATCGCGACCTGTTACCTGCGCGGCGTTCAGCTCCAGCGCGGTGAGCGCGCCGAGTTTTCGGTAATCGGTCGGCAGAACGAAGTCACGGGTTCTGAAGATATCCGAGGAAGCAAGTATGGCGTCTATCCCCGCGGAGGCGGATTCCAGGCAGAGCGCATCCGCCTGTTTGCAGACAAAGCCCGCGCACTTCTCCGTTACCGCCTTTTCGGCGGGCTGAAACAGGAACCAGTCGCCGACCATTTCATTGTACAAGTGATTCTTCAGATATGCCGTACCCACAGACAGGGTATAGACCCCGTCCACCGTTTCGGCGGGGTACACCGCCTGCGCGAAACCTGCGCAGGCCTCCTCTTTGAAGAAGATGAAAAGATCGCGGGTTTCAAAGAAGCCCTCGCCGTAACGGTACAAAAACGAGGAGATCGTCGTATTGTATTTCATCTCCTGCCGCAGGGCGGCCAACCAGTTTTGCAGCTCCGCTGTTGACGTAATGCGCCATAAAGGCAGCGCATCGTCGGAATACCGGAGAGAGACTTCACTGTTTACCGACAGCGCCTCCAACGCCCCGAAGCCTTTATCGAAAAGGCTGGCGGGCATGCGGTAAACGCCGTCGTCCGCCTGCAGGGGCCGGTAACCGTCCAGCCCTACGGCGCGGCGCAGAACGGTGCGGGCGTCCTCGGCGGTCACACGTCCGTCCCCGTCGCAATCAGACAGATACGCGTGGCCTTCCTTCCCGGCGCGCCATTTTCCGCTTTCGGGGTCCTGCGTCAGGGGGTCGAAGGTGCAGTATACCTGCCGCGGGGTTTCCAGCTTTACGGCGCAGCGCAGCGCCGTGCGGGCGTCCTCCGCATCCGGCAGGCCGTTGCCGTTCACGTCCCCCGGTTCAAAAACGGGCGAAACGGCAAAACGGTACGCCTCCTGTTCCGGCGCACCGGCAAAACCGACGGCGGAAAAAGAAAAACTCAGCGCCACAGCAAGCAATATGCAAATCATTTTTTTCATCGGGAACCACTCCTTTCAATGGATATGTCCGCAAAAAACGAATTTGTTACAAAAATAAGCAAAAAACCGGACAGGGTATCCCCTGCCCGGCCGGAATTACGCGGCGGTATCTTCCTCCGCGGGGAGATCGTAATTCTTAAAAATGAACCCGCGGCGGAGCGCCAGCAGCAGGCGCAGCAGCGCCTTGATACGGTCAATGATCACAACAAACATAACTATGGTACCCTCCTTACTGTTTATACATGATCTTGCGGCTCAGTAAAGCTGCGCAATAATATCGGCGCATTTTTCAAGGCCCAGCGCGCCGCTGTCGAGGCAGATCTGGTAATTGTTTGCGCGGCCCCACTTCATATCGGTATAAAACCGGTGGTAGGCGGCGCGGCGCTTGTCCTTTTCTTTGAGGCGGCGCTCCGGTTTTTCTTCCCGTTCGCCGTATTCTTTTACGATGCGTTCGGCGCGTTTCTCCATGCTGGCGTGGATGAACACCGTAAGGCAATCGGCTTCGTCTCGCAGAACGTAATCCGCGCACCGGCCGACGATCACACACGGGCCCTGCGCGGCCAGCTCTTTGATGACACGGCACTGGATGCTCCAGATCACGTCCTGCTGCGTCATACCCATAGAGCGGTCTGCAAAAACCTGCGTGAACCAGCCCGCGTTGGGCTCGCTCTCTTCTTCGATAAAATCTTTGGCATAGCCGCTTTCTTCCGAGATTTTCTGGATCAGCTCGGCGTCGTAGCAGGGAATGCCCAGTTTCTGCGCCACCATTTTTCCCACGGTGCGGCCGCCGCTGCCGAATTCACGGCTGATCGTAATCACTCTGTTTTTCATTTTTTCAGCACTTCCATGTGTACAGATTGCGGCACGGCAGAAACGCTGCGCCCCGCTTTGCCGCCGCCTTTATTATATCACATTTAACCGAAAAAGTCCACACCCGATCCGGTGGAAAATGCGGCGGTAAATCTTAACGTTTAACCGTTATTCCCGTACAAAATTGCGCATACGGACAGAGGAATGGGACTGATCGTTGCCGCTCAGAAAGCATACGAATTCAACGTAAACGTCAAACACCTCCGGCGCGGCATATTTGAGAACGGTATAATCGCCGCGTACACTCTCCTCGGTGGGCTTGCCGAAGGCGGCGCGGATCTCATCGGGAGAAGACAGGCAGCTGATACCGCCCGAAAGCGTGAGCGAGGCGCCGTCGGAAGCGAAGCAATCCATACCGCCGATGGAGCACTCCCCCAGCGTTTTCGCGCTGCCGCTGAAATTGAAAAAGGTTGCGGTAACGGTTTTGCCGCCCTTTTCAAGCGTTACGGCGCGGCTGTTGCTGCCGTTGAGCTGCGCGGAAAGCGGATCTACCGTAGAGATGACAGTCCAGCCCTTTGCCGTAAGGTCCCCAAGGGTACAGGGCAGCGCGAAAACGTCCCCCTCCAGTGTAAAGGAGAAATCGCGCAGATTTTCGGGCAAGGCCATGGCGGGCGGCTCGGTGGTCTGCGGCGCGGAGGCGTCATCGGCAGACGCGGTCTCAGGCGATGCTGCGGGCTGCGTTTTTGCATCCCTCTGTTTGGCGAGGAAACCGATCAGAAGCGCCAGCGCAACCGCGCCGATGAACAAAAACAGCGAAAGCGACACTTTCAATTTCTTTTTTTTCGGCGCTTCGGCAGGGGATGCGTTCTGTGCGGGCGTTTGCTCCGGCGCAGGAGCAGGCTCCGGCTCCGCGGGCAGCGCCGGAAGCGTTTCCAGCGCGGAAGCGCGCACCCAGGCGTCGCAGCACTGCTCGGGGATATGCAGCTGCAGCAGGCGGGAGAAAAAGAGGTCTTCATTTTCAAAGGCGTTTTTATCCAGCTGCGGCGCCGCATAAAACAGGGGCTCCGTTTCGGGAGAAAAGCTGAGCGGCTCCATCAACACGGCGCAAAGCGGAATACCGCGTTCCGCCGCAACGGCGGCTTCTTTGCGGATCGAATCGGATTGCAGCGCGTTTTTGGAAAGAAACGCCAGATAGGCGCTTGCGCGGGAGAGATGCTTTTCCGATTCCTCCGTCCGGCGGGTGCCGGGGACGCAGGTTTCATCGTACCAGATGCGGCAGCCGCAGCGGCCGAGCCGCTCCATCTGCGGATATACCGCGTCCGCATCCAGATAATGGTAGTTTACAAACACAAACGGTTCATTGCCGTCGTATGAACGTAAAGAGACAATTTCCATAAAATCGATCACTCCGTACCCGTGCGCATTCTGTGCTATACATATGCGGCAAACTTTGCGTATACGTTCATTATACGCATTCTTTTTCTTTTTTTCAATATACCGAACGGGTTTTATTTGCGGAATCAGATAAAAAACAGGATTATATTCAGCGCAAACGGGTTTTGCCGCTCTTGACAGAATATATAAAAGGGGGCTATAATGGTAGTATAAAATATAGGGAGGAAAATCAATCATGGATGATAATTATAACAACTACGACCCGAACGTTCAGAACGAATCCGCACAGAACAATGCGCCGCAGCCCGAGTATCAGCAGCAGGCATACCAGCAGCCCGAGTATCAGCAGCAGGCATACCAGCAGCCCGAGTATCAGCAGCAGGCATACCAGCAGCCCGGATACCAGCAGCCCGGATACCAGCAGCCTGAATATCAGCAGCAGGGCTATCAGCAGCCGTATAATCAGCAGCAGGCGTATCAGAACGGTTATCAGCAGCAGGGATACCAAACCGATCCTTCGCAAATGAACTATATGCTCGACCCGGGTGAGGACGCCGCAAAGAACTGCAAGATCTTCGGTATTTTATCGCTGTTTGTTGTTCCCATTGTTTTTATTATTCTCGCGTTTGTAAAATATAACGAGTACCAGCGCATCGGCAACGGGATGCATGCGTCCGACGCAACCACCGGCCGTACCTGCGCGATCGTATCCATTGTGCTGCAGGCGGTTGCGATCATCGGTTCCATCATCTTCGCCATCGTTTTCGGAGCAACCGCGTTTTCTTATTATTTCTGATCGGCCATGCATACTGCGGCGGCATTTTTTCTGTCCGTACATCTGCTGTTTATTACGCTGCTGGGGCAGTGCCTTTCAATAAAGCAGGCAATGGGCGGCTCCCCCGCCCTTCTTCCGCTGCAGGGCGGCGCGGATCCCTGGTATACGGAGTATGACGGCGCTTATTACTACTGCCACTCTGTGGGCAACGGCGTGGCGGTGCGCAAAGCCGATACGGTGAGCGGGCTTACGGACGCGGAAGAGAATGTGATTTACCGGGCGCCGGAAGGCACGATGTGGAGCGAAAACTACTGGGCGCCGGAGCTGTATTACCTGAACGGCATGTGGTATATATACGTGGCGGCGGACGACGGCGCGAACGAAAACCACCGCATGTATGTGCTGCGCGGCAAAGACCCTACCGGCAGCTTTGAAATGGTGGGAAAACTCTGCGACAAAACCGACCGCTGGGCCATCGACGGCACGGTGCTGCAGTATGATAACGACCTGTACTTTATCTGGAGCGGCTGGGAGGGCGATACCGACGGGCAGCAGAACCTGTATATCGCCCATATGGGCAGCCCCACCGAGATCGACGGAGACCGGTATCTGCTGAGCGAGCCCACCCATAAATGGGAAAAGAAGGGCATGGCCATCAACGAAGGTCCCGCCGCGCTGGTAAAGGACGGCGCGGTGTATATTGTATATTCCGCCTCCGGCAGCTGGACGGACGACTATTGCCTGGGCATGCTGCGCTTTTCCGGCGGCGATATCACAAATAAAAAGCACTGGGCAAAATGCCCCATGCCGGTATTCAAAGCAAAAGATACCGCCTACGGCCCCGGCCATTGTTCCTTTTTGCACACGGAAGACACAGACTATATCGTATACCACGCAAACGTTGAAAGCGGCACGGGCTGGAACGGCCGCAGCATACGCGTGCAGCCCATCCGCTGGCTGGGCAAAACCCCCGTTTTCGGCAAACCTCTGCCCGCCGGCAGCGAGGTACGGCTGCCGTGAAGATGAGATTAATAATATTATAATTTTGCGCGCAAAATTATAACAATGAATTGCGCCTTACGGCGCGTGAA
>CAMOVW010000194.1 GCA_946627725.1 uncultured Clostridia bacterium
GCCTCGATATGATCTTTCAGCAGGTCCGCGGTGGCAAGGGGATCCAGCCGCCAATCGTACCAGAATTCATAATCGTGCTGGCCGTAGTAGCCCTTTTCCTTACGGGCGTCGCGGCTCAGGCTGTTGGCCATGCGGTCTTTGAACTCCTGCTTCATGCCGATGCCGTTCTGGGGCTCGCCGTTTTCATCCAGAAGCACGTCCTTGAACATCTCTGCCACTTCGTTGTAAAGGGCGTCGTAATAGGGCTGGAAGTTGTTGGTGAGCAGGCCCTGTATCAGCAGGGGCTTCACCACGTTGAGTACGGATTCTTTCAGCGTATCGGGATCCGGCTTCTTGCCGGAGAGGTTGATGAACCGGAACACCTCGTTGCCGTCGGCGTCCTCAAGGGCGGTGCCGTCGCCGCCGATCAGAATGATGGGGATCTGCGAACCGTTCGCATGGGGGGCAACAGCCGCGAAAGCCGCAGAGCAGCAGGAGAGCAGCATCAGGCAGCACAGCAGCGCCGCAAGAAGCCTGCGAGAGAAAATACGCATATATCAGCGCTCCTTTATTACAGTTTTTAATGGATACTTATATTTTACGCCATATGCAAAACAATTGTCAAACACAGAAACACGCAGAGATGTATAAAAACAAATTACATTTATTCAAAAATTCTTATTGAAAACAGGAAAAAAACATGATATATTGATAATTGAATCAATACCGAGAGGAGACCCTTTATGACAAACAAAGTGAAAAAACTGCTTGCGCTTGCCATCGCCGCCGTACTGGTTCTGGCAGTGGCGGTCCCGGCGTTTACCGCCTCCCCCTTCAACGATAACGCCTATGCCAGTATTCTTACCGGCTCCGATTTTCAGGATACCTGCACCGCGGCGTATGACCGCTTCGGCAGGTTCCTTACCGCAATGAAAAACGACGGTCTCGAAACGCCCGATTCCATGCTGGTGGGCGGCGATTATACCAAAGTTTTGTTCGACTACGCCGTGCCCGGCGAAGCCCAGATCAAAGATCAGCTCACCGCCGTGTATCCCGATGCGGATCAGGACAGAGTGATCTGCATTCAGGGCAACCACGATAATCCCTCTTCCGGCTTTGCGAAAACCGGGTTCTACGATATGGGCGTTTACTGCCTCTACGTGATCAACGAGGATGATTTCCCCTGGCTGCAGGGCATGCGTCCCGGCGTGGGCGAGTGCATCAAAAAGCTGGCCGCCGATATAAAAGAAAAACTGGACGGCATGATCTCTTCCGGCGATATGCGCCCGGTGCTGGTGATGACCCACCTGCCCCTGCACCATACGGACCGCGCCATGTACGCCGATAACCTTTACGCCTCTTATCTGTTCAACGTGCTCAACGAAGCGGGCAAAACGCTGGATATCGTGTTCCTGTTCGGCCATCAGCACTCCGGCAATTACGACGATTATATCGGCGGTTCCGTAAACTTTATGGGCCCCGGCGAAACCATCCGCGTGCCGCGCCCCGATACCGCCGGTGAAAACGCCTATACGAACGAGACCCTCAACTTTACCTATACCAACTGCGGTTATACCGGTTATTCAAACAACAGCGATACCGAAACCTCCACCAGCGCCCTCACCCTGGGCGTGGTACGTATCAGCGATAAATCCATCCGCGTGGTGAAATACACCGAAAACGGCGTGTTCCGCTCCAACGATATCGAGCGCAAGAACCCCGGCGCGGGCAAAGAGAACGCCGCCGGCGGCAGCGCAAGCAAGCTGAGCGAACGTTTCTGGCAGGCGGAGGCAAAGGTGTTCCGCTGGGTCTTCGATCTGTTCAAAAAGATCGCCTCGCTGCTCTCTTTCAAATAAAACGTGAACAGCCCATTGGTTAAAAATTCTCCCCTGCTCGATTCCATGCGGGCGGGGGAGGAAATATGTTGGGTCAATCCCCGCTGCGGCGAACCCGGCCCTCTGCCCTATACGGACGCCGAAATCACCGACGCGGAAAACCGTCTGCGCCGCTTCGCCCCGCTGATATTGCGGTTGTTTCCCGAAACGGCGGCCACGGGCGGGCTGATCGAATCGCCCCTTACGGAGATCCCGCGTATGCGCGCCGCGCTGCGGGAAGGGGGCCTTGCCCTGCCCGGGCGGCTGTTTCTGAAGCGGGATTCCGAGCTTGCCGTGGCGGGCAGCGTTAAAGCCCGGGGCGGCATTTACGAGGTGCTGAAGCACACCGAAGATCTCGCCCTTGCCCACGGCCTGCTGCGGGATACGGCGGATGATTACACCCGGCTCGCTTCCCCTGCGGCCAGGGCGTTTTTCGGCAATTACAAAATGCAGGTGGGCTCCACCGGGAACCTGGGCATGAGCATCGGCATAATGAGCGCTGCGCTGGGGTACAGGGCAACCGTTCATATGAGCGCGGACGCTAAGGATTGGAAAAAGGCCCTGCTGCGCAGCCGCGGCGTAACGGTAACGGAATATGCCGGCGATTACGCCAAAGCCGTGAAAAACGGCAGAGCCGAAAGCGCAATGGACCCCGCCAGCTATTTTGTGGACGACGAAAACTCCAAAGATCTGTTCCTCGGTTATGCCACCGCCGCCCGGCGGCTGAAGGCGCAGCTGGATTCTCTGGGTGTGGCTGTGGATGAAGCCCATCCGCTTTATGTGTATATCCCCTGCGGGGTGGGCGGCGCGCCCGGCGGCGTCACCTACGGGCTGAAACGCCTGTTCGGTGAAAACGTGCGGTGCTTTTTCGCGGAACCCACCATGGCCCCCTGCGTAACGCTGGGGCTGCTTACCGGTGAATTTGAAAAAATCAGCGTGCAGGATATCGGCCTCAGCGGTAAAACGCAGGCGGACGGCCTTGCCGTGGGGCGGTGCTCCGGCCTTGTGTGCCGCGCCGTGTGCCGCCTTGTAAACGGCTGCGCCACCGTGCGGGACGAACGCCTGCCCGTATATCAGAACGCGCTCTGGTGCGCCGAGGGGCTGTTTATCGAGCCCAGCGCGGCCGCCGCCTTCCACGCCCTTGCCATGGGCGCCGCCGCCCCGGAAACCGCCGCCCATATCGTGTGGGCCACCGGCGGCAGCCTTGTGCCGGACGCCGTACGCAGGGGGATGCTCGCTGACGCTCACTGGGAGGGTGCTCGCTGACGCTCGCGGGAGGGGCTCGCTTCGCTCGCGAGGGAGTGCTTACTCCGTTCGCCGGATAATAACACAGGCTGTGTAACTTTCCCGCGCCGCAGGCGCAAACTCCCGCACCGTAAGGCGCATCCCCCGCGCCGCAGGCGCATCCTCCCGCGCCGCAGGCGCACATCCCCCGTAAAGTGAAAAAACATGCAATATTATCTCCTCACCTTCGCCGCCGTGGCGATGTTCAGTTTGCAATTCTGGTTCAACGACCGCTTTCAGAAACACTGCGGCAGCAGCGCGAAGGCGGCGGTGGTATTTTCGCTCGGCACAAACGCCGCCGGGCTGTTGGCGCTGCTGATCATCAACCGTTTCCGGCCGGAGTTTACCCCGTTTTCGGGCATGATGGCCTTTTTTGTGGGGCTGGACAGCATCCTGTTCCTGTACTGCAGCCTGAAGGCCTTTGCGGTGATCAACCTGTCGCTGTATTCGGTGTTCTCCATGCTGGGGGGCATGGTGCTGCCCTTTATCCTCGGCCTTGCGGTGTATCACGAAGCGCTCACCGTGGGCAAGGCACTGTGCTTTGTGTTTACCGCGGCGGCGCTGGCCCTTACGGTAAAAAAAGAAAAAGGCGGCCGCAGGGCTTACCTTTATTACGCGGGCATCTTTGTGCTCAACGGCATGAGCGGCGTGCTCTCAAAGATCTTTCAGGCAACGGACCTGCCGAAAACGAGCGCGGCGGGCTTTTCGGTGCTCAGCGCGGCGGCGGGCGTACTGCTCAGCGCGTTGCTGCTGCCCTTTGTAAAGGGTGAAACGGGTAAGCTCTCCCTTCGTCCGGCGGCGGATATGGCTGCCTACGGCGCGGTGAACAGGTTCGCCAACTTCCTTCTGCTGATCGCGCTGGAGCATCTGCCCGCCTCCGCCCAATATCCCTTCGTCACCGGCGGCGTGATGATCCTCTCCACCCTGATCTGCTTCTTCACCCCGCAAAAACCTGCCAAACGCGAACTCCTCGCCGTGGCTCTCGCCTTTGCCGGCCTGATCGCGCTGATCGTGGGATAGGGAGAGGTTTGTGTTTAACGCTCAACGCTCAACACTCAACGCTCAACGCTCCTCACTCCTCACTCGCAAAACTGAGATCATCTTTCCACCCGTATGAAGCTTTCCAACCAAAACATCGGCCGCATCTATATCGTTCTCACGGCGTTGCTGTGGGGGCTGGCGGGGGTGTGCGTAAAATCCATTCCCTGGTCGCCGTTCTGCATTATGGCGGCGCGGTGCACCGTCAGCGTGGTGATCCTGGCCGTCTCGCGGCGCAGCTTCCGGATGCGGGTAAACCGAAAAACGCTGCTCGGCGCGGTGGCGGAGAGCCTTACCGGCATATTGTATATGTCCGCCATCAAGCTGACCACCGCGGCCACCGCCATTGTGCTGCAGTATACCGCCCCGGTGCTGGTGTTCCTCTACACCGCCCTGGTGCAGAAAAAAAGGCCCCGGCTCAGTCAGGTGCTGATCACGCTGTGCGTGTTCGGCGGGTGCGCCCTGTCGTTTGCGGATGAGCTTGCCCCCGGCAACCTGCTGGGCAATCTGCTGGGGCTGGCCAGCGGCGTTACCTTTGCGGCGCAGATCATTATTTTCAGCGATGAAAAGGCGGATGCGGGCAGCGGCGTGATGCTGAGCAACCTGATGAGCCTTGCCGTGTGCTTCCCGTTTTTCTTCTTCGATAAAAATCTCGATTTCTCCGCCCGTACCCTGTTCTGGGTGCTGGTGCTGGGCGTATTTCAATACGGGTTTGCCAATATGTGCTATTCCCGGGGCTGCGCGCGGCTGGAGCAAACCGAAACTTCGCTCCTGCTCACCATAGAGCCCATCTTCAACCCTATCCCGGTGTGGCTGGTCACCGGCGAAATGCCCGGCCCGCTGGCGCTTGCGGGCTTCGCGGTGGTGATCGCGGGCGTTACGGCCCACACCCTCACCTCAAGGCCGCCGCGCATCAAAACCGATAAAGCGGATCGTTGATCTTTTTTGCCGCGTAAAAAAGACCTGCCCTCACCGGCAGGCCGATTTTTTTGGTTTTTTACGGGAATGTTGATTGAAACAGCCGCATATTAAAAACTTTCATGAAAAAAATGCTGTGTTCCGCGATTGATTTTCAGCTTCAATTTCGATAAAATGAGAGTGGAACAGCAGAAAGGAGTTGTATACCAATGTCATTCTTTTCCAAAATCATCGCCTTCTTTATGTCGATCATCGCGTTTTTCTCCGGTCTGTTCTCGGGCGGAAAGAAACCCTCAGATCCCACACCCACGCCCGCCAATCCCACGGAAAACATCTTTTATGATTACGCCTACGGCAGCAACGCCCGGCAGATATTGGACCTTGTTCTCCCCGAGAACGCTTCCGGCGAAAAGGGCCTGATCCTTTTCATCCACGGCGGGGGATGGATCTCCGGCAATAAAGATCAGTACCGGAGCGCCCTGAAAACAGCCGCAGAAATGGGCTACGCCGCCGCAGCGATCAACTACCGTTACGTTTCCGCCTCCGTTCATATGGACGCGCTGATGGCGGATATCTCCGCCGCGCTGGCCAAAATCAAAGCGCTGGCCGCCGAACAGAATGTGCAGCTGAATAAGGCGCTGCTCACCGGCTCCTCCGCAGGCGCGCATATGTCGCTGCTTTACGCCTACAAATACGCGGAGGGGGCGCCCATCGCCCCGGTTGCCGTGGTAAGCAACTGCGGCCCCACAGATCTGACCTCCGCCGCATTTATTGAGCAGAATCAGCTGGGCGATACGGCGGCCTTGCTCACCCTTACAAATTGGATCACCGGCATGAACATTACCGCCGCGGAATATCAGAACAAAACCGGGCAGTACGCCGCGTGGATCAACGCGCTGCAAGGCTGTTCGCCGCTGTATCAGGTGCGTACCGGCAGCGTTCCCACCGTGCTGGGCCACGGCAGAAAAGATGCCATCGTTCCCTTCGATACCGCCGCTGCAATGGAGGCGGCCCTTGCCGAAAAGGGCGTGCCCCACGATTTTGTGATCTTCCCCAATTCCGGCCACGATCTGGATCAGGACCCCGCCTGCGCAGCGCAGATGTATCAGCTTCTGGTGCAGTACGCGCAGACGTATCTCAAATAAACCCGACTCCCGCCAAACGAAAAGACCTGCCGAAAAAGCAAGCCTTTTTTTTGTGTTTCGCGGGGTTTTGCGGAAGAGGGACAAGTTGCAGTTTGTCGCGCAGTCAGGTAGGCAGACATGGGGACGGCTTCTATGTCTTCGCCCATCACATAAACGCCCGAAGTTTGCAGCCGACACGAAGACATAGAACCGTCCCCTTGTCTGACGGTCGGTGCGTATCAAGCAGCTTTTTCAAACCGATAAAAGATAATTTCTTCGCCTGCCGCAATGAGATTTGCGAAGTTTTCAGCGTGCCAAAGACAAGGGGACGGTTCTATGTCTTTTACTGATTCCGACTTGCAAGTCAATTCAAACTTCAAAGACATAGAAGCCGTCCCCATGTCTTTGCCAAATTGCAGTTTGTCGCAATAGTAACAGCGCGATAAATTATAATTTA
>CAMOVW010000195.1 GCA_946627725.1 uncultured Clostridia bacterium
AAAACAGGACGAGGGTCCACAGGATGGCGGCCCACAGCAAAAGCAGCAAGAAGAACGCAAGCAGCTCGTTTCTTACGCCGAAGAACAGCAGCGTCCAAAAGAAATTGAGAACCAGCTGCATGCCGTAGGCAAACAGGGCGTTGTTCGGTCGGCGCGGCGCGGTCCATACCAGATAGCACGCCAACCCCATCAGCAGATACAGTACGGTCCATACCGCCGGAAACACCCATGCGGGCGGCGACAGCGGCGGCTGCGCCATGGATTCAAATTCCTGCATCCCCTTGCGGGTGAGCAGGGCGGAAAGGCCGCCCACCGCCAGCGGCAGCAGCAGGCTTACAAGCAGTTTCTTCCATTGGATCTTCATTTTATATCACCAATGTAAGCTTATGCAGGCTGCACCGGTTTTATTCGTTCAGCGTACACTTCTTCACTATTCACTTTTACTTCTTACTTAAATCCTATCCCCCCTCGGGGCTTGCGGGAAAGGCTGCGGAACGGTATAATAATAACAAAAAAAGGAGGTTTTTTATTATGGCATGTTTTGTTGTTCCCGGCACCGAGGCGATCGTGATTACCGCCGCTGCGCTGCTTCTCAGAAGATATGAGATGAACAAGACCAAGGTTCGCGTGATCGAAGGCGCGGATCACACCGAGGGCGAAGATCGGCCCAAAACCGGTTTTTCAAGAAAGCTGTTCTGGCTTGCCGGCCTGCTTTGGGGCGGCGTGGCGCTGCTTGCGTTTGAGCACCTGTGGCACGGCGAGGTGGTACCCTTCTTCCCATTCCTGACCGCGGCAACGGAGGGCGCGGGAGCGGTTGCCAATATGCTGCACGAGATGGCGACCGTGGGCGTTACGATGGCGATTCTTGTTACCGTTGTTTGGGCGGTAATGGTTGCCGTTTCTTACGCCATTGAGAAGCGGCCGCTGGAAAAGAAAGCGGAGGCCTGAACATGACGCTGCTGCTTACCGTTTTCGCCGCCGTGATCGTTACCGCCGTCTGGTATAAACACAGCGACGGTAAAATGATGCTCGGTCTGCTCTGCTGGATGTTCTGGGGTGCTTCCATCATGTGGCTTGTGGACGCGATTTTTGAATATGCCGAGCTCGGCGCGGCGTATTTCACCCCCGAGATCGCCGATATGGTGAACGACGCGTTCCTCGGGCTGTCGGTGATCGCGCTGGCGCTGGTGATCTGGATCGTGGCGCTGCTGATCAAAGACCCCAAAGGCACCGTGAGAGCAAAGCTCAAAAAGAACTGAGCACAAATAAGAATAAAGATCCGTATGTCGGGATTGGCCCGGCAAACGGATCTTTTTTATTTTATAAACTGGTCCACCGCTTTTTTCAGTTCTTCCACGGTGGCCATATCGCCGCATTCGATGGCTTCTACAAGGCAGTGTTCGATATGGTCTTTCAGAATGATCTTTCCCGTGTTGTTGATGGAACCCTTTACAGCCGCCAGCTGGATCAGCACCTCGCTGCAATCCACCCCCCGCTCTACCATATCGCGCACCTTTTCCAGATGGCCGATGGCCTTGGCGAGGCGATCCATAACGGCTTTTGTGTTTTCATGGGTATGGGCATGCCCGTGGGCGTGGGAATGGGTGATCACGGCCCCATCCTCGGACGTATGCGTATGGGCGTGCGCATCCGTGAGCGCCGCAGAGGCGTTCAGCTGCAGTTCCGTTAAAAAGGGGGAGGCAAACGCCTTGCCTTTATCGGTAAACAGAATCAGCTTGCTGCGGCCGTCGCGCTCGTTCCGGCGAAGTTCAAATATACCGTCGGAAGCGAATTTGCGCACGATGGGGCTTACCTGCTGCTTCGGCATACGGGTAAGCTCGCACAGCCGCTTCTGGGTACAGCCGGGTTCTCTGCTCACAAGATCCAGCACCGTAAGCTCCTGCCCCGACAGGCCCGTTTGCGCAGAATACGCTTCATATACTTCCATCACCCGGTGGTACTGCTGCCAGAAGTTGTTGAGATCGTGATTGTTCATTTTGCGCCGCTCCGTTTTATATCGTATTATTTCAGAACAAAATTATCACAAAAACAAAATAAAGTCAATATCTTTTACTTTTTTCGCCGTTATTCAAAAATACCGGATATCAGCACTGATAAATTACATTATTAATAAAAAATGATTATAAAAAGGTGTTTTTTTCTGCTGCGTAATCTGTTATTATATTATAAAGGAGCTCCGGCGGACCGGATCGGCATTCGATCGGTACGCCGGATACAAAAAGCAAGACCGAGGTAAACATATGGGTATTTTTGTTGGTTTCACATTGTGGTTTCTGCTGGCCGAGGCGATTCTCACCGCGGTACAGCTTCTTTTACGCAAAAAAAACATAAAGCCCGGCATAAGAGCCGCGGTGATCATCGCAAAGCTGCTGCTGGCGGTATTGCTGGCTTTTCTGCCCATGGCGGGGCCGGTACAGCTGCGGGCGGCGCAGCCCTTTATGATGGCGGCATACGTGGCGGTGCTGGCGGACGCTGCGGCGGACGCCGTTTGCAGCGTGATTTACGCGATCCGCAAAAAGGAACGCCGCTTCGGCCCTGTTAAAACCGCAAGCCTTGTGTGCGGCGCGCTGTTTCTTATTTACGGCGTTGTGAATATGGAGGTGGTAACGCCCAATTACCACACCTACGTTTCCGATAAGCTGAAAACCGAGCATACGATCGTATTTATCGCCGACCTGCACGTGGGCAGCGCGCAGCCATTTTCCGTTACGGAGAAAACCCTTACCGAAGTGAACGCCCTGCACCCGGACGCGACCGTACTGGGCGGGGACATTGTGGACGACTACACCACAAAGGAAGAGATGGAGGCAACCTTCCGGCTGTTTGGGGAATTCGATACGCCGGTATATTACCTCTACGGCAACCACGACCGGCAGGGCCACGCAGAATACGCCGGCGGAAAAAAATTCACACAGCAGGAGCTGGAAGCCGCAATGACGGCGAACGGCGTGATCATATTAAAGGATGAATACGCAGAGCTGGCGCCGGATCTGCTTTTGCTTGGCAGAGAGGATATCACCGAGGGCGACGGCAGAGCGGATATCGCCGCGCTGACCAACCCCGCGCCGGAAAAATACCTGATCGTTGCGGACCATCAGCCGGTGCAGTTCAGGCAGAATCTCGCCTGCGGGGCGGATCTGCAGCTTTCGGGCCACACCCACGCGGGGCAGCTCTTCCCTCTTGGCGCGCTCTATAATTTAATCGGGTACAATTACGGCGATTATGCCGAAGCCGACGCCGTGATGAACGTGAGCGCCGGCGCCTGCGGCTGGCGCGTTCCCCTGCGCACCCAGGCGCATTGCCATTATGAGGTGATTACGCTGCGACCGGAATAAAACGATAGATTAAAATCATATTCCCCTCTCCACCACCAAATCCCGCGGCCGCGCGCCGCGTGAAAGGAGCGCATCCAGATGTCTTTTTTTACCGATGAAAAATTCGTCCGCTTTACGGAAAAAACGCTCACAAAGGGCCTCGGCGGTATCGCCGCGCGGCTGGAAAACGGCCCGGGCTTTGTGGGGGAAGATCACAGCGCCGCCCGTTACTTCTATTCCGGCGGCGAAAAGTGGCTGCGCCGCGCCGCGCCGAAGGCCAAATGGCGGCTGGGGTACGCGGCCGTGGATCTCACCCCCGGCGATATCGATACCCACGATTATTATCTGGGCGGCTACCTGACCGTTGAAAACGGCTTCAACAACAAAGTAAACAGAATCATCGATAAAATGATGTGCCGCATCGCCGCGCTGGACGACGGCAGCGGCAGGGGCGTTTCTCTGTTTGCCACGGTGGATTGCATCGGCCTCGGCAACCGGCATATCAAGGCCATCCGGCGGCATCTGGAAGATCAGCTGCGTTACAGCGGGCTTGATGAGAAGCTGTGCACCGTAAACGTATTCTCTACCCACGCCCATTCCTGCGTGGATACGCAGGGGCTGTGGACCGCCACGGGCAAAAAACTGCTGCGCAATTTCAAAAAGAACCGCACCGGCAGGGGGACCTATCTGCCCGGCGCGGATGAGGAATTCATGCGCCTTCTGGTGCGCAGGATCGGCGAGGGGATGCTGCGGGCGATCCGCGATCTGCGCCCCGGCGTACTTACCTTTGCCAAAAAAGAGATCGACGCGCGTTATTTTTCCAACCGCAACCGGCCCTCCGCCACGGCCCTTTCCTCAACGCTGTACCGCTTTGTATTCACGCCGGAAGATCCCGCCGCCCGGCCTACGGTGATCGCCTCTTTCCCGGCGCATCCCGACGTTGCGGGCCTGCCCACCACGGACGGCTCCGGCACCGGCAGGGAGCTGTGCGGCGAGTATATTTACTACATGGACGAGCTGATGCGCAAGGCCGGGTATAACTTTTTGTTTATCAACGGCGCCATCTGCGCCATCTATATGGGGCGGGAACTCAGCAACGACAACGTTTCCATGGCCCGCCGGTACGAGCAATCCGTCCGCTACGGGCATGAGCTGGCACGCATCACCCTCGCCCTCACAAAAACCGTACCCGAGATCGAGGCGGATCCCATCCTGTGCGATAAAGCGCAGATCGCCGCCGATACGGCAGACGCCGAACGCTGCGGCGGGGGTTATACCCTGTGGTACGAGGGCTGGGCGCCGGTCAAAGAGACCCCCGTACCGCCGCTGCTCAATATCCGCATCCGGCAGGTGACCGTGCCGGTCACCAACCCGCTGATCATTCTGGTGGGCAAGCTGAACCTTGTGGCCTACGACGTGATCGCCCGCAGGGACGGCTCTTACGCCGTAAACGTTGAGGTGGGGTATCTGGAGTTGGGCCGCCGCTTCTCCTGCGTGCTGGTCCCGGGGGAATTCTGCCAGGATCTGCTTTACGGCGGCGCGTCCCTTACGGCGGCGGGCTCCTTCCGCAAGCGGGATTTCCCGTACCCGCCGCTCACCGAGGCGTTCGGCCCCGAGGTGGCGGCCTTCGGCCTTGCCAACGACGCCATCGGCTACATCGTGCCGGATAACGACTATGTGATGGGCGATTTCGTGGGCCATTATCACGAGCTGATCAGCCTGGGGGCGGGTACCGGCAGCGCGGTGATACAGGGGCTTATATCGCTGAAAGATTCTTTGGAATTGGGGAGGCCGGCAAAATGAGCATATGGACTTCCATGCTGGGCAAAGCCCTGCGGGGCGCTTCGGCGTTCAGCGTGCGCCGCGCGGCGAAAAATCCCGCCGTGGAACCGGATAAAGCCGCTTTCGATCATATCCCCGCGCCGAAGAGCGAACGCTTTATCGCCGGGTTCGGCAAGGCCGCCGTTCTGCCGGAGGATATCGACCGGGCGGTGTACTATATCGCCGGCTACAGTGAAAACAACCCTGCCCGGGGCGTGATCGACCCGCAGTACGTGTCCGCCTTATGGCTGGACGACGGCTCCCGCCGCGGGGGCGTACTGTTTCTTGCCGTTGACGCGGTAGGGCTTTTGAATAAGGACGTAAACGCGCTGAAAACAAAGCTGGCGGCCTTTCGCCTGCAAACCGGCTGCCGCAGTATAAACGTGATGTGTACCCACGACCACGCCGGTATCGATACCGTGGGCCTGTGGGGCCCTCTGCCCCGCACGGGGAAGGATCCCAAATTTATGGACCTGCTCTTTGACGGGGCCGAAAAGGCCGCCTTTGCCGCGTACCGCGACCGACGCCCGGGGCGGCTGTATTACGGGCAGATCGAGGTCCCGGACCTGCAGGAGGATATCCGCACGCCGGAGGTCTACTCCAAAATGCTCACCCGGCTGCGCTTTCAGCCGGAGGACGGCACGCGGGAGATCTGGTTCCTCAATTTCGCGGCCCACTGCGAATCGCTGCAGGGCAGCAACAGCCTGGTCAGCGCCGATTATCCCTGCTATATGCGGGAGTATATCCGCAAGGCATCCGGCGCTGAGACCGTGTTCGCCGTAGGCGCGGTGGGCGGCATGATCAGCATGAAGGTGGAAAACGAAGACCTGCTGCGGCAGGAGCACCGCCTGCTTGAAAATACCCGCGCCATCGGCCGCAGGCTGGGGGAATACGCCGCCGCGATACAAAACGATACGCCCCTTGCCCCGCAGATCGATCTGATGCGGCAGGAGTTTTACGTGCCGGTGGAAAACGCCCTGCTCGCCGTGGCAGCTATGGCAAATATCATCAGCGTGGACCGTTATCGCCTGCCGGACGGCCGCGCCGCCGTAAAATCGGAGCTTACTTATATGGAGATCGGCGGGCTGCCGCTGCTGTTGCTGCCCGGGGAATTCTTCCCCGAACTGGTTTACGGCGGCGCGCTGCCCAAAGAGGCCTCCGCCACCGGCAAAGGGCCGGAAATAAATCCGCCCACGCTGCTTGAGATCGCCGGTGACGACCGCCTTTTGGTGTTCGGCCTTGCCAACGATGAGCTGGGCTACGTGATCCCGCCCAACGATTTCTATCTGCACCCCCAGCTGCCCTACATGGAAAAGGGCGTCGATCCCTACGGCCGCCGCCATTACGAAGAAACCAATTCCCCCGGCCCCGCAACCGCCGCCGCAGCCGCCGCAGCCTTCGCCGACATGATGCAAACCGTGCGGGAAGCAAAGGAAAAACGTGGAGGACAGGATGATAAATTATAATTTGTCGCTCGGTGCGACAAATTATAAAGTGAAATTTTTTTGCTG
>CAMOVW010000196.1 GCA_946627725.1 uncultured Clostridia bacterium
TTGTGGACGCCGACGCCGCGAAATACGCAGCCGATCGCTTCCTCGCCGTATTTGACGATCCCGCCTTTACCTGGGAATTCAATAAGGCGGAGGATACCGTCACGATCAGCGCCGAAGATACCGAAATCGCGCTTCCCGCAGGCTTCAGCGCCGTGCTTACGCCTGCAGCCGCAGCCGTGGACGGAAATGCGTATGAATTCGAAAACGGCGCAGCCGTTGCTACGCAGGTTGCCGAAAACGCCTACAGCCACACCGTAACCGTCACCTACGCCTGCGCGCTCAAGCTGGACGAGGCCTTCTCGAACGATCTTGCGAACGCGGACGATCTTGCCGCCGCAGCCGTTCAGGATGAGGTCGCTGCGTTCGACGCGCTCGTATCCACCTACGACGATCTGCTTACTGACTGGAACGAACACAAGGCGGTCATCAAGCAGAAATTCTATCAGTACTCCAAGTCTTCTGCGCTGGGTATGTATCTGAGCAACATTCGCGCCAACCTTGCCAAGATCGGAGGCGCAGATTATACCGGCGAAAACACCGACGGCAAAGGCCTTATGCCCACGCTCGGCGAATATCTTGAGGGTTACAGCGCAAATACCACCACAGCAGCGAAACTCGCATGGCTGATGCAAAACAAGATGACGGTTGTTTCTCTCACCATTGAGCTCAACAGCGCTTTCGTATCGATTGCGAACGACTGCATCCTGCTGAACGGCCTTTCCACCGCTTACTACGGTCAGGATTATTCCGAGAAGCTGCAGATAGTGATCGATATCACAAATCAGTCCACCGAGCTACGCGACAGCGCCGAAAAGATGCCCAGTTATGCGGAAAAGGAATACGCCGCCGCAAGCGACAAGATCGCGTTTGTTAACGAGATTCTCGGCAAGACCGTGAACCCGACTGCTGTTAGCGCCATAGACAAGACCGCAGCGGACGTACTCACGCTTACCGATACGTTCGATACCTACACCGTGGTTTATGAGCTTTACGACGAGTATCTCGATGAAACCGAAACCACCGCATTCTATCTGCTTACCGGCGACGATATCCCCGAATTTACCCCCGAAGCCAGAGACGGCCGCACCTTCACCGGCTGGACGCAGCAGGGTTCCACCTTCCCGGTGACCAAGCTGACCTATACCGGCTCCATGCTGAAGGATTCCTACACGGTCACCTTTAAGGCGGACGGCAGCGAGGATATCATCGTTACCGCAAAATACGGCGATACCATCGAGATCCCGGCGATCCCCGAAAAAGAGCACTATACGCAGACCGCGCCCGTTTGGGATACCGATCTCACCGATACGCCGATCACCGAAAACAAGACGGTGAACGCGGTTTATACCCCCGACGTTTACACCCTTACCTTTATGGATCTGGATGAGGTCGTTACAAAGACCGCCACCTACGGCGAAGCCTTTACCGATATCCCCGAGATCCCGGCGAAGGACCACTACGCGGGCGCAGTTCCCTACTGGACCGCCGACCTGCTTGGCGACAGAGCCGAATTCGATTTCACCGCGGTTGAGGCCGACGCGGAACTCTACGTCGCCTACACGCCCGACGTTTACACCGTTACCTTTGTGGCGGACGGCGAAACGCTGGCCGAGGTTGAAGTGACCTACGGCGAAGCCCTTACCGAGATCCCCGAGATCCCCGCAAAGGATCACTATACGCAGACGGCTCCCACCTGGGGCGACGTTGACTTCACCGCCATTTCTGCAGATACCGTTGTGAACGCGGTTTACACGCCCGACGTTTACACCGTGACCTACAAGGCGGAAGGCAGCGAAGACATCGTGATCGACGTGACCTACGGCAGTACCTTTGAGGTTCCCGCCGTACCCGCAAGAGAGCACTACACCCAGACCGCACCCGTTTGGAATACGGATCTTACCGGCGTTGTTGTGGATAAGGATACCGAAGTGAATGCGGTTTACACGCCCGACGTTTACACCGTGACCTGGGACGTAAACGGCGCCGTGACCACCGAAACCTATACCTACGGCGATATGCCCGCCTTCAAGGGCGAGACCGCAAAGGCCTGCACCGCCACAGCGTATTATGAGTTTGCCGGCTGGACGCCCGCCGTTTCCGCCGCTGTTGCAGACGTGACCTACACGGCCGTATTCAATACGATGCAGAAGGATTCCAACTACACAACGCCCACAGGGCTTACCGCCACCTACGGCAGCACCCTTGCCAGCGTGAACCTGCCTTACGGCTTCGTTTGGAAGGACGCGACTCAGAGCGTGGGCAAAGCCGGAACCAACAGCTTTACCGCGGTTTACACGCCCGACGATACCGAGCACTACCTGACCGAAGAAGTGACCGTTACCGTTACCGTTACAAAGGCGGATCCCGTTGTTGAAACGCCCTCCGTTTACGGTGTGACCGGCCACAAGCTGAGCGAGACTTCCCTGCCTGCAGGATGGAAGTGGGTAAACCCGAACGCAACCCTCGGCGCGGTAGGCACCGCCTCTTATCAGGCAGTGTATACGCCCGCAGACACGGCGAACTACAATCCCATCACCGTAAGCATTACGCTTTCCGTAATCGTTCCCGCACAGTACTGCGCGATGAACGGCCATAACTACAGCTCCACCAGGGTTACGAACCCCACCTGCACGGCGCAGGGCTACACCACACATATCTGCGGCATGTGCGGCGCTTCCTATAACGATACCTATAAGAACGCCCTCGGCCACAGCTATAAAGCCAGCACGACCCTCGCCCCCACCTGCACCGCCAACGGCGTGCGCACCTATCAGTGCACCCGCTGCGACAGCAGTTACAACGAGGTGATCGGCGCAACCGGCCACCACGACACCAACGGCGACGGTAAATGCAACACCTGCGGCACCGTGATCTGCACGCATATGTGCCATACCAACAACCGCATTCTGAAAGTGATCTGGAGGATCATAAACTTCTTCAACAAGCTGTTTAAGAGAAACCAGTATTGCGTATGCGGCGCACAGCATTGGTAATAACAGAAAACATTGCTGTCGGCAGCAATTACCGACTGATATGAAAAGGGATCCCGGATCAATCGAAAGGTTGATCCGGGATCTTTCTTATTTTAATAAAAATCAGTTATCCGGTTCCGCCACCGCAATAAAACCGCCGTATTCGGGCGCGGGTTCTTTCAGTCGCCACCCCGCAGGCAGGCAAACCTTAACGCAGAGATCCATCGGCGCGGTAACCGTAAGCAGAATCGCATCACTGCGGCGTTCCCATTTCACACCGAGCTCCCCCACGGGCGAGCGGAACCACGCCTCGGCAAAGGTAAGCTTTTTTATAAACTGAGGCTGCACAAACAAACAGGGCGGTTCATTATATCCGGTAAGCATACCACCCCAGTTGAGCCCGGCAACGTCGGAAATGAACCAGCCCTTGATATCGCCGAACATATGGTGATTTGCGCTGGCGTTGTCGGTGTGCCCGGACCCCACCTCAAAGGATTCCGGCAGGGCGGTGAGGCCCACATCAATAAAATGACCGTAAGAGGGGTATTCCGGCCGGGTGATCATATGATAAGCAAGATCTGCCTCCCCCGCCTGTGTAAGCGCATGGAACAGGCTTCTCGCCCCAAGGATACCCACGTCAAGGAAATCGCCGTTCTCATGTATGCTTTGAACCAGATATCGCCTTGCCGCCCCGCATTCCCTCGGCGTAAACAATCCGGACCGGATCGCCATCGCCTGCGCCGATTGACAGCCGCTTTCCGCAACACAGCGATCTGAATCAATATATTTTCTGCGGATCGCCGCGCTCAGTTCCAAAGCGAGCGTGGCTGCGTCGCCGCGGCGTTTCGTTTGAGAGAGGATATGAAAGATGCGGCTGGCGGTAAAGGCGCTCATCATCAGAGAAACGCTGCAGGTATACTCCGTGCACACCTTCTGCTGCCCGCCCACGGGGCACCAATCTCCAAGGCCGTAATCCACAAGCCCCTCGGCGTTTCGTTTTGCGGCGGCATAGCGCAGATACCGATCGATGGCGGCAGCGTTCTCTTTTAATATCCGCCGGTTGCCGGTATACAGCCACGTCATAAACGGCACCTCGGTGATCACCGCATCCCACGCAGGGCCGCAGCCGGGATACCCCCATTCATCCGTGGGCACTATGCTGGGGATACTGCCATCCGGCTTCTGGGCGGCGCGGATACACCGCATCCATTCCAGATTGCTTTTTTCACAGTCTATCGTCATCAGCATATGCTGTGCAGACAGGGCGGCGTCGCCGGTCCAGCCGTTTTTTTCACGGTGGGGGCAATCGGTGGGGAAATAGAAGAAATTCGCCCGGTCTGAACGTTCCGCCATCTCATACAGCGTGTTTGCGGTTTCGTCGGAGCAACGAAAGCCGCCCGTTACGGCCTGATCGGAAGAACAGATCACGTAAGTGAGCGCGTCGTGAGTAACCTGTTCGGGATACAAACCGGAAACAAGGCAATAGCGGAAGCCGTGATAGGTAAAGGGAGGCTCAAACACCTCCTCTTCTCCGCCGCAATAATATACGTCCCGCTGGGCAAAGCCATCCGGGTAGAAATTGATATTGGTATAATCGATATCGCCGTTCGTTTCAAATTCGGCGAACTGCAGCTCGATCTTCTGCCCGGGTTCGCCTTTGATCTTCAGGCGGCAATACCCGGCGTTGTTCTCGCCGAAATCGAACAGCAGCCCGGTACGGGACATTTCCGCGTCGCCGGGGATATCCCTTACAAGCCGGTGGGGCTCCATACCGGGGCGTATACCCGCCGGTTTCACCGAAACCGGGCGCAGTACCCTGCCGGTGGGGCGGACCGGCGGCGCCACGCATAACCGCTTCTGCCCTTTCGGCGCGGGGGCGATCTGCGCGTCCGCCCAGCCGGAATCATCGAATCCCGGCCGGTTCCAGCCCGGGATCTCTTTGCGGGCGTCGTAATGCACGCCGCAGCGGAGATCGTCGAACAGCACCGGCGAGGGGGCGGTTTTTACGAACGTATCCGATTCCAGCAGCCGACGCCTGCCCTGATCGAGCGCGAAGCACAGCTTCGGCGCGCCGCGCCACGGGGCTTTCTGAAAATCCCACACCGTGCCGCCGGGGGCGTTCTGCATACCGTTGCCCAGCTGAAAGCCCAGCACGTTCTCCCCTGCCGTAAGATAAGGGGCGATATCGTACCGGTCGAAATAAACGAGCTGATCCGGGTTGCTGATATAAGGCGCAAGCAGCCCTTTTGTGATCTCTTTGCCGTTGACCCACACCCGGTAAAAACCGAGCCCGGTCACCCAAAGGCGGCAGCCGCGGGGCTTGCGCGTTAAGGTGAAAGAACGGCGCATATAGGGCGCAGGCACAAAGTGCGTAAAGGTGGAAAAATCGCTGCCGGCGCAGATAAACGTATTCGGATAATCCATAAACCGATCCTCTTATTCTCAGTAAATTTATATCGTTATAACGGCCACTTCTTCCGGCGGTACGGCTTGAGCGGCGGCGCACAGGGCGCAGCGATACCCCGGGGCGACGTCATATTCCCGCAGCAGCCATTGGTCTTCAAGGCCGCGCAGCGCGGGGTTTTCCGCCCCGAAGGTGACGCAAAAGGAATTCAGCGGCTTTGTGAGGCCCTTGCCGACCGCTTTCAGATAGCTCTCTTTCAGCGTCCACAGGCGAAAGAACAGATCCTGCTGCAGCTGCGGCGTGGGGGCGGATTCCAGCATGGCGGTCTCCTGCGGGCAGAAAAAACGGTGCGCCACATTCATTCTGTAATCCGTCATGCGCTCGATATCGCAGCCGAGCTCCGCTTCCCCTACGGCGCACAAAGCCCAATTCCCGGCGTGGGAGAGATTGAACCGGATACGCTCCCCGGGCAGATAGGGCTTGCCCACGTCGCCGAAGCGGACAAGGGAGAGATCTTTATCCGGCAGCGCTTTTTGCAGTAAGATCCCCACCCCGAGGGACTGGATCTTATCCGCGGTACGCCGCAGCGTATCTGTTTTCTCCCGCCGCCAGACCGGCTGCTGATCGTAATAATAACGAAAAACGTCCTCCGATGTCAGAGGAGAAAGCTCCAGCGCGTAAATACGGATCTCAGGCTTCATTCTGCGCCTCCCGGAAGGAAACGCGGGTGGAGAGCCCTGTTTCGGTATAGGCGTAAAGCGCCAGCGGCCCCGGCACGGTTCCTGTGCGCAGGTATACGACGGCCCTGCCGCGGAAGGTGCTTCTGTAACGCGCGGCATAGGGGGTGAGATCGTCGGCTTTGCCGTTTTCAATGCCAAGGATCTCGCCGTCGCCCAACAATTGGAAGTATACGGTATGATCATCGGCAGCGGCGATATTGCCGTTTTCGTCGATCAGACACACCTCTGTCTGCGCAACGCGCTCTCCGTCCGCAGGCAGACAGTTTACGTCCGGCAGCAGCTTCAGGGCGCAGGCTTTTCCGGGGGTACAGAGCACGTCCTCCGCGCCGGATACGACCGCATGCAACCGCCCGGGTTCAAAGGGGATCTCCCATACGGCGCGCCCGTGATCCGCCGGGGCAAGTGGTTTTTTGCCCAACGAACAGCCGTTCAGGAACAGCTCCGCCGCGTCGGCGTTGGTATAGCAGGCGATCTGCATTGTTTCGCCGGGCGTACCGGCGTATACAAAGGTATCCGTCCACATGCCGGTGTTCTGCCGCTGCCCGTGTG
>CAMOVW010000197.1 GCA_946627725.1 uncultured Clostridia bacterium
CAGGAGACGACCCAGCAGCGCGGCGGTGGGTTCTTCGCCCGCGTTATGCACCACAAAATCCACGTAGGGGTGCTCTGCCAGAAACGCCCTGTCCGAGGATACGTGATGCCCGCCGAAGGTGATATAGCAACCCGGATGCGCCGCCTTGATCGCCTGCGCCAGCGCTTTGTTGAATTCCGTGTTCCATACGGAGCACGAAAACAGCACCATATAGGGATCAGCCAGCCGCTCCACTATGGCAGGGATATGATCGCGGCAATACACGATTTTGCCGAAGCTGCACTGCCGGGCGATGATCTCATCCTGCATGCAGTAGGCCTGAATGCACCCCGCCGCATAGGGGATATATGTGCTTTTACGCCCGGAGCCGTAAAAGTCGTTGATCTGCACGAGATAAATATTCTTCATACCGGCGGCGTCAATCGTAAGTGATGGTAACAATGTTCTGCAGATCCTTGATCAGCAGTGTGGCGCTCTTCTTTTTTGCGAACAGCATCACCTTGCGGCTGTAATCGTGCCAGTTGTGAACGGGGTTTGGGATCACGATATCAAGGGTGTTGCCCTTCTCTTCAAGCGGCACCTGTTTCCCTTCCAGCGCGGAGAGGAAATAAGGGGTAAAATCATAATCGAAATGCGCCGTTACGTGCTCCTGATCCGTAAGGCGGATGATAAACTTCTGGTAGCGGCTCAGTTCCTCCAGCATACGGGCTTCCAGCCCCAAAGAAGCGAGGAAGGGCGGGATCTCGCGCCAGAATTCTTCGTAATGCTTGGCCACCTCCATAAACAGGCCTTCGTCGTAATACCAGCCGATGTCGCCGAACTCATCGCTCACATAGGTCCATTCCCCGTGCGAGAGATCGCGGCATTCCGCCTCGAACCGCTGAAACAGCCGGTGGATAAAGGTACCCTCGGCGCTGTAGATATACTTCAGCAGCGCGCGGTAAAACTCGATATAGGGCATGCCCATCTCCTGCCGCATATAAATGGCGAAGCACTTGAGCATACCGATATGGTGAAAGCCCTGCACGCAGGTGCAGAACATCAGCGAACGGATCATATCGTCAAAGGGCATATCGTTGGTGGCGATCACAAGGTCCGTATATTCCTGGATCTCGCCGGGGGGCAGGGGCGAGGAATGCACGCTGCCCTGCTTCACATGGGCGGTAACGATGCCGAACTTTTCGCGGTATTCTTTCGTACCCATCAGGGCGTTCTGGAACACCTGGCAGCCGTAAACGGTCATGGCGTTGTGCTGGCCCGCTTCGATCAGCTTGCAGATGCCCTCGCAGAAGCTGTCGTAGGTTTCGCCGGGCAGACCCATGATGAGCTCGGTATAGGTGGGGATCTCGTATTCGTTATACCGCGCCACCAGATCCGCAAACGCGTCCATCGTAAAATTGGTGCGGTTCACGTTTTTCAGCGCCCGGTCGCACACCGTTTGATACGCAAGGGTGATGGCTTTGTTGATTTTATTATCGTATAAAAGCTTGGAGATGGCAAAAACGTTGTCGTTGCTGTTTTTGGCGTAGCAGGCGTTGAACACCTGCGGAAAGCCGGTACGCTTGCTCACCTCAACGGCGTATTGGGCGATCTCGTAATCCCGCTTCAGGATGCCGAAATTGGCGTCCGCGTTATAGATGTATTCCACCTTATGCTCGGCGCACCAATCGATTTCCGCCTTCACCTTTTCCATGGGGAATTCCCGCACTTTGGGGGTGTAGCACCAATCGCAATAGGCACACATATAGGGGCAGCCCCGGTTGGTTTCAATGGTCACGTCGAATTCCACGCCGGGGTTTTCGGCAATGATGCCGTCGAACACGCCGGAGGTATAGGGAGAGGGGTAATCCAGCGCCGTATAGGTCTCTTTTTCGGTGAATACGATCCCCCCGGGCGTGCGCACGGCGGAATTGGGCACGCTTGTAAGATCGCCGCCGTTTTTCACCGCCAGCAGCAGCTTTTTGAAAGGGATCTCCCCTTCGCCGAAGGTGAACAGATCCACATACGGAAAGGCAGAAAGGTCGCTCTGCCGCGAGATCTCGTGCCCGCCGAACAGGATGAGGCAATCGGGATATCTCTCCCTCAGCGCGGCGGCCAGCAGTTTATTGTACTCAATGGTCCACATATAGCATGAGAAGGCCACAACAGCGGGATCCTTCAGCTTTTCCAGCGCAGATGGGATATCATCCCGCTTATAAATAAAACCGGCAAGGTTATACTCGCTTCTGATCTCTTCATCCGCCCAGGCGTAGGCCGCAAGGCAGCCGGAGGCATACGGAAAATACAGCGCTTTTCCGTATGACTTATTCGCGAGGACGAAATACACGTTTTTCACGTTCATGTCTCCTTGATCAGATTCTCTTTCTTTGTGAAAAAGACCTCCAAAATCGTGCGGTAGTAAAAAATATGAGAAAAGAAGGTGTTATGAGATTTTCCTTCTTCCCGGGGGACGTTTTTGGTGGGCACTTCAATAAATTTCACACCCAGCTTCAGCGGCTTGAACACCAACTCCGGCAGAAAATCGAACCCGGTGTGAGTCCATCGGATCTTACGGTACAGTGGCGTGGGTGCGATCTGGGTGGGATTGGTAAACTCCGTTAAATCGGAACGGAACAGCAGCCCGAAAGCCCGCTGAGAGATATAATTCAGGAATTTGTTCAGGCGGCCGTAGCCGTCAAACCCGTCCGGCCGCATCCAGCGGCTGATCTTAATGATCATATCGGGGTTTTCTTTAGACAATCGCAGCATTTGGGGAAAAGAAGAAGTATCCGTGGCCTCATCGGCGCTCCATATCACGATATGCGTACCCCGCACGATTTCAAAAGAATCCCGCATCGCGTTACCGAACCCCGTGGCGCTCTGGTAAATCCAACGGCAATCCGCACGTTCGCACAGGCGTTCCACCGTGGCAAGGCATTCCGGCGTACAGGTTTTGGAAAGCACAAACAAATACTCGTCTGCGCCGCCGTATCCGTCCAGCTTTTGAAAGGTTCGTTCCAGCGAAAAGGTTTCATCCACCGCACAGATCACAATAGACAGGCTGTAGTTTTCATTCATCCGCAGACAGCTCCTTTATTTCGGCGGTATACAGGTTTTTTCCGCCCCGGCGGCCGTACCAGACCACCTTACGGGCGTATTCCGGCCACGAAGCGCAGGTGTTTTCATCCGTCACAGCGTAGCGCACACGGCGCTTTTCCAGATGTGCGGGGCGGTTGCGCCGCAGCGAGAGAAAGTAGCTTTTCCAATCGTAATCGCCGTCGAATACGGTTTCGGGCTTACCTACGGTTTTCACCATAAAGGACTGATACCGCAGCATTTCGGCGCGGAAACCGTTATCGGGGATAAACCGGGATAAAAAGGAATCCATCTCACGGTAAAAACCGTCCTTTTCATATACGGTAGATAAAAAGGCGTATTCTTCAAAGGTCCAGCTCACCGTACCGAAGCGATCATCATAGATCACGGCGCCGGAGGTTCCGGAGAGCATGGCGTTCAGCTGCTGTTCGATACGGTTAAAAACGCTGTTACCCTTTGAGAGAAAATATTCGAGAAGCGCGCCGTAAAAATCGGTGTATTTTACCCCCTGTTCAAAATACAGGTACAGCGCCGGCAGCTGCAGCAGCCCCAGGTGATGGAAGCACAGAACGCACATGCCGAACACCGTTACCTGCTTCCATTCTTCCTGCGTCATGGAATAGGTGGAGGTGACCACCCGCGAATACTCCGGCACTTCCTCCGATTCGTTGAGATTGGCGTGGGGCTGGTTCAGCGGGATACGGATATATTTTACGTTGAATTTATCAAGATAGGCTTTTTCGCCCATGGGCGAAAGAGGCAGCCACTCGCACAGGTGGATCATCATCTGCACGTGCTGGCCGTATTCCAGAAGCTGCTCGATGCCGCCGATGAAGCTCTCCACCGTTTCGCCGGGCAAACCGAGGATCAGCTCGGAATAGGTGACGATACCGGCCTCGCCATACTTCTGCAGCAGGAATTTATAGTATTCGATATCCATGTTGCTGCGGCCGATGTTTTTCTGCGCCTCCGGCGACATGGTTTGAAACGAGAGCGTAACGCCCTTATCCAGCCCGGCGGCGTTCAGCTTTTCGGTAATACGATACACCCGCTCGCCGGAATCTTTGGCGTAGGACACCTGAAACTTTTTCGGATACCCGGTTTTTTGATGAAGTTCAAGGATCTTATCCGCAATCTGCTCATCCCGGGTAAACATACCGAAGTTGGAATCCGCAAACCCCACGTACTCCATTTTATGGGCGCAGAGCCATTCAAGATCGCCGTATACCCGCTCAAGCGGAAACAGACGCATACCGGTCTCTTTGCTGCCCCAGCTGCAATAGGCGCAATGGTTCGGGCAGCCGCGGCTGGATTCCACCAGCGGCGTGAATTCAAGATCGGGATGCTCGCGCACAAGCCGGTCAAAAAACCCGGAAGTAATGGGCGAAGGGAAATCGATCTTGCAGCATTTTTCCGTTGGGGTGTTCACGGTATCGCCGTTTTCGCGCAGCGACACCCCCGGGATATTACGAAGAGGGGTACCGTTTTTCACGGCCAGCAGCACGGCGGCAAAGGGCAGTTCCCCTTCCCCGTGGATCAGCACGTCGATAAACGGGCACTGCCGCAAAAGAGAATCATCCTCGGGCACCTGGGGCCCGCCGAACAGGATCAGGCAATCGGGATAGGCCGCCTTCACCCGCTGCGCCAACGCTTTGTTATATTCGATATTCCACATATAGCACGAAAAACCGAACACACAGGGCGATATCAGCCCGTTTACGGTATCCGCCAGCTTTTCGCGCAGAAACAGGATCCCCTTCAATGTGAAATAACCGTCGATCTCCGCAATGCTCCAGGCATAGGAAGCCAACGCGCCGATCGCCGCAGGGAAGGACACGGAATTTGCATTTTTAAATGATGGCTGCGCGAGATAGACGTTTTTTTTCTCCATCGGTTCTCCGTTTCCGGGTGGGACGTATTAATCGGTATGGATGTCCTTTGTGCCGTCCGGGTTTTCCACCGGGTGGGTATAAAGGCCCACGAGATAGGTATCTTCCAGATAATCGAAGCTGTGGCGCACGTATTCCTCCACAAGGAACATATCGCCGCCCTTGAATTCACGGGTTTCGGTTTCGCCGTTTTTTTCGGCGTGCACGCGGATCTTGCCCGATATCACAAAGAAAGCTTCTTTGGTGTTTTTATGGTAATGGAAATTGCCGCGCACCGCGCCTTTTTTGGTAAACACGGCGTTTACCTGCGAATAGCCCTCACGGCAGATCTGCACCAGCAGGCCGCGGTGATCCGGAAATACGAAATCCGGCGTTAAATCCTTCAGCAATTCCATATTACACGTTACCGTAAAATGAGTTTTTGATGATCGCGTATACTTTGGTGAGCTCCGCGATCCCATCCGCAAGCGAGTACTGGGGCAGATACCCCAACGCCTCGATTTTTGCGTTGGAAACAATATAATCACGCTTATCCGGGTCCGTGCCTACGGGCGCCTCTATATACTGAAACGCGGGAAGCTGTTTTTTGATTTCCGCGCACAGCTCCAGCTTGGAAAGATTTGCGGTACTCAGCCCGCAGTTATAGGTTTGACCCTGCATCTCGTCAAAATGCTCCATGGCGAACATAAAAGCGCGGGCCGCATCCCGCACGTGCAGGAAATTGCGCTTGAAGCTGCCCTCAAAAACAAGCAGGGCGCGGTCGAACACGGCGCGGTAAACAAAATCGTTTACCAGCAGATCGGTGCGCATACGGGGGGAGGCGCCGAACAGTGTGGCGAACCGGAAGGTGACGCTGTTGCCCGCCTCCAGAACCGCCTTTTCCGCCGCCATTTTGGTTTTTCCGTAAAGAGAGATGGGCGAAATGGGAGAATCCTCTGTGCAGTAGGCCTGCCCCTGGCCGAGGCCGTAGCCGCTGTTGGTACAGGGAAAGATCACCTTCTGCGCCGGATCGCGCAGGGTGAGCAGCAGTTCAACGGCGTTCTGATTCACCGATACCGCCGCAGTTTTATCTTTGTCGCAGGCCGGGAAACCCACAATGGCGGCCAGCGGGATGATGACGTCCTTGCCCGGCAGCAGCCGTTTCAGGGTATCCGCGTCACGGGCGTCGCCGTTTACGATATGAAACGCGGTGTATTTGCAGCAATCGATCAGAGAGGCCTGCTTATATAAAAAGGAATCGAGCACCGTAACGTCGTGCCCCGCTTCAAGCAGCATGGGGGTGAGAACGGAACCGATATACCCGGCGCCGCCGGTAATCAGGATATTTGCCATACGTTAAAATCAATCCTTTTGATATACATAGTTAACCTTTATAATTTTATCACCTGCAACCACGTTTGTCAAGGAAAGAAAATGCCCTCCCCCACGGTATAAAGAGAACGTAATCTGCTGTCGCCATCACTTGCGAGAATCCCCGGAGAGAGCGGGAAAACTCTCAAATTATAATTTATCGCGCTGTTTGCGCGATAAACGCCGTTCGCCGTTCGCCGTTTGCCGTTTGCAAATATCTGTGTATCCGCATTTTGGTTGGTTTCTATAACGCGTAGCGATAAAATGGTAGCGCGGTTCCTCAGAACCGCCCGCAACGCGATTCCTTATTGTCATTTG